>NZ_JBZYWK010000010.1:0-157221 GCF_059115385.1 Occallatibacter sp. FHG110214_02 | reverse complement strand
GGCGAAGACCGGATCGATCACGCCTCACACGAACTTCAAGGGCGAAGTTTACGTGTTGTCGAAGGAAGAAGGCGGCCGTCACACTCCGTTCTTCAAGGGCTATCGTCCGCAGTTCTACTTCCGCACGACGGACGTGACGGGCGTGGCGGAGCTTCCGGAAGGCACGGAGATGGTGATGCCTGGCGACAACGTGCAGCTGGTTGTTGAGCTGATTACGCCTGTGGCCATGGAAAAGGGCCTGCGCTTCGCGATTCGCGAAGGCGGACGCACCGTCGGCGCTGGCACCATCAGCGAGATCATTAAGTAAGTGGAATCAGGGGCCTGAGTTGAAGCATCAGGAATAAGATGCCTCTCCTCGGGCTCCTCAGAAAGAAGAGCCATGGTAGGACAGAGAATTCGCATCCGGTTGAAGGCATACGACTATCGCGTGCTCGACACCTCGACCGGCGAGATTGTGGAGACGGCCAAGCGCACCGGAGCACAGGTGGCGGGTCCGATTCCCTTGCCGACGATCAAGAACAAGTACTGCGTGCTGCGTTCGCCGCACGTGGATAAAAAGTCTCGCGAGGCTTTCGAGATCCGTACGCACAAGCGTCTGATCGACATTCTTGAGCCGACGCAGCAGACGGTGGACGCGCTGATGAAGCTTGATCTGCCTGCTGGTGTGGACGTCGAGATTAAGGCTTTCGAGAAGTAGTTTCATTAACCCGGCAGTGCGTGGTGATGAGCCTCGCATGATGAGGAGAGGAAAAATGGCAGTTACAGGAATTCTTGGAAAAAAGATCGGCATGACGCAGGTCTTCGACGAAAAGGGCGAAGTTCACCCGATCACGGTGCTTCAGGCCGGTCCCTGTGTTGTTACGCAGTTGAAGACCCTGGCCAAGGACGGCTACGAGGCCGCGCAGATTGGTCTTGTCGAGTTCGTGAAGGCAAGCAAGCTGACCAAGCCCGAAGCGGGTCACCTGAAGAAGTCGGATGCGCCCCCAGTAAAGTTTGTAAAGGAAATCGACCTTGAGCTTGGCGAAGACGGCCAGGAGAACACCAAGGCTGGCGACCGCGTTCTCGTAGACATCTTCTCGGATGCGAAGTTTGTCGATGTGATCGGCACCTCGAAGGGCCGCGGTTTCGCGGGCGTTGTGAAGCGTCACAACTTCGGCGGTGGTCCTGCTGCTCACGGACACATGTTCCAGGTGCAGGGTTCGATTGGCGCCTCGAGCTTCCCGTCGCGTGTTTTCCCTGGTCAGCGTATGCCTGGCCACTTCGGCACCGACCAGGTGACGGTCCGCAATCTTCGGATTCGTGGCATCGACTTGGACGAGAACCTGCTGATGGTGGAAGGCGCGGTTCCGGGCCCGAAGGATGGTTACGTGATGATCTCGAAGGCCAAGGCTCCGCCGCGTGAGCGTCGTGGATTTGGCGGCTCGGGCACGGTTGATCCGCTGAAGGCTTCGAAGAAGGCTTCGCCGAAGAAGAAGTAGTTCTTGCGGCTTGAAAAATATGCGCTCGGTATGAGTGCGACAAGATGACGAGCTGACAAGCAAGAAGAGTCAGCGGAAGAAGAAGACGATGGCAAACGTGGATGTAGTTAATCTGAATGGGCAAAAGGTGGGCTCGGTGGAGCTGGCCGACGCTATCTTTGGCGCCGACCAGGTGAACGAGGCTCTGCTCTGGGAGGCGGTCAAGCACTACCGTGCTTCGCTGCGTCAGGGTACGCACGCCACCAAGAACCGCAAGCTGGTTGCCGGTTCGGGCAAGAAGCTTTGGAAGCAGAAGGGCACGGGCCGTGCGCGTATCGGCTCGGTGCGTTCGCCCCTGTGGCGTCATGGCGGCACGGTTCACGGACCTCAGCCCCGCTCGTACGACTATGCTTTCCCCCGCAAGAAGCTCATGGGCGCACTGCGCTCGGCTCTCGCGGCCAAGCTGGCCGACGGCAAGCTGACGATTGTGGACTCGCTCGAGATCAAGGAAGCGAAGACCAAGCTTTATCGCAAGGCGCTGGATACCTTGGGTGTGAAGCGTACGGCTCTGCTTGTCGACAACGGCAAGACGCTGACGACGGCTGTGGTGCTTGGCGCACGCAACCTCGAGGGCGTGGAACTGGTGCTGAACAACGAGGTTCATCCTTATGACCTGCTGCGTTATGATCGCGCGATCTTCTCGAAGGAAGCGATTGAGCAGTTGGCCGAGGTGCTGACCAAAACCGTGTCGAAGCGCAAGCTGGCACAGACGGAGGCTGCGTAATGCCTACGATTTATACCGTAATTCGCCGCCCCCTCATTACAGAGAAGGGCCTAGGCATGAAGGAAACCGAAGGGACGCTGGTGTTCGACGTGGCTCCCGAGGCGACCAAGACCGAAGTGAAGCAGGCCGTTGAGGCTCTTTTCAAGGTCAAGGTTGCCGCGGTTCGCACTTCGAACGTGGTCGGCAAGGAACGCCGCCGCGGCCGTTTTGCGGGATTCCGCCCTGACTGGAAGAAGGCATATGTCCGGCTGAAGGCCGGCGAAAAGATGCCTGAGTACGTGAGCAACCTGTAACAAGGGGCTCGCGACTTGAGAAGGATTATCGGAGCGCGGATTGGATAGCGCTCCGGAGAAACGGGGAGAGTGGCGTTGAAGTTTGCGCCGATTCTCCAGGACAAAGACGATGGCTATCAAGACATATAGACCGATAACGCCGACGCTGCGCTTCAAGAGCACGCAGGTGAACGATGATCTCACGACATCGACGCCGCACAAGCCGCTGCTCACCACGCGTAAGCGTACCGGCGGACGCCGCAACTCGGGCGATCTGACCATCCGTCACCATGGCGGTGGTCACAAGCAGAAGATTCGTCTGATCGACTTCAAGCGCGACAAGACCGGCGTTCCGGGCAAGATTGCGACGATTGAGTATGATCCGAACCGCTCGTCCCGCATCGCGCTGGTGCACTATGCAGACGGCGAGAAGCGCTACATCCTGCAGCCGGTTGGCCTGAAGGTTGGTGCGACGGTGACCTCTGGTCCCGAAGCCGACATTCTCGTTGGCAACGCTCTGCCGCTGCGCTTCATCCCGGCTGGTACCACGGTGCACGCAATTGAGCTTCGCCCCGGCAAGGGCGCGCAAATGGCGCGTTCGGCTGGCGCGCAGGCGCAGTTGGTTGCCAAGGAAGGCGACTACGCACTGCTCAAGCTGCCTTCCGGTGAAACCCGCAAGGTGCTGGTGGATTGCTACGCAACCATCGGCCAGGTGGGCAACACCGACCACGAGAACGTTTCAATCGGCAAGGCCGGCCGTAACCGCTGGAAGGGCATTCGCCCGACCAACCGCGGTGTGACCATGAACCCGGTTGACCACCCACATGGCGGTGGTGAAGGCAAGACCTCGGGCGGACGTCATCCTGTGACGCCGTGGGGCCAGCCGACTCGCGGATACAAGACGCGCAACAACAAGCGGACCGACGTGTTTATCGTCAACCGCCGGACGAAGTAAGGAGCGAGGAGAAAAATGGCACGTTCAACTAAGAAGGGTCCGTTTATTGACTCGCACCTGATGGTAAAGGTGGAAGCGCTCAACGCGGCGAATGACAAGAAGGTTGTGAAGACCTGGTCGCGTCGTTCGACCATCTTCCCTGAGTTCGTAGGGCACACTATTGCCGTGCATAACGGCAAGAAGTTTGTTCCGGTTTACGTAACCGAGAACATGGTAGGCCACAAGCTGGGCGAGTTTGCTGCAACGCGTACGTTCAAAGGCCACACGGCAGGCAAGCAGGCCGAGGCCGGCGCGAAGGCAAGGTAACAGGGCAGCTTCTAGCTCCTAGCCTCTAGCTTTTTAGCTTGATGCGTGGAAATAGACAGCTTGCCAGAACTAGATTGGCTAGCAGCTAGAAGCTAGCAGCTAGAAGCTGATTTTCGAGGAAGAAGACGATGGCAGTCGAGACAAAAGAATATCGGGCAGAGGCCAAGTTTCAGCGCGTGTCGCCGCAAAAGGCGCGCCTGGTGCTCGATCTGATCAGGGGCCGGGGAGTGCAGGAGGCGCTGGAGACAGCGGCCTTCACGAAGAAGCGTATCGCTCCGGTGATCCACAAGCTGTTGGTTTCGGCAGTGGATAACGCCAAGTACGTGGCGGGCGAGCAGGGATTGGACCTGGATGTGGATAACCTCTACGTCAAGCAGGCACTGGCGAACGACGGACCGCGCATGAAGCGCATCCGCCCTGCGCCCATGGGCCGTGCATACCGTTACCAGCGCCGTCTGGCACACATCATTGTGTCGGTCGCGGAGCGCAGCGGTGGTGCAACGCTCGTGACAAAGGTGGAAGAGCCCGAAGTAGCGGCGAAGCCTGCGAAGAAGGATCCGGCAAAGAAGGCTCCCGCGAAGAAGACCGCAACCAAGAAAGCCGCCACCAAGGCGTAAAGGGATTGAGGGAGTAATTATGGGACAGAAAGTCCATCCTTACGGATTCCGGCTGGGAGTAAACAAGCCGTGGCGTTCGCGCTGGTACTCAGAGCGCGACTATGACAAGCTCCTTGTCGAAGATGTCAAGCTGAAGGCCGAGCTTCGCGAGAAGCTGAAGGCCGCCGGTGTCAGCTCGGTCGAGATCGAGCGTCCGGGCAACAAGCTGCGTTTTCTCATCCGCACGGCTCGTCCGGGCATCGTGATTGGCCGTAAGGGCGCCGAGATCGAAAAGCTCAAGGCTGAGCTTGGCAAGCGCACCAACCGTGACGTGTTCATCGACATCATCGAGGTAAACAAGCCCGAGCTTGACGCTCAGCTCGTCTCGGAGAATATCGCTCTCCAGCTCGAGAAGCGCGTCAGCTTCCGCCGCGCTATGCGTAAGAGCGTGGATTCGGCGCTGCGCTTCGGCTGCAAGGGCATCAAGGTTCGCGTTTCGGGCCGTTTGAACGGTAACGAAATCGCTCGTTCTGAGTGGTATCTGCAGGGCCGTCTTCCGCTGCACACGCTTCGCGCGGATATCGATTACGGCTTCACCGAAGCGAACACGACCTATGGCGTGATCGGTGTGAAGACGTGGATCTATCGCGGCGACATCTATGAGCAGAAGCGCCGTACGGCGCAGGTTCCGGTAACGGGCACGTCGGTGTTCTAATCGCAGCTTCCCGTCTTCAGTACCTGGCCGGATTTGGTTCCGGCGGGGAGCGGGACGGGAAACAAGCTGCAGGGTAAGCAATTCAAGCTAAGCGCTGGTAGCTCCAAAGCTAGTAGCAGCTTTTGAGGAAATTCGCTATGTTGATGCCAAAGAAGGTAAAATATCGTAAGCAGCAAAAGGGCAAGCGTCGCGGTAAGGCGTGGCGCGGTTCGCAGCTTGCATTCGGTGAGTACGGCCTGAAGGTTCTTGAGGCGGGCTACATTACGGACCGCCAGATTGAAGCCAGCCGTATCGCCATGACACGCTTCATTAAGCGCGGTGGCAAGATCTGGCTCCGTCTGTTTCCGGATAAGCCGATTACCAAGAAGCCGGCCGAAGTCCGAATGGGGTCGGGCAAGGGCGCGCTGGACCACTGGGTAGCCGTGGTTCGTCCGGGCAAGATTCTCTTCGAGATGGAAGGTGTCGCTCCGGAGATTGCGCAGGAAGCCATGCGCTTGGCAGCAAACAAGCTGCCGCTGAAGACGAAGTTTGTGCAGCGCCCTGGCGTCATCAAGGCTGCGGCAGAGAAGGAAACGGCTGCCTAAGCAGCGTTTGAAGATTGAGCGGTAGTAAGTTCTGCTTGCAGAAGACTGCGCCGCTGGAGAAGAAGAGATGGAACTCGATAAGATTCGCAACTTGAGCGATGAAGAACTGGCAAGCCAGGAGAAGACCTCGGCGGAGCAGCTTTTCCGCCTACGTTTTCAGGCGTCGCTGGGCCAGAACGACGGAGTGAAGAAGCTCCGCGAACTGCGCAAGGACATTGCTCGCATCAAGACCGTGGCGCGTGAGCGTCAACTCGGCTTCGCGCCTAAGGCGGCTACGAAGGCTGGAAAGGGAGCACGCTAAATGGCGAACGAAGAAGCAGTGCAGACGCCGGCGGCTAGCTCGCGGCGCAATGAGAAGGTCGGCAACGTGGTCTCGACCAAAATGCAGAAGACCATCGTTGTTGAAGTGGAAATGCGCAAGGCGCACCCCAAGTACAAGCGCATTGTGAAGAGCTCGAAGAAGTTTTATGCGCATGACGAGCAGAACTCGGCGCGCGTGGGCGATGTGGTTCGCATTCGCGAAACCCGTCCGACGAGCAAGCTGAAGCGCTGGGCACTCGAAGAGATCGTCCGCCGCTCGTCGCTTGGCCAGATTGAAGACGCCGCGAAGCCGGCTGCGGTTTAACGCGCGAGGAAAGGGAGAAGAACCATGGCAGTGCAAATGAGAACCATGCTCGCGGTGGCCGACAACTCCGGCGCGCGCAAGCTGCAGGTCATCAATCCGATTGGCGGCAGCCTTGGCCGCACGGCGTCGCTCGGCGACATCGTGACCGCCGCGGTGAAGGAAGCTTCGCCGGATGGCACGGTAAAGAAGGGCAAGGTCGTCAAGGCCGTGATCGTCCGTACGCGCAAGGAATACCGCCGTAAGGACGGCACCTACATTCGCTTCGATGAGAACGCGGCTGTGGTGATTGACGATTCGCATGAGCCGGTGGGAACCCGTGTTTTCGGTCCCGTTGCTCGTGAGCTCCGTGAAAAGAAGTTTTTGAAGATCGTTTCGCTGGCTCCGGAAGTTGTTTAGTTTTCGAGTCTGCTGAAGAGAGAAGAAGATGGCCAAGGTTAAGATTCATCGCAACGATACGGTCAAGGTGATTACGGGCAGCGACCGCGGCAAGACCGGGCGCGTTCTGCGCGTCTTCCCTGACAAGGGCAAGGTGCTGGTTGAGCACGTGCGCATCATCAAGAAGACGATTTCGTCGAAGACCGGCCAGCGTACGCAGGGCGGCATCGCCGAGCAGGAGTCGCCGATCGACGTCTCCAACGTGGTGCTCGTCGAGCGCGGGAAAGCTGGTAAGTAAGCAACAGTTCTCAGCCACGCGCTGAGAAAATTGAACACCTGCCGTAACGGTATACGGTCGAAAGGCCACTCCGACAACCGGCAGAAAGAGAGCAAAGAAATGGCAGCAAGGCTGAAAGAGAAGTACAACAAGGAACTCAAGCAGGCTCTTCAGAAGGAGCTTGGTCTTGAGAATCCGAACGCAGTGCCGAAGATTGAGAAGATTGTTCTCAATATGGGTCTGGGTGAAGCGACGCAGAACAGCAAGCTTCTCGACCCGCTCGTGGGCGACCTCGCGGCGATCAGCGGCCAGAAGCCGGTAACCACCAAGGCCAAGAAGTCCATAGCGGCCTTCAAGGTTCGTGAAGGCATGCCGATTGGCGCGATGGTGACACTGCGCAACGATAAGGCGTACGAGTTTCTGGACCGCCTGATTGCCACGGCTCTGCCTCGTGTTCGCGACTTTCGCGGCGTTTCAACCAAGAGCTTTGACGGACGCGGCAACTACACGCTCGGCCTGCGCGACCAGCTTATCTTCCCGGAGATTGATTACTCCAAGGTTGAGAAGCTCAAGGGCCTGAACATCACCATTGTGACCACGGCCCAGGACGACAACTCTGCGCGCGCGCTGCTGAAGGCTTTCGGCATGCCGTTCCGTCAGGGTGCCTAAGAGGAGTTAAGAGGATTTTATGGCAACCACTGCAAAACGAGTGAAGGACGCGCGGAAGCCGAAGTTTAGCTCCCGCAAGCACAACCGGTGCAAGCTCTGTGGACGTCCGCGAGCCTATCTGCGCAAGTTCGGCGTTTGCCGTCTGTGCTTCCGTGCACTGGCGCTGAAGGGCGAAATCCCCGGCGTTGTGAAGTCAAGCTGGTAAGTAAAGTAGCTTTAGCCTTAGCTCTTAGCTCGATATGTGGACCGATGCGCTCGCAACGAGTAGCAGGCTAAAAGCTAGAAGCTGGTTTTAACCATTTCCGCTGGTTTCCGGCAGAGCCGGACGAACGGGAAATGAAGGAGAAGGAATGAGTCTGACAGACCCTGTAGCAGATTTTCTGGCGCGCATCCGCAATGCGATCCGTGCACGCCACCAGAAGCTGGATGTTCCAGCCTCCAAGCTGAAGACCGAGATTGCCCGCATCCTCAAAGAAGAGGGCTACATTTCGAACTACAAGACCCAGGAAGAAGATGGCAAGCAGGTTCTTCGCGTGTACCTCAAGTACGGCGGAACCGAGTCGGCCATCCGTGACCTCGCTCGCATTTCGCGTCCCGGCTGCCGTGTGTACATTGGCCGCGATGAGATCAAGCGCGTGCAGGGCGGACTGGGCATCTCGATCATGACCACCCCCAAGGGTGTCATGACCGGCCGCCAGGCTCGCCGCGAAGGTGTAGGCGGCGAAGTGCTCTGCGAAGTTTGGTAAAGCCAGGGAGCAGGGCACCGCGTATCGAGGACAGTTCAGGCATCATAAAGCTACTGTACCCCGTACCCTGTACCCTAACCCCTGTTTCCGGCTGCAGTGGAACGATGGCGACATCGGGACTCGCAAGCCACTTAAGGATTGAAGCAATGTCTCGTATTGGAAAGAAGACGATTGCGCTCGCCGCTGGTGTCAAGTACACCGTGGATGGCAACACGGTTCTCGTGGAAGGCCCCAAGGGCAAGGTTACGGCGATGGTTGCCGAAGGTATCACGCTCGAGACCAAGGATGGTCAGCTCCTCGTCAACCGTCAGGATGACAAGTACGCTGCTGTTCACGGCCTCACCCGCGCTCTGGTCTTCAACGCAGTCGAAGGCGTGACTAAGGGCTGGACGAAGGAACTCGATATCGTCGGCATCGGTTACCGCGCCGAAATGAAGGGCAAGAACACGGTTGTGTTCACGCTGGGCTACTCGCACGTGATTGAGTTCCCGCTGCCCACCGGCATCGAAGTCACCATCGACCCGAAGCAGACGCACCTGACCGTGACGGGCATTGACCGTCAGAAGGTTGGCCAGGTTGCCGCCGACATGCGCTCACTGCGTAAACCGGACCCCTACAAGAACAAGGGCGTTCGCTACTCGAATGAGAAGCTGAAGAAGAAGGCCGGCAAGACGGGCTCCAAGTAAGAAATAACCCGAACGGGGTCGCAGGGCGGCCCCGCTGATAGGAAGTGACACATGATCACACAGACCAAGAGAAATGAAATTCGCAAGCGCATCCACTCGCGCATTCGCCGCAAGCTCAGCGGCACCACCGAGCGCCCACGCCTCAACGTTTACCGCTCGCTCAACCACATCTACGCACAGGTGATTGACGACGCGACCGGCGTAACGCTTGTCTCTGCTTCGACCATCAAGTCGAAGACCGGCGGCAACGTAACCGCTGCCAAGGAAGTGGGCACGGAAGTTGCGAAGAAGGCAGTAGAGAAGGGCATCAAGAAGGTGGTCTTCGACCGCGGTGGCTATCTCTATCATGGGCGCATCAAGGCGCTTGCCGATGCTGCTCGCGAAGCCGGACTTGAGTTCTAACGGATTTTTGAAGGAATCGACACGATGACGACGAAGAAGAAACTCGATGCCAACCAGTACAACCTGAAGGATCAGGTGGTGGCCATCAACCGCGTGACCAAGGTGGTCAAGGGCGGCAAGAACATGTCCTTTGCCGCGCTGGTCGTGGTGGGCGACGCCGCTTCGGGCGTGGTCGGCTACGGCTCCGGCAAAGCCAAGGAAGTGCCGCAGGCAATCCGCAAGGGTATTGAATCGGCGAAGAAGAATCTGGTCCGCATTAACCTGACCGAGACCACGATTCCTCACCAGGTTCTGGGCCGTTTTGGTTCGGGACAGGTGCTGCTCAAGCCGGCTCCGGAAGGTACCGGCGTGATCGCCGGCGGCGCGGTTCGCGCTGTCATGACCTCTGCCGGTGTGCAGAACGTTCTGACCAAGAGCCTCGGCACCGCCAACCCGCACAACGTAATCAAGGCTACCTTTGACGCCCTGGTTCAGCTGCGCGACAAGGCTGAAGTCGCCACCACGCGCGGCAAGGCCGTAGAGGAGCTATAAACAATGGCTGAGACCAAGAAGATTCGCATTCAGTACTACCGCTCGGCCATTGCTACCCCGGTGAAGCACAAGCTGGTAGTGAAGGGCCTAGGCTTCACACGCCTCAACCAGATCGTCGAGCGTGAAGACTCCGACTCGATTCGCGGAATGGTCAAGAAGGTTCCGCATCTGGTTCGTATTTTGGAAAGCTAGCTGTTAGCTCCTAGCTTTTAGCTACTAGCTGTTCCGTAGGGAATCGATAGTGTCGGTTCCAGCAGGATGAGCTAAAAGCTAACGGCTAAGAGCTAAAAGCTTAATTAACGCGAGTCGTCCGAACCAACTTCGGACGGCGGTATAGCGAGGAAAACATGGCAACTCGTAATCTTTCAAATCTGCGCGCCCCCAAGAAGGCAAACACTGGGCGCAAGCGTGTCGGCCGCGGTATGGGCTCCGGCATGGGTAAAACTTCAACCCGCGGCCACAAGGGCCAGGGTTCGCGTTCGGGCTCCAGCCTGATGCGCGGCTTTGAAGGCGGCCAGATGCCGCTGCATCGCCGCCTCCCCAAGCGCGGCTTTACCAACATCTTCCGCACCGAGTACACGGTTGTGAACCTTGACCGCATTGCGGAGCTGGGCGTTTCGGAAATCGCGATCGACGACTATAAGAAGCTCGGCCTCGCATCCAGCAAGAAGGCTCTCATTAAGATTCTTGGCTCGGGCGAGCTGACCTCGGCGGTCAACATCACCGCGCACAAGTTCTCCAAGTCGGCTGTTGAGAAGATCGAAAAGGCTGGCGGCAAGGCAGTCGTGCTCGGCGGCGAACCGGAAGCGGCAAAGGCCTAAGCAGGAAACAGGGTACGGGGTGCAGGGTACAGTATGTGGTTACATGCCAGACTGTACCCTGCATCCCGTACCCTGCACCCCGTTTGAATGCGCGGCAATCCCCGGTCAGCGCTGCGAAGACAGCCCCGAGCGAGACGATCTAATATAGACGCACACGGACATTTCGGCGCCTGCGGGCGCGAAGGATATTCCTAAACATGCTTGAGAAGTTCCTGAACATCTTCCGGGTTCCCGATCTACGTAAGCGCGTGCTGTTTACGCTCGGAATTCTGGCCGTTTACCGTCTTGGCGCATTCATTCCCACTCCCGGCATCAACACTGACCTGCTCGAAAAGCTGTTCGCAGCGCAGAGCGGTTCGGCGCTGGGCCTCATGGATCTCTTCGGTGGTGGCAACCTGCGCCGCATGACGATCTTCGCGCTCGGCATTATGCCGTACATCACCGCGTCGATCATCTTCCAGCTTCTGACCGTGGTTTACGAGCCGCTCGCCCGCATTCAGAAGGAAGGCGAACTAGGCCGCCGCAAGATTACGCAGTGGACGCGCTACGTAACAGTTGTTCTCGGTGCACTGCAGTCCATCGGCATTGCAACCATTCTCACCAAGCAGGGACTCGTCCTTCACCCTGGCATCGGCTTCAGCCTCATGACCGTATTGACGCTCACCACCGGCACAGCTTTCATCATGTGGCTCGGCGAGCAGATTACAGACCGCGGCATCGGCAATGGCATGAGCTTGCTCATCTTCGCCGGTATCGTTGCAGGTCTTCCGCACGGCGTCGTTGATCTGGTCCAGAAGATTCAGTCGAACGCCTGGGGCGCCTTCACGCTCTTCGGCATCCTGATCGTCATCGTGCTGATGATTGCTGTCGTCGCATTCATCGTCTATGTCGAGCGTAGCGAACGCCGCATTCCGATTCAGAGTGCGCGCCGCATCGTTGGCCGCCGCATGATGGGCGGAGCCTCCAGCCATCTGCCTCTCAAGGTCAACTCCGGCGGCGTCATGCCCGTCATCTTCGCCAGCTCCATCCTCTCGGCTCCGCTGCTCTTCAGCCAGATCGAGTGGGTGCAGAACAACAAGCTGCTCCAGCCCATCGTCCGCGCACTCACGCCCGGCGAGCCTTGGTATGAGTTGCTGTACATGCTCGGCATCATCTTCTTCGCGTACTTCTACGTGTCCATCGTGATGAAGCCAGATGACATCGCGGATAACTTCCGCAAGTCGGGTTCGTTCATCCCCGGCATCCGCCCCGGCAAGCGCACCTCGGATTTCATCAACGACATCCTGACCCGCATCACGCTGGTCGGCGCGCTCTACCTCATCATCATCTCGCTGGTTTCTACCTTCATGATCTCCGGCATCCATCTCAACCACCTGCCGCTGATTGGCCGTGTGTTTGATGCGCTACCGGCATGGATGACCAACGGCCTCGGTTTCAGCTTCGCCTTCGGCGGCACCTCGTTGCTGATCGTGGTGGGCGTAGCCATGGATACGGTCAACCAGATTGAGTCGCAGTTGATTATGCGGCACTATGACGGCTTCTCGCCTCGTTCAGGCCGCATTCGTGGAAGGAAAACCTGGTAATGTCCTCCTCTGTTGCGGAAATCATCTCTGGCCGGGAATCGGGAAACTCCACGATTCCCGGCCCTATCCTTTTGCTCGGCGCGCCAGGCGTGGGCAAGGGCACGCAGGCCAAGGAGCTGGTCAAGCTCTGGAGCATCCCGCAGATCTCCACCGGCGACCTGCTACGGTTCCATAAGGACAATGGCACCTCTCTCGGCCTGATTGCCAAGGACCTGATGGCGCGCGGAGAACTGGTCCCGGATAACCTCGTGAATGAGATGGTCGCGGATCGTCTGGCGCAGCCCGACACGAGCCGTGGTTATATTCTGGATGGCTTTCCCCGCACGTTGAATCAAGTCGATTGGCTCGACAGCCGGCTGGCATCCCAGCAGAGTGGCCTCCCCGTGGTTGCCGTCAGCATCAAAGTGGACTATAATCAGTTACTGCGCCGAATTACGGGGCGCAGGAACTGTCCTGTCTGCCAGACCATCTACAACATCTACGCTAAGCCCCCGAAAGTAGAAGGCTTATGCGATGTAGAAGGCGCTGCGCTGGTCCAGCGAGCCGATGACACGGAAGAGGTCTTTGCGGAGCGCATGAAAGCGTACTCCGCATTAACCGCGCCTGTCGTCGAGCACTACCGGACCCAGGGACGTTTCGCGGAAGTGGATGGAGACCAGCCCATTGAGGTGGTTTCCGCCGGAATTATTGCCGCCGTCGAGCGGTTGCGGGAAAGCTAGCGCAACCGGCGGTGGATTCTGCGTGTAAACGCGTAAGCGTGGTTCTGAGCACGAAGCCGGTTCAACCGGCATCAAGCTAAGAGCTAAAAATTAGGAGCTAGTAGCTGCCTTATGGCTGTTGTTCTGAAGTCGTCGAAAGAGATCGAGAAGATGCGCCGCGCGGGCAGTGTAACTCGGCAGGTGCTGGAGCGCGTGCGCATGGTGGTCAAGCCCGGCGCCACGACAGCCGATCTCGACCGCGCAGCAGAAGAGGCACTGAAGGAATTTGGCGCAAAGGCTGCCTTCAAGGGCTACCACGGCTATCCCGCAGTGCTCTGTACCTCGGTGAACAGCGAAGTGGTGCACGGCATTCCTTCCTCGAAGCGGGTTTTGAAGGAAGGCGACATTGTTTCGCTCGACTTCGGTGCGATTGTGGACAGCTATTACGGCGACTCGGCAATTACGGTTGCGGTGGGCGACAAGATTGATCCCCAGACCGAGCGTTTGCTAAAGGTCACAGAAGAGTCCCTGCACAAGGCAATTGCCGTCGTAAAGCCCGGCGCAACTCTGGGCGATATCGGCGCGGCCGTGCAGCAGGTGGTCGAAGCCGAAGGATTCTCCGTGGTTCGTGATTTCGTCGGCCACGGGATTGGAACATCGATGCACGAAGACCCGCAGGTGCCGAATTACGGCAGCGCGGGCAAGGGCATGAAGTTGAAGGCCGGCATGGTCTTTGCCATCGAACCGATGGTGAATGTCGGCAAACCGGCAGTCCGCGTTCTCAAGGATGGCTGGACGGCGGTTACGGATGATGGAAGCATGAGTGCTCATTTTGAGCACACGGTGGCGGTAACCGACACCGGGGCAACAATTCTGACAGCGTAGCAGTAACGCGCATGTCCAAAAAGTAAAGGTGCGGAGCGCTTGTCGAAAGAAGACGCGATTGAGGTAATGGCAACGGTCGTTGAAACGTTGCCCAACGCCATGTTTAAGGTCAAGCTCGAGAATGAGCATGAAGTTCTGGCTCACGTCTCGGGCAGGATGCGCAAAAACTTTATCCGCATTCTTCCGGGTGACCGCGTAGCGGTGGAACTGAGCCCGTACGATCTGAATCGCGGACGAATTGTGTACCGCTACAAGTAAGTTTTACAACCCCGCGTGGTCACCACGATGCGCGGAGAAAAGGGCAGCAAACGAATGAAAGTCCGTGCATCAGTAAAGAAGATTTGCGTGAAGTGCAAGGTCATCAACCGCAAGGGTGTGGTTCGTGTGATCTGCGAAAACGCAAAGCACAAGCAGCGCCAGGGCTAATCAAGCCTGGTATTGCGGAACCTTCATCATGAGGCGAGTTAGCTTGAGTCAAGGCTTGCGAGGAACCTCGAAGGGCATCCGATTAACCCGTGCGAACCGGCGCTAGGCCGGAGGCACATAACCTGAAGCAGTAAGAAGGATTCTCGAATGGCACGTATTGCTGGCGTCGATCTGCCCCGCAACAAGCAGGCCCGGATCGCGCTGACCTACATCTACGGCATCGGTGATCCCCGTGCCGCTCGCATTCTGGAGAAGGCCAACATCGATGGCTTTAAGAAGATCCAGGATCTGGGCGAAGACGAGGTCAACCGCATCCGCCAGGTGATTGAGGACGAAGGTGGTGTCGAGGGCGATCTCCGCAAGGACACCCAGATGCACATCAAGCGCCTCATCGACATCCAGAGCTTCCGTGGCAGCCGTCATCGTCGCGGCCTGCCTGTTCGCGGACAGCGCACCCACACCAATGCCCGCACGCGTAAGGGCCCTCGTAAGGGTACCGTGGCTGGCAAGAAGAAAGCGACGGCGAAGACCTAATGGCGAAGGAACAAAAGGGCAAGGCTGGCAAGAACAAGAAGTTCAAGAAACGGGAGCGGAAGAATGTGCCGTACGGCATTGCGCACATTCAGGCCTCGTTCAACAACACCATCGTGACCATTACGGACCAGATGGGCAACACGCTGAGCTGGAAGACGGCTGGCTCTCTGGGCTTCAAGGGTTCGCGCAAGGGAACCCCGTTTGCAGCACAGCAGGCGGCTTCCAACGCTGCTGGCATCGCCCGCGACCACGGCCTTCGTGCCGTCGATGTTCGCGTGGCTGGTCCCGGCTCGGGCCGCGAGTCGGCAATCCGTGCTCTGGCTGCCGCAGGTATCGAAGTGAAGTCCATTCGCGACGTCACCCCGGTGCCGCACAACGGTTGCCGTCCGCCGAAGCGCCGCCGCGTGTAAGAAACAGGAACTAGGGACGTAGAGACTAGGGACTAGAAAGCACAACGCAGTATCGTGCTAGTCCCGATGTCCCTAGTCCATAAGTCCCTCAAAGAAAATTCGGGCCGGGATGAAGTGCTCATCCGGACACGTAAACCGGCCGTCACCTGAGATTTAGGAGAAGAAATGGCTCGTTATACCGGAGCAGTATGCCGCCTTTGCCGTCGTGAAGGCACCAAGCTTTTTTTGAAGGGCACCAAGTGCACCTCGGACCGTTGCCCGCTTGAAAAGCGCAACTTCGCCCCTGGCCAGCATGGCAAGGACCGCAAGACCAAGGTTGTAGGTTACGGCCTCCAGCTTCGCGAAAAGCAGAAGGCAAAGCGCATCTACTTCACGCTTGAAGGCCAGTTCCGCGCTTACTACGAAAAGGCCAGTCGCGCCACCGGCGTTACCGGCGATCTGCTCGTGCAGCAGCTTGAGCGCCGCCTCGACAACGTTGCCTTCCGCCTCGGCTATGCGATTTCGCGGCGCCAGGCCCGCCAGGTTGTCCGCCACGGTCACGTCCTCGTCAACGGCAAAAAGGTCAACATTCCTTCCTACCAGGTGAACGTGGGCGACACCATTTCCATCCGCGAAGGCGCCAAGAAGCACGTCATCATCGAGCAGGGGGTGCAGTACGCCGCACAGAACCTGGTTCCGGCGTGGCTTGAAGCTGATTTTGCGAACCTCTCGGGCCGCATTCTGTCGTTGCCTGAGCGCAAGGACGTGAGCCTGCCCGTCAACGAGCAGCTCATCGTCGAACTTTACAGCAAGTAAAAAAGAGGGACATAGGGACAGGGACATAGGAACTAGGAAGTACAGCTTGATTCAGCGGTTTTTCTAGTCCTTAGCCTCTACGTCCCTAGTCCCTGAATTCCAACTGAAGGAGAACTTGCGCGGCCGCCGCAGAATGCTTCGCGACGTACCTGCCGCGCGGGAAACGAGAGACACATATGCTTTGGAGAGGATTTCAAAAACCCAAGCGCCTCGCAGTTGATGCCGAGACGCTCACTGACACCTACGGTAAGTTCAGCGCTCAGCCTTTTGAGCGTGGCTTCGGCACCACCATTGGCAACGCGCTTCGCCGCACGCTGCTCAGCTCGATTGAAGGCGCGGCTGTTACCGCCATTCGCATCGAGGGTGTGCTGCACGAGTTCCAGTCGATCACGGGCGTTGTAGAAGACGCGACCGACATCATCCTGAACCTCAAGCAGGTTCCCTTCAAGCTGGCGGGCGATGGCCCGAAGGCGCTCTACCTGCGCGCTGACCAGCCCGGCGTCGTAACCTCCGGCATGATTGAAGCCGACGGCGACGTTGAAATTCTCGACAAGAATGTGTATCTCGCGACAGTCTCCGAGGGCGGCAAGCTCGAAATGGAGATGCGCCTGAAGCGTGGCCGTGGCTATGTCTCCGCCGACAAGAACTTTGACGCGGACCTCGGCCTCGGATTCATCCCGGTGGACTCGGTTCACTCGCCCGTACGCCGCGTGAACTACGTGGTCGATGCTGCCCGTCTCGGGCAGATCACCGACTACGACAAGTTGACGCTCGAAGTGTGGACCAACGGTGCCGTGCTTCCCGCCGACGCAGTGGGCCTTGCAGCCAAGCTGCTCAAGGACCACATGAACATTTTCATCAACTTCGAGGAAGAAATTGAGGCTGGTCAGGAAGGCGTGGAAAGCCCCATCCGCCTGACGAACGACAACCTCAACCGCTCCGTCGAAGAGCTGGAGCTTTCGGTCCGCAGCTACAACTGCCTCAAGAACGCCAACATCCAAACCATTGGCGAACTTGTACAGAAGACCGAAGCCGAAATGCTGAAGACCAAGAACTTTGGCCGCAAGAGCCTGAACGAGATCAAGGAAATTCTCGCGCAGATGGGCCTCTCGCTCGGCATGAAGATCGACGAGCGCGGCAACGCGGTTCCGGGGCCGACCAGCATTCCGCCAGCGGCGGCACTGGCAGCCAGCTATGGCCGCTATGACGACGAAGACGAGCCACTGGATTCGGTTGACCTCCAGTTGCCCACCGAAGAGAACTTCTAAGCTTCGGTTGTAACAGATTTTTCAGGGTGCCCCGCATCAAGTTTTCGAGATGCGGGGAAACTCCCAAGCAGATTATCGGAAAGAGAGTTTCACCATGCGCCATCGCAATGCAGGATTCAAGCTCGGACGCAACACCAGCCACCGCCGCGCGCTGCTGCGGAATCTGGTCACGTCCGTGATCGTGGAAGACCGCGTGGAGACGACCGTGGCCAAGGCCAAGGCTGTTCGCCCGCACATCGAAAAGATGATTACCCTCGGCAAGAAGGGTGATCTGCACTCGCGCCGCCAGGCGCTTAGCTTCCTGATGACCGACACGGCCGTTACCCGCCTCTTTGAGACGGTGGCTCCGCGCTACGGCGACCGCCAGGGCGGTTACCTGCGCATCGTCCGCACCGGCTTCCAGAAGGGCGACGGTGCCGAGAAGGCATTCATCGAACTGCTGGGTGCTGAGAAGCAGTTGGACGAGAAGCGTCAGAAGCGCGCCGAAGTGAAGGCCAAGAAGCGTGCCGAGCTGGAAGCAGCTCTGGAAGAAGCTAAGAAGGAAGGCGGCGAAGAGGCTGCTTAATCGCAGCGTTATTTGCACCGCAATTTAGAGCCTGCCGCAATGCGGCAGGCTCTTTGCGTTTATGCAGGAATAGAACCTGATATATGGTTTTTAGGCAGCGCGTTGCAACTGCCCAGGCTGAAAAATACGCAGGAAGACGTAGACGCAGCACTGCAGGATGAGTGATCCAGTGCAATCCAGCATTACGTCACGAATAGACGAAGTGCGGTTCGGCAGGAAGCTTTGATGGAGCTCGTCGGAGCCGGCGATGAGGAAGGTGAACAGGAGAGCCAGCTTTACATCCGTGGAAAAGCGTAGGTTTGGCAGACTGCGCCAGAAGGCGCGCAGCCATGTAATCCCAATCAGTCCATAACCGAAGAAATGGCCAGACTTACGTATGTAGAGATGGATGACATCCCAGCGCTGGCTGCTTACCTTGCCGAAGATTGTCTCATAGAGAACACGCAGAGGGTGGTTGGTGTTGTCCGAGCCCATCGCCCTGGTTGACTCCACGCAAATGATTACGATGCCAGCCGCGACGGGAAGCCAAGTCCAGAGCCAATACCTGAGAGTTCTGTTTGAGTGCGTGCGCTCCGTGTCCGTCGGTGCGGACACGGGCGCTTCGCTCAAGTTACTCGACATGATAGTTCGGAGCTTCGCGCGTGATGATGACGTCATGGACGTGGCTTTCGCGAAGGCCGGCGCCGGAGATGCGGATGAAGCGGCCGTTCTCCTGCAACTCCTGAATCGTGCCGCAGCCGAGATAGCCCATGCCGGAGCGAAGGCCGCCGACGAGCTGGTAGACCATTTCGCTCAAGGGGCCACGATAGGGAACGCGGCCTTCAATGCCTTCCGGCACAAACTTGGCGAGGCGGTTGGAGTTCTCAGCGCGATCGCGTGCCACAACGCCTGTCGTGGAACCGTCGGTGGCGCCCTGCAGGTCTTCTTTGCCCTGGAAATAACGCTCGCCTGAGCCTGCGCTCATTGCGGAGAGCGAACCCATACCGCGATAGCTCTTGAAGCTGCGGCCCTGGTAGAGAATCGTTTCGCCGGGGCTCTCGTCCACACCCGCGAAGAGCGAACCAATCATGACACAGCTTGCGCCGGCGGCGATGGACTTGGTGATTTCGCCGGAGTACTTGATGCCGCCATCGGCGATGACGGGAATGTTGTGCTCCTTAGCGGCGCGGTAGGCTTCGGAGATGGCGGTAATCTGGGGCATTCCAGCGCCGGTGACCATGCGCGTGGTACAGATGGAACCTGGGCCGATGCCAACCTTAACGGCGTCCGCGCCTGCTTCGATAAGAGCCTTGGTACCTTCGTAGGTTGCCACGTTGCCGGCGAGAAGGCCCACATTCGGGAAGCGCTTCTTGATTTCACGAACGGCTTCAATCACGCGGGACGAGTGGCCGTGGGCGGAATCAATGGCAAGAACATCAGCGCGGGCGGCTACAAGCTCGGCGGCGCGTTCGAGGAAGTCTCCCGTTGCGCCGATGGCTCCGCCTACTCGCAGGCGGCCTTTTGAGTCCTTGGCGGCGTTGGGATACTTCTGCTTCTTCTGGATGTCCTTGACTGTGATGAGGCCCTTGAGCTCGTACTGGTCGTTGACGACGAGCAGCTTTTCAACGCGATGCTCGTGGAGAATCTGTTCGGCTTCTTCGAGGGTGGTGCCTACGGGCACGGTAATGAGGTTCTTGGCGGTCATCACGGAGCCCACGGGAATATCAGTGCGGGTCTCGAAGCGAAGGTCGCGGTTGGTGAGGATGCCGACGAGCTTTTTGCCCTCGGTAACCGGCACGCCGGAGATCTTGTAGCGGCGCATGACTTCGAGTGCGTCGGCGATGAGCTGATTGGGACCGATGGTGACGGGGTCCACGATCATGCCGCTCTCGGAGCGCTTGACCTTGTCGATTTCCCCTGCTTGCGCGGAGATGGACAGGTTACGGTGCACGATGCCGATGCCGCCCTGCTGCGCCATGGCGATGGCCATGCGCGACTCAGTCACGGTATCCATGGCCGAGGAGATGAGCGGTGTATTGAGCACGATGTCGCGCGTGAGCTGCGTCTGCGTGCTTACCTGGTTCGGCACTACGTCGCTGAAGGCAGGCACCAGCAGGACATCATCAAAAGTCAGGGCTTCAGGAAGATTTGGGGCAAGCATAATACTCTGATGCGCCTGGCGGCACGGGGATTCGAGTCCCCGGACGGCAGGCGCTTCCTAGTATTGTACAGGGCTTTGGTAAGTATGCAGATAAGGGGTTTGTAAAGTGGCTCGGGGGAAGGGAAAGGCCTGTCTTTACGGTTCCCTTATGCGTCCGTGTGTATGCGCACAGCGGGGTACTTTCCCATTTCTTTTATTTTGTTTGGGTTGTGTGGGATTGCACAGGGACTGTGCAGTTTCTTTATTCCGGAACTGTGCAAAAGGCGGGGGACAGGGTACGGAGTGCAGGGTACAGGGGATTGTGCTTGCTGTTGACGGCATGGGGTCTCCTTTCTTTTGCTGTAGCTGGTTAGCAGCGCTTCGCGCTTGGCGAGTCAGTGGAAAAACAGAACGGCCCGATTCCTTTGGGATCGGGCCGTTTCTTCTTCTGCTGATTCTATTGTGGCAGATTTCGCATAATTGAGCGCAAACTTGGATGGGAATTTTTCTGAATGGAATCAATGAGTTAGGAAATATTTTCGGGTTTGGGGCTTGACAGGATTTTTCCACAGGACAGCGGGAGAGCTTGATGCGGGAAGAACTCTCGGTATGGGTATCCCCGGTCCCCAAATGCCAGGGACCGGGGGCACCCGATATTTGGGGGCTAATTGAGAAAAGATAACGGCAAGGGCGACTGCAGAGGCTTTTCAGGAGGCTCGGGCGGGCTTTGGGGTGTTTGCCTGTTTTATTGATACCGCTACTGTGTCCACGGCGTTTTTAGTGGCGGGCTTTGGGGCGTTGGTGGCCCTTCAGGAATTGCTTGTAGAGCTGTTTGATGAAGGGGCGGTCCAACTCGCCGGTTCCGAGGAGCAGGCGGTAGTAGAGAGGGCCGTAGAGCAGGTCGGTGGCGGTTTCGAGGTCGAGGTCTTTGCGGAGGTCGCCTTGCTGGATGGCGCGCTGGAGGGTTTCCTGGACGCCACGGCGGCGGGGAAGGAGCCAGCGTTCACGGAAGGCGGTGGCCAGCTCTTCGTCGGACTGCGCTTCGGCGAGCAGGGAGCGGATGAGGCGGCCGTAGTCGCTGCAGAAGAACTTTCCCTGCAGGAAGAGTTGCTGCTGGAGGCTTTCGAGCGCGTTGGGCTGCGAGGGGAAATCGGTTTCCGGGCCTATCAGTTCGAGCAGCGCATCCATTACGAGCGCGGACTTGTTGGGCCAGCGGCGGTAAATGGTCATTTTGCCGACGCCGGCTTCGGCGGCTATCTGGTTAACTGTTATGGCGCGGAAACCCTGTGTGGATACGAGATGGAGGGCAGCCTGGAGAATGGCGTTATGCGCGCTTTCACTGCGCGGGCGACCAAGACGGGGTGTAACGGGAGGATTCATCCGTGATTTCCTTAAGACGAATTTCCTTAGACCGGATTTTTTTGCATCTTTAACGATACTCTAAGTATCGTATACTAGGGCTGTAACGATACCTTGGGTATCGTTAAGGAGAAATCGATGGCTAAGGTTGTTTTGATTACAGGTGTGAGCACGGGATTGGGCCGTGCCTTTGCGGAAGAGTTGCTGGCCGCGGGTTACAGCGTTGTGGGTACGGTGCGAAAGGAAGAAGCGGCGAAGGAGTTTGACGCGATTCAGCCGGGAGCGGCATTTGCGCGTGTGCTGGATGTGACGGATGAGAAGGCGATTCCCGCGGTGGTTGCCGATATCGAGGCAAAGGTTGGCCCAATTTATGCGCTGATTAACAATGCGGGATATGGGCATGAAGGAACGCTGGAAGAGAGCACGATGGAGGAGCTGCGCCAACAGTTTGATGTCAACGTGTTTGGCGCGGTGGCAATGATGAAGGCGGTGTTGCCGTATATGCGGCAGCGGCGCGAGGGGCGGATTCTCAACGTGACTTCGATGGGCGGGCTGATGGCGTTTCCGGGGATTTCGTATTACCACGGGAGCAAGTTTGCGCTGGAAGGGCTTTCGGCTTCGCTGGGCAAAGAGGTGAAGAGCTTTGGCATCTTTGTGACGGCGGTGGAACCGGGGATGTTCCGCACGGATTGGGCGGGACGGTCGATGGTTCGCGCGCCGCGTAGCATTGCGGATTACGATGCGGTGTTTGATCCGCAGCGTGCGGCGAGAGCGGCACGGAGTGGGAATCAGGCGGGCGATCCGGCGAAGGCTGGGAAGGCCGTGGTGAAGCTGCTTGAGGCTGCGAATCCACCAGCGCACTTGCTGCTGGGGCCTGATGCTTTTGAGCTTGTGACGAAGAATCTGGAGGATTTGAAGGCGGAGTTTGCGGAGTGGGAAGCCGTGACGAAGTCTACGAATTTTGATTGAGATGTGGTTTTGCATTCTTGCAAGAAGAAAGGCTGCTCTGTTTCGAGCAGCCTTTTCTTCTTGGATTGGATGTGGCGTTTACACGCCGACGGGGAATGGTTTGGGGCTGGATTCTTCTTCGTTGGCTCCGGCGCGCCAGCGGTCGAAGCTGCCTTGCAGCAGGCTCATTAAACCTGTGTACCAGTAGCCAGCTACGAAGAGGATGAGAAATGGCGCGGTGAAGTAGTTCTGGTTGACGAAGCAGTAGACGATGGCCAGGGCGAAGTAGCTGCCGATAAATAGCTCAATCCACGGGGCGAAGTTGAGGCGCTTGCGGTATTTCTTGGCGGCGACGGATTTTTCGCCCTTCTTTTGGACGGCGAACTTGGGCGTGCGGGCGAAGGCTGTCTGGATGCCGAAGAGGGCTTCCATTACGGCTTTGGTGTTTGTCACGGTGAGGCCGATGCCGAGCGCCATGAGCGCGGGGAGATAGAGGAAGGTCTTCCACCATGTCTTGGGGAAGAGCTCGCGCTGGGCGACTACGTAAAAGACGGCGATGGAGAGCGTGCTGGCGGTGAAGAGCGGCACGTCGATGAGCAGCATCTGGAACCAGCCCTGGTAGAAGCGCACGATCATGCAGGGGATGAGCAGCGCGGTCATGATGACCATGAGCGGGTAGGAGATGTTGGCCGTGAGGTGGTAGACGGCTTCGATCTTGAGCTTGCGGGGAATGTCGGCGTGCCAGATTTTTGGCATTAGCTTGAGGCTGACCTGAATGAGTCCCTTGGCCCAGCGCGCCTGCTGGGTTTTGAAGGCGGTCATTTCGATGGGGAGTTCCGACGGGCACTCTACGTCGGGTAGATATTTAAACTTCCAGCCGGCCATTTGCGAGCGGTAGCTTAGGTCAGTGTCTTCGGTGAGGGTGTCGTGTTCCCAGCCGCCTGCGTCGAGGATGGCCTGACGGCGCCACATGCCAGCGGTTCCGTTGAAGTTGAAGAAGTCTCCGGCGCGGGAGCGGCCGCCGTGCTCCAAGACAAAATGTGCGTCGAGGAGGATGGCTTCGATCTGCGTAAGGATGGAGTAGTCGCGGTTGAGATGCGTCCAGCGGGTTTGCACCATGCCGATGTTGGGCTCGGCGAAGTGGTGGATGACGCGCATGATCCAGTCGGTAGGCGGAACGAAATCGGCGTCGAAGATGGCCACGAATTCGCCTTTGGCTACGGCCAGGCCCTCGTCTAATGCGCCGGCTTTGTAGCCGTGGCGGTTGGTGCGGTGGATGTACTGGATGGGGTGGCCCATTGCGGCGTAGCGGGCTACGATGTCGGCGGCTACCTGCTGCGTTTCGTCGGTCGAGTCGTCGAGGACCTGGATTTCAAGCTTGTCGGCGGGGTAGTCCATGGCGCAGACAGCTTCAATGAGGCGGTCAATGACGAACTGCTCGTTGTACATGGGGAGCTGGACGGTGACGCGGGGCAGCTCATCGAAGTGCATGGGGGGATTGGGGTTGTAGTTCTTTTTGTACTTGTAATAGAGGTAGACGAGCGTATAGCGGTGGATGCCGTAGATGGCTAGGACAATCATGACGGCGAAATAGGGGAGAAGGAGCGAGAGGTCGAACCAGTTCCAGTGGTAGAGACCCTCGAAGGTGCGGTCGGCGTACTGCGATTTGAGGTAGTGCTTGAGGCTGTTCTGCGGCGCGAAGGCGAAGAGGGCCAGGCGGGTTAGGGCTGCGGGTTCAAAGAGGCTGGCGAGCGCGGCGAGCAGGGTGAATCCTCCATCGAGTGGCTATGGGGTATTGTATGCGAGCAGGGCTGGGTTTCTGCGGGATTCGGGGCGGTGGGGTTGTCTGCGAATGTGCGGCTGGCGTAGTGTTTGAGGCATTGAGGAGTGTGTTGCGGGTATGGCTACTTTGACTGGGGTTCCTGTAGCGGCGGCGGGCGGAAGTTTTTTGCTGGAAGAGCGCAGGCCGGAGGAGGTTTTTACGCCGGAGGACTTCTCGGAGGAGCACTGGCAGATTGCTGCTACGGCGGCGAAGTTTGCCCGTGAAGAGATTGCGGCGGCGGTGCAGGAGATTGAGGCCAAGGAGCCGGGCGTGGTGCGGGGGCTGCTGGAGAAGGCCGGCGAGCTGGGATTTCTGGCTAGTGATATTCCCGAAGAGTTTGGTGGGCTGGGGATGGATAAGACCAGCTCGGCGGTGATTGCGGATCATCTGAGTGTGTTGGGGAGTTTTTCTACGGCGTTTGGCGCGCATGTGGGGATTGGGACGCTGCCGCTGGTGTGGTTCGGGACTGCTGAGCAGAAGGAAAAATATCTGCCGAAGCTGGCTACGGCGGAGTGGGTGGCGGCGTATGCGCTGAGCGAGGCTTCGTCTGGGTCGGATGCGATGAATGTGCGGACTCGGGCGGTGCTTTCGGAGGATGGTTCGCATTATGTGTTGAACGGCGAGAAGATGTGGATTACCAACTGTGGCATTGCGGATTTGTTTACCGTTTTCGCCAAGGTGGATGGCGAGAAGTTTTCAGCGTTCCTGGTGGAGAAGACTTTTTCTGGAGTGACGGTTGGTGCTGAGGAGCACAAGCTGGGGATTCGCGGGTCTTCTACTTGTCCGCTGGTGCTGAATGATTGCAAGGTGCCGGTGGGGAATCTGCTGGGTGAGGCAGGCAAGGGACATCACATTGCTTTCAATGTGCTGAATGTGGGGCGGTTCAAGCTGGGTGTGGCCTGCGTGGGCGGGGCGCGGTATGCGCTGGCGGAGATGATTCGCTATGCGAAGGAGCGCAAGGCGTTTGGGAAGGCGATTGCGGAGTTTGGGCTGATTCAGCGGAAGATTGCTACGAGTGCTGCACGGCTGTTTGCGGCAGAGAGCATGGCTTATCGCACGGTTGGGTTGATTGATGCGGCGCTGGCTTCGCTGGATGATGCGAAGGCGAAGGAGTCGCGGGAGATACAGAAGAAGATTGAGGAGTATGCGGTTGAGTGCTCGGTGCTGAAGGTGTATGGCTCGGAGATGCTGTCGTATATTGCGGACGAGCTTGTTGGCACGATGGGCGGGTATGGGTATGTGGAGGATTATCCGGCGGAGCGCGTGTATCGCGATGCGCGGATTAACCGCATCTTTGAAGGGACGAATGAGATTAACCGGCTGATTATTACGGGCTGGTTGATGAAGCGGGCTTTGAAGGGGCAGCTTCCGTTGCTTGGTGCGATCAAAAAGGTGATGGATG
Source organism: Occallatibacter sp. FHG110214_02 (assembly GCF_059115385.1). Lineage (NCBI taxonomy): Bacteria > Pseudomonadati > Acidobacteriota > Terriglobia > Terriglobales > Acidobacteriaceae > Occallatibacter > Occallatibacter sp. FHG110214_02. The sequence continues at coordinate 131,606 of NZ_JBZYWK010000010.1, read as the reverse complement.
AGGTGATGGTGGGGCCTTCGTTGGATGCCGGCGACGCGAGCGGGGAAGTACTGGAGCGCGAGGCTTCTGTGTTGGCGAGCATGCGGAAGATGACTCTGTTTGCGGCGGGAGTGGCTAGTCAGCGGTATATGACGGCGCTGGAAGAGCAGCAGGAGATTATGGCGGATCTTGCGGACCTGATTGCGCAGGTGTTTGCGCTGGAGTCCTGCTTGCTGCGGGCGCGGAAGATGGATGGCAAGAGCAATGCGGCTGTTGCTGCGCAGATGACGGGGATGATTGCGGAGGAGTCGCTGGCGTTGGCGGATGCTGCGGCGAAGCGTGTGCTTGCTGCTTCGGCTGAGGGAGATGAGTTGCGGACGCAGCTTGCGATTTTGCGGCGGCTGGCCAGGGCTGTGCATGCGGATTCGGTGGTGTTGAGCAGGGCTGTGGCTAAGGAGTGTGTGAGGCTGGAGCGATATCCGGTGTGAAAATTGGAAGACGAGGCAGAGTGAGGGATATAGAGAAAAGCAGAGTCTATAAAGGCTGTATCTGTTCCATCTATGTGCTAAAGCCACACGCGAGTGAGGCACCGGGCGTTGTTATCGATATTTAATTTGACATTTTCCCTTTTTTTTGCTGCAATCGCCCGCATAAGGGGGAGCAATGAAAATTATGCGGAAGCTTAGGAAAGTTTTGTTGCTGGGTACTGTAATTTTGCCTCTTGGCATGGCAAGAGCCCAGCAGCCCCCATCATGCTATGAGGCCACAGAAAATTTGTGTTCTGAGCAATGCCAAGGTGGGTACAACACCTGTCTTGATGGCGCAGAAGCGTCTCCAAGTGGGAGCTTTAGTCAGGCAACTTCTGTTTCGTCAAAATGTGTGGTGGGGGCAGGTGGACCACCATGTATCGCATATGGCTTGGCGATTAACTTTTGTTCAATACTAGCCCCTTGTTCGACAGACGTGTCTCTTGCACCGCGAGTCGCACATCTCCAGCAAATCGCTCATGGAGCCCCAATCTTTGTGGCGTCTTGTACTGGCGGTCTCAGTCGGGGAGATATTCGGGGGCTACAGAGAAATACAGCCAACAATGGCGATGGTATAGAAAGTGTTCTTCAAAGAATCAATCGAGAGCCCTCGGTACCCATTTTGGGGAAAGGAGCAAAGAGATGAGGGAGTCAGTCAGTTTCCTTCCAATGCTATTTGCTATCGCGCTTTGCTGTTGCAATTTGCAAGCGCAAGAGCATGGTGTTGCCGCGCCTGCACCGCAGCTGGAGTTTTCCCGGCCCAAGCTAATTGAGAATGTTGGGGCGGGGGCCATGTTTGCCGCGAGATTTGATTGCGACAGTGATGGAACAATTTATGCGCCTGTGATCGGGTACGTTGGAGGCAATGGCAGTAATCGTGATCCGATGCTGTTGTCTATCCATTCCGACGGGTCATCGGCGAGTTTTGCAGCGCAGTTACCAGGTGTTACAGGATTTTCCATGCCGGAAGCAGTTTTTGTGGGCTATGGCAAGGTTTATATCCTGGCTTCCGTGCAAAGCGATTCGCCGAATCCGGGAAGTGCATCAAGACATTCGGTGGTTTTGATCTTTGACAAGCAAGGGAGGCTGATTAATACGATCCAGGTAGAGCAGGGGGTGAGGCCGCTTGTAATTGGAGCATTTCCGTCCGGGCATATTTTGTTGGGCTCAGAGGATCGCTTGAATCATCGTTTGGCGTTGACCCTTATGAACGATCATGGGGCATATATTCGCGATATTGCATTGCATGGCGACGATCTGGTAGTTAGAGCCGCTTCACTTCCACAAGACGGTGTTGGGGCTGGAAGTTATTCCTCACATTTACTCATTGCAATGTCGAAATTCATTCCATCGGGCGATCATCTTCTGCTTGTTCCGTTACTAACATCTGGTCTGCCAATTATTGAATTGGGAGAAGAGGGGGTGATCCATTCTCTCGTTCCTAAGATGCCTGACGGTAAAATTTTGAGCGCATTCTTAGGCTCAGATGCAGCAACATTCAAAGTGCAACTGGGTACGAGGATTGTTCCCCGCAGGCAATATGCGGATGCGGACGGCAAGATTTCAGGTGGGGGTGTTCAACCCATGCCATCTGTCACAGAGATTTCGCGTACCGATGGGAGCATTGTGAGAGAGAGTGCTCTGGGCGGAGACCAAGTGCAGCCTGCGTGCGAAGCGAAAGGCGTTCTCTATTTGCTGACTGGAAGTGATGAAAGGTTGCAGGTTACGACTGCCGCTCTTCGTTGAGTGTGGGGCGTGCGGAGGACGGTACTGGGATTGTAATTCCACTAAATAATTTGCGGGTGGAAGTGGGCGGGGACTACTAAGGTCTGGCTGCCGTTGTTGTAGTCGGCAGTGATGGCGGTGTAGACGCCCTCCATGCAAGCTGCGTCGTTGAAGATTAGGCCCAGTTCACGGTTCTTGTCCAACGAGGGAGTGGAGACATTCTCAGAGCCGAGGAAGAGCGTGGCCTGTGCGGTGTTGTAGTCGGCGAGGATGATTTTGGCGTGGATGTAGTAGCCGGTGCGAGAGGAATAGGTAGCTACGCTGGCTCCGTCTGCCTTGAAGGTTTGCAGGATGGCGGAGTAGGTGCCGGTCATGTTTTCCTGCACGAGTGTTACGGCTACGCCGCGCTTGAGTGCGGCTTCAATGGCGGATTCGACGCCGGTGTCGGACATTTCTTCCTGTGCGATTAAGAGCGATTGGGTTGCGTTGTTGATGACACTGAGCAGGGAAGTGCGCGCGTTGGTGGGAGACCACACCAGGTTGTCGCCGGTGGGCGGCGTGATGGTGGCGTCGGTGAAGTCGGCGTTGAAGGTGGTTTCGATGGCGGCGATGTCGGCGGGGTTGTTGGTGATGACGGCGAAGTCGCGCGTGGTGGAGTAGTACTCCGGCGTGAGGTTGGCGGTCAGGATGGCGCTGGTGGCCGAATCTATGGTGATGGTCTTTTGGTGTGTGACGGCGTAGGTTGGGTTGGCCCAGTGGACGGAGACTCCGCCCGCGGTGAGCGTGTTGTAGGCCGTGGTGTTTGATTTCTTCTCGTTGTTCTGGTCGAGGATGACGCGGACGGTGATTCCGGAAGCGGCTGCGCCAGTGAGGATGGACGTGACGGTGGTATCGGTGAGCTCGTACATCGTCATGTCGATGGTGTTGGTGGCGGATTTGAGCAGGTTATAGATGGCGGTGAGGCCGTCGTCGGGCAAGATAATGAGTGTGTAGGTTGTGGGGCCGCTGGTAGGCGCGGGTGTGGTTGTTGGCCTTGGGGTGGTGGTTGTGGTGTGCGCTGGCCGGGGCGTCGTTGTATGTACGGGTTTCGGGGTAGTTGTATGTATAGGCCTTGGAGTCGTGGTTGTATGTGTCGGCTTTTTCTTATGTACGGGCTTTTCAGGCGCAGGCTTGTGCGTGGCTTTCTTGATAGTCATGCATTCTCCCTTCGGATAGCAGACGAGCAAGGGATGCAAAGGGTATAACCTGTGCTGATTTTGCCGGCGTGTTTTCGCGCGGTCAGGGGAGATTTTAGTTGCCGGGAATGAAGTTCCGATGAATTGTGAAGAAAGGTCTGGCGGACGTTTCAACGGAGACTGGCGCAAAGCAAACGGCCTGCTCTTCGGAGGAGAGACAGGCCGCTGGTGCTGCTGGGAGAACCTGGTTGTTACTGCCCCTGCTGCTCGTTGCGCTCTTCTTCCTTCTTCTCGATAAAGTTCTCGACGGCGCCCGCGCCTTCAAAACCGGCGACTGCGGCGACGGCTTCCGTGAGGATTCCCGCGTTGGGGTCGAGCTTCTTGACGCCTTCAACGGCGGCGAATGCGCCTGCTGCTTCTTCTAAAAGACCCATGATTTCTCTCCTTTGCGTTGAACGTTCTATTTGTATTACCTGCCGGAACGAATGCGCTCCGGAGGGAAAGGTTCCGCTTCCTGCGGGGGAAGGCAGGATGGCGGTGTATGAGATTGGATGCAGGAATGGGGTTGGGCGTTTTCCACAGCATTGCATGCAGCCATTGCGCGCCGGCCTGGCTTAGGTGGTCCTCCCGCTGGTCGGTATCGACTGCAGCGAGGGGTCAGGATTTAATTTGCTGCTGCCTAAATTATGTATGCGTATCAATCATTTTATTGTGTTCGTTGCGGGAGAAAAGAAAACGGCCCGATGCGCAAGCATCGGGCCGTTGTTGTTGATTGGATTGCGTTATGCCTTGGCTGAGGTCAGGGCGCCGAGGTCGGCAGCGATTTTCTCTGTCGTGAAGGCTTCGATGATGTCGCCTTCCTTCAGGTCGCTGAAGCCCTGGATGCCGAGACCGAACTCCATGCCGTTGGTGACTTCCTTGACATCGTCCTTGACGCGCTTGAGCGAGGCGATCTTGCCCTTGAAGACCTGTTCGCCATCGCGGAGGACCTTGACTTCGGCATCGCGCTTGATGACGCCGTCCTGCACGCTGGAGCCTGCAATGGTTCCGACCTTGGGGATGCGGAAGATTTGCAGCACCTTGGCGCGGCCCTGGTAGTTTTCCTTGAAGACGGGTTCGAGGAGGCCCATCATGGCCTTCTGAATCTCGTCCTGCAGCTCGTAGATGATGGAGTGCAGGCGGATTTCCACGTCTTCCTGTTGCGCCAGGTCGGCGGCTTTGCGTTCGGGGCGCACGTTGAAACCGATGATGATGGCGTTCGAGGCAGCCGCGAGGAGCACGTCGGATTCCGTGATGGAGCCGACGCCGGAGCGGATGACCTTGATGCGCACCTTCTCGGTGGACATGCGGACGAGCGAATCGGCGAGCACTTCGACCGAGCCGGTGACGTCGCCCTTGATGATGAGGGGCAGGTCTTTGACGCCGGCGAGGCGAATTTGCTCGGCGAGGCCTTCGAGCGAGACGCGGCTGGATTTGGCAAGCTGCGCTTCGCGCTCCTTCATCTTGCGATAGGAGGCGACGGACTTGGCCTTGTCGCGGTCGGCCACGACGAGGAAGGTATCGCCGGAGTCGGGCATCGATTCGAGGCCGAGGACTTCGACGGGGGTCGAGGGACCGGCTTCTTCGATGGCGCGGCCACGGTCATCGAACATGGCGCGGACCTTGCCGAAGGTGTTGCCGACGATATAGCTGTCGTTGAGGTGCAATGTGCCGTCCTGCACGAGGATGGTGGCGACGGAGCCGCGACCACGATCGAGCTTGGCTTCGAGCACGGAGCCGACTGCCTTGCGTCCCGGCGTGGCCTTGGGGGCCTTGATGTCGGAGACGAGGCAGATCATTTCGAGAAGCAGGTCGAGATTGAGATGCTTCTTGGCCGAGACTTCGACGAAGACGGTGGAGCTTTCGCCGCCGCCTGCCCATTCTTCTGGGATGAGGCCACGGTCTGCGAGCTGCTTCTTGACGCGGTCGGGGTTGGCTTCCGGCTTGTCAATCTTGTTGACGGCCACGATGATGGGCACGTCAGCAGCCTTGGCGTGGTCGATGGCTTCGATGGTCTGGGGCATGACGCCGTCGTCTGCTGCTACGACGATGACGACGATGTCGGTGACCTTGGCTCCGCGGGCACGCATGCGGGTGAAGGCTTCGTGACCAGGGGTATCGAGGAAGACGATCTCGCGGCCGCTGGCAGGGGAGCCTTCCTTGGTGAACTTCACCTTGTAGGCACCGATGTGCTGCGTGATGCCGCCGGCTTCGCCTGCCGCCACGTCGGTTTCGCGGATGGCGTCGAGGAGCGAAGTCTTACCGTGATCGACGTGGCCCATGATGGTGACCACGGGAGCGCGCTGTACCTCGATCATATCGGCGTTGTCGGTGTCGAGAACGTCTTCGATGGCCTGGTTTTCGAGCTCCTCTTCGTAGCTGATGACGGTGGCGCCAGCGCCGAATTTGGCGGCAACGTCCTTGACCATCTCGGCGTCGAGAGACTGGTTGACGGTGACGAAGACGCCGCTCATGAGCAGCGTAGCGATGAGGTCCTTGGCGCGGATTTCTAGCTTTTCCGCGAGGTCCTTAACGCTGATGCCTTCCGTGACCGTAATTTCACGGGTAATTTCGACAGGGCCGCTGGGGAGTTGCACACCGCCATAACGTGGCGGCGGTGCAAAGCCCTTCATCGGACCTTCCTTGGTCTTGGGGTACTGATTCTGGCCACGGCCACGACCCTTGGCGCCTGCTCCGCGATTGCGCGAAGGCTCACCTGTGGGCGGAGGCGCACCTGCGCCGGGTCCACCAAAGCCGCCGGGGCGGGGACCGCCGAATCCACCGGGACGAGGACCACCAAAACCGGGGCGCTGGCCAAAGCCGGGACGTCCGCCGGGACCACCACCAGGCCCACCGGGGCCTCCGGGACCGCCTGGGAAGGTGCGTGTGGGATGCTTGGGGCGCGGCCCGCCTTGATACTGGCCGGGGCGCTGCTGGAATCCACCGGGACCGCCGCCGGGTCCACCCGGACGGGGGCGCTCAAAGATGGGACGACCGCGCTGGATGCCGCCGCCTTGCTGGCCTTGCGGAGCCATGTTTGCGGCGATATTCGGGTTGACCGGCGGGGCCTTGTAAACAGGGCGCGGGCCGGTTTGGGGCATGACTACGCGGCGTACCGGGGCAGCGGGGGCTGCGGGAGCGGCAGGTGCTGCTGCGGCCGGAGCCGGAGTTGCGGGCTTGGGCGCTTCTGCTGCCAGCGCGGGGGCCGCTGCTGCTGCGACTGCGGGTACTTCCGCAGGTGTTGCTGCGGGAGCCGGAGTAGCGGGCGCAGCCGGGGCTGCTACTGCCGGAGTGGCGGCAACAGGCGCTGTTGTTGGAGCTGCGGGTGCCGCTACGGGCTTAGGTGCTTCTGCGGCAGGCGCTGGAGCTGCGGTTACGACAGGCTTGACCGGGGAAGCTGCGGGCGTAACGGGTTCTACTGGCTTGACGACGGCTACCGGCGGCCTGACGACAACCGCGGCAGGCGGGGCGCTGGCAACAGCCGGGCGCGGAGTTGCAGGCGCTACCGTGGCTGCGGGCCGGGCAACGACGGGGTTCGCGGGCGGTCTGGAGGCGATAGCCGGGGCCGCGGGCGGAAGGATGATGTTCGGGGCCTGGCGCGGCGCGGGAACAATTTTGCGCGGCGCGGGCGGAACAGCCGCGGGCGGTGCAACCGTTACGGGCTGCACGACGGGCTTTGCGGCCACAACGGCAGGCTTGGCAACGACGGTCGTTACGGGCCTTGCCGGTGCTGCGGGGTGCCTGGCTGCTTCTTCCTGCTCCTGCTTGCGGGCAAGGATGGCCTTGAGGGCGTCGCCGGGCTTGGAGATATTAGAGAGATCGACCTTAGGCTGGATGCCCTGGGGGGCGCGCGAGGAAGTAGCGCTGCGGGAGCCGTTGCCGCCAAAATGGGAACGGACCTTGTCGGCCTCGTGGTCCTCAATGGAGCTGGAATGGGTCATCTTGGAGTCGCCCAAGCCAAGCTCTCCCAACAGGTCCAGAACCTGACGGCTCTTTACCTCTAATTCGCGTGCCAGATCGTTGATTCGAACTTTACTCATCCGCCTCTTTTCGATGTACTACTGATGCCACTAAGAGTTCATAACTACCCCTTGGCATTGGTTATTGTGTCTGCTGGAATTTCCAGTGCAGGAAATTCCATTATCTCCCGAAATTGGGCAAAGTGAGCGATGCATATTATGCATCGCCGCCGTCTTCGCTTGCTTCCGGTACGTTCTCAATGGCTTCTTCGATCGCCGATTCGTCGTTTTCGTCGGAATCGGTTTCAAAATTCTCGGTTTCATGGAGGACATCCGCCGCGTTTTCGGCTTCGGCCTCCGTGGTGGCTTCGGCTGCTTCCGGCGTGGCGATTTCCGCTTCACCCTCAGGCGAGTGAGCCTCGTGCTCAGTGGTCGATTCGCCTTCGCGATGGGCCGATTCCGCAACTGCCGCGCCTGCTTCGCCCTCTTCAAAGTGGCCGAAGTAGTGGCGAACCGCGACGGAGATTTTTTCGAGCGTCTTTTCGCCGATTCCGGGGATCTCTTCGAGCTCTTCGGGCGTCATGTCGGCCAGGTTCTCGACGGTGGTGATGCCGGCGGCGACCAGCTTCTGGATGATGGTCTCGCCGAGTTCGGTGACCTGCTCGATGGGAGTGGTCGGACCGCCGGAGAGAGCCTGCATCTGCTGCTCGACTTCCTGGCGCTTCTCTTCCTCGGACTTGATGTCGATTTTCCAGCCGAGGAGCTTGGCGGCGAGGCGCACGTTCTGGCCCTTCTTGCCGATGGCGAGCGAGAGCTGCGTGTCGTCCACGATGACTTCAAGCTGCTTTTCGCCGAGGTCGGTGATGGAGACGCGGCTGACCTTGGCAGGCTGCAGAGCCTTTTCCGCAAAGGTGGTGATCTCTTCGCTGAACTCGATGATGTCGATCTTTTCGCCGCGCAGCTCACGGATGATGGACTGCACGCGCATGCCCTTCATGCCGACGCAAGCGCCAACGGGATCAACATCCTTGTCGCGGCTCATGACGGCGATCTTGGTGCGCTCGCCGGCTTCGCGGGCGATGGCGCGAATGATGACGGTGCCGTCGTAGATTTCAGGGACTTCCGACTGGAAGAGGTTCAGCACCAACTCCGGCGCGGCGCGGGAGACAATAACCTGCGGTCCCTTGGCGGCGCGATCCACCTTGATGAGCACCACGCGGGCGCGTTCGCCCACGGCGAAGGACTCAAGGCGCGACTGCTCGCGCTTGGGGCAGCGGGCTTCGGCTTTGCCGAGGTCGAAGATGACGTCCTGGCCCTCGATGCGCTTGACGGTGGCGGTGAGGACTTCCTTTTCGCGGTGCGCGTACTCCTGGAAGACGGTGTCGCGCTCGGCTTCGCGGACCTTCTGGAAGATGACCTGCTTGGCAAGCTGTGCGGCAATGCGGCCAAGCGGCGAGGTGTCCTTGTACATGCGGATTTCGCTGCCGACTTCCACGCCGGGCGCGAGTTCATTGGCTTCCGCGAGGGTAATCTGGTTGACCGGGTCCTCGATCTGCTCTTCGTCGGCAACTACGGTCTTGTACACGTAGGCCGTGATTTCGCCCGTCTCCCTATTGAGCTCGCCGCGCATATTTTCCTGAGTTTTGTAGAACTTGCGCGTGGCCAGGGCGATGGCTTCCTCGACGGCTCCGACGACTACCTCGGGCTCGATGCCTTTTTCCCGGCTCAGGATCTCGATGCTCTGATATAGAGGACTGGACATAGTTGCTGACTCTCTTCGTTCTGTGATGGCGAAGGGTTTTATGGCTTCGCGGATGTTGCGTGTCAGGGATTAGGGACTGGGGACGTAGGAACTAGGAGGATTGCTTAATGTTGTTTTGCTAGTCTCTACGTCCCTGGTCCCTGTGTCCCTGCCTCTCTAAATTTCCGGTATCAACTGCGCTTTTTCGATATTGCTCAGCGCAATCTCAACTTCGCTTACGCCGGTTTTGCGGCTCTTCGAGTTCTGCTTGACGGCGTTCAGGTCAATCTTGATGTTTTCGCCGGTGGCCTCGGTCATGCGGCCTTGCCAGTGGCGGTTGTTCTTGAGGGGGTCAAAGGTCTGGATTTTTACCAGACTGCCTGTGAACCGCTGAAAATCTTCGGGCGTGCGGAGCTTGCGGTCGAGACCGGGTGAGCTTGCTTCAAGCAGATACTCGCTGCCGGGGACCAGGTCTTCCACATCGAGCAGAACGCCGAAATCGCGGCTAAAACTGGCGCAATCTTCGTGCGTGACGCCGGATAGCTGTTCGATGCTCAACGTGCCTTCGCGGAGCGCTTCCGGCAGCTCGTCGAGTTCTGATGCTTTTGCGGACTCAATCTGTGCTTTCAGTGCGGCGCGGCCTTCGGCGTTCTTTTCGAGCGTGACACGCAGGATGCGCTCCTTGCCGGAGGTGGCCATTTCCACGTCCACGACGTCGAGGCCGAGCGAGCTGGCTACGCGCTGGGCGGCGTTCCGGATTTCGTCGAGCTTGATTGCCATCTTGTTCCATTACGGCAACTTACGCCGTTCGCAATGCCTTGTTTCCGGTTCCAAAGACCGTTCGTGTTGCGACGGGTTTTGGAGGGGATTTCAAACCAAATAAAAAGTGGGCTGTAAGCCCACTAGTCTGTCCGCCAGTCTTGATCCGAAGCCCCATCGACAAGTCGCTGGGGGATGTTCACGGTCCATTGGCGAATAAACGCGTCTGCTTATCTATATTACGGCGGTTCCGGGGGAATTACAACCCGGCAACGATTACCAGAGGCGACGAGTGCCCAAGATGTCCAGTTGCGTGTCGGGGCTGAGGATGGGGATGTCGAGGGCAATGGCTTGCGCAGCGAGCATCCGGTCGAAAGGGTCACGGTGGTCTGCGGTCATGCGGCCCGCACGGAGGGCGCTGGCCGTGTCGATTTCAAGCAGCGTGTAGTCGGCGGAGTTGAGGATTTCAAGGTAGTTCTGTTCCAGCTTTTCGGCTCCGGGGAGTTTGCCGAGACGGACCTTGGTGGCGATTTCCCACGCGGAGGCGGCGGAGACGAGGATTTCGTTGGCTTCGTCGTTAATGAGCTGGCGGGCTTGTGTGGAAAGTGCACCGGGGGAGAGCGTGGCCCAGAGGATGGTGCAGGTGTCGAGTAGAACCTTCACGCACCCTCATTCCATAGGCGCAATTCATCATCCAGGAGCGGCTCGAAGAACGCAGGCGTGAGGGCGAAGCCGGGTGTTTCGAGGGCTCCGAGGCGCTTTTTTTTGATAGGCGCAATGGCTTCGAGGCGCGCTACGGGGGTTTTTTCGCGGCCGGAGGTGATGATGATTTCTTCGCCCTTCTTTGCCTTTTGGAGCAGCTCAGAAAGGTTCGTTTTGGCTTCAAAGATGGTGGCAGTGGTCATATCAATCCTGCTAATATAAGTTAGCTAAAATTCATGAGTGAGTCAATGGAAAATCCGAGTGAAAGGCCCGATGTGGTGGAGACGGCGGCGGAGTTCTTCAAACGGCGTGCGGGAGATGTGGCTCCGCTGATTGCTCCGCTTCGCATGGTGAAGGATGAGGGCGAGATTGCGCTGATTAAGAAGGCCGCCGAAGCATCGAATGCGCGCAGCGAGTGATGATTCACTCGCTGTGGCCACGCGTGCATGATTCGCAGGATTATCCGCAGGCGCTGACGCCGGGGACAGTGTTTACGATTGAGCCGGGGATTTATATTCCGGAAGAGAAGCTTGGCGTGCGGATTGAATGCACGTTTCTGGTTGGCGCGGATGGCAAGCTGATTGATTTGAATGCTGACCTGCCGCATACGGCGGATGAGGTGGAAGCGATGATGAAGGATAAGCAGTAGTGGATGAGTTTGGGTTGAATGAAGAGCAGTTTTCGCCGCTGGTGGAGGCATTTCAGGCACAGTTGATGGCTTGCCTGGAAGAGTGTGCGCGGGGGCGGCGCGGATTGTTTTCCGATGTGTCGTATGCGGGCGGCGAGGAGTGGCCTGAGGCAGAGCGGTTGCGCGAGTTGGCAGCGGCGCTGCAGGCGATTCTTAGCCAGTCGGAAGAGCGGAATGCGCTGGCGGATGAGTTTCTGGATTTGTGCACGATGCACGGAGAGGCGAATCCGGGAGAGCCGCGATTGGCAAGGGAGTTTCTGCGGCGTATTGAGCGCGGTGAGGTGGGGTCGCCTACGCAGAAAGAGCAATAGTTGTGATGAGGAAACAAGAAGCGCCTTGCATGTGAGTGCAAGGCGCTTCTGTTTGTGGAGGAATACATTTTAGAATCGGATGCCGAAGGTCACGGGGATTAGTTCCGTAGTTCCGCCGCCAATGAAGTAGTCCTGCCCTGACGACTTGTATATGAGCCCCGGCGAGTTGATGAAGGTATAGCGAGCTTCTGCGAAGAGCCTAGTTTTGCCGTCGCCGTAGACACCTCCCAGCTTGTGGTAGATGCCGAAGCCGATATTTGCGCCCTGTTGATCCGAGCTAATGGAAAATTCAGTTACGGGAACTTCGTAGCCATAAAAGTCGCAGCACTCGAAATCGGTGAAGTTGGTGGACATGTGGTAGTAGCCCCATCCTCCCACTGCGTAGAGGCCTGTTGACCATTTCTCGGGAACCAGGTCGTAGAGGGCGGAGCCGGTAATGGAATTGATGTGCGCATTGCCCGAGTCCGTGCCTCCCGCTGCGATGAGTGAGCCGGGAATCTTGTTGTCCATGAACTGGTACTCGGCGAGGACGGTGAGGCGGCGGGACAGGTGGAGGCCGCCACCGACGGTGAAGTTTCCGCCCCAGGTGATGTAGGGCTGGTCATTGCCGATGGGTGCATTGAAACCTGCTCCGGCCTCAAATGCCCAGTGGTAACGTCCGCCGCCGCCATAGCTTCCGCCGCGGTTGTCATATTGGCCGCCGCCTGCTGCGGGTGCGGCGGGAGTTGCGGCGTCGAAATCATTCGACAGGAAGTCGTATTGCTGCGAGCTTGATTCTGTGGATTCGTGCGAGGCGGTTGATGTGTCGTTGGGAGAGGATGCGACCTGTGCATGGGCGGCGCCGGCGGCCATAAGAACGGCTGCGGCTGCCAAAGAAATGCCGCGCAAGCGGGACGGCCAGTTTGGAGACGGCCAGCGAAACGAAGACATAGTTAGACCTCTGCGATTGAATTTGTGCTGCTCTATCCGCGAAAAAGCGCGTTTGCGGTCTTCTGCCGGGATTTGCGCGCTTTCCGTTAACACCTTAGACACGAAATTTTGGTTCGCGTTGCGCGGAATGCGAACAGGCCGGAGAGATTTTCTCCGGCCTGTGAGTGTTTGAGTTTAGTTTGGTTTAGCCCTGGATGTCGAACTGCTCGGGGTGGAGCGCGGCGTCGCTCTTGACAAGGATGTTCTTGCCAATGAGGTCTTCGTACTCGGTGAGCCAGCGGGCGTTGTTGGACTTGAGGATCTTGACCGTTTCAGGATGGACACGGAGCATGACGTCGGCGTTCTCAAAGTGTTTCCGCATCTTGCGCAGCTCGATATAAATCTCGTTGCAGACCGTGGCCGGGCTCTTGACCATGCCGGTGGCCTGGCAGGTGGGGCAGGGGATCGACAAAGTGCGCTCAAGTGATTGCTTGACGCGCTTGCGGGTGATGGCGACGAGGCCGAAGTCGTTAAACTGAAGCACCTTGGTGGGGGCGCGGTCGGTTTTCAGAGCTTCTTCCAGAGCGGCCATGACCTTGAAGCGGTTCTTGCGCTCATCCATATCGATGAAGTCGATGATGATGATGCCGCCGAGGTCGCGCAGGCGTATCTGGCGCACAATCTCGGGGATGGCGTCGAGGTTCGTCTTCACGATGGTGTCTTCGAGGCGCGCCGTCTTGCCGACGTACTTGCCGGTATTGATGTCGATGGCGACGAGGGCTTCGGTCTGGTTGATGACGATGGATCCGCCGGACTTAAGCCATACCTTGGAGCGCAAGGCCTTGGAGATTTCGTCCTCGATGCCGAAGTGTTCGAAGAGCGGAGTTTCCTTGGTGTAGAGCTTGACGCGGCGCACGAGCGTGGGCGAGAAGCGGTTGAGGAAGCGGACGATGCGCTCGTAGGCTTGCTCGTTATCGACCCAGATGGAGGAGAAATCTTCCGAAACCTGGTCGCGGAGTACGCGCTCAATGAGCGAGAGGTCGTGGTAGATGAGCGCGGGCGACTTGGAATTTTCTGAGCGCTGCTTGATTTCGTCCCACAGGTGAATGAGGAAACGGAGGTCGTTGCGGAGTTCTTCTTCCGACGCGCCTTCGGCTGCGGTGCGGACGATGAATCCGCCGGTGGCTTCGCCGCGCTCGTGGATGAGGATGCGCTTCAGGCGCTGGCGCTCTTCATCGCTGGCAATCTTGCGGCTCACGCCAACGTGCGAGACGGTAGGCATGAAGACAAGGAAGCGGCCGGGGAGTGCGATGTGGCTGGTGATGCGCGCGCCCTTCTTGGCGATGGGCTCCTTGGCGATTTGAACGAGGATTTCCTGGCCGGGCTTCAGCAGGTCGCTGATGATGGGCAGGTCAGAGGTCTGCGCGGTGCGGCGCGACATGCCGCCGTTGCGTCCACTGCGGCCACCACGTTCGCGGTCTCCGCTGCTGCGTTCTCCGCGATCGCTGCGCTCGCCACGTCCGCGGCGGCCACGGCCACCACGTTCACGGCCGGAACCGCTACGCTCGCGGGTTGCGGGTGCGGCGGAGGTTTCTTCAACGGCCTCTTCTTCCGCTTCGAGGTCTTCGTCTTCTTCGTCCGCGGCTACGCTGCGGCCAAGCTTGGCGTCCTTGAAGGCGTTGCTGAATTCGTCAGCGGCGGCGCGAATCTGCTCGGTCTCTTCGTACTCGTCCAGGTCGTTTTCCGCATGAGCGTGGCGATGCGGAGCGGCCAGTTCTTCTTCTTCCACGAACTCTTCTTCCACAAGGCCGTTGCCGGGGGCGTAGGCCGAGACGGAAGCGACGGTGGTGTTGACGGCGGGCTTTTCGAGGAACTCGGGTTCAGGCTCGGAGCCGCCGGACTTCTTTTTGCCGCCGAAGCCGAAGAGACGGAATTCACTGGGCGGAAGAGGATCGACGTGGTGCGAAGCGCTGCGGTCTTCTGCTTCCGGTGCGGTTTCTTCCTGCTCTTCAAATTCAAATTCGGGCGCGGCGTGGGTTGCGGGCTCGGCTTCCGGCTCTGCAACGTGGGTGTGCGCGACTTCTTCCTCTTCCAACTCCTCTACTACGGGCGCATGGGACTCAGCAGCAAAGTCGTCTACGATGCGCGAGTCATGCTGCGCGCCGAGGGATTCGAGAGCCGCGCTGTGTAGCGCTTCAATCTGCTCATCGTCGTGCAGGTGGAATTCGGGTTCCGCTTCCGGCGTCGCCTCTTCGATTTTCTGGTCGAAGAAGGCCATGGTGGTGCTTTGCTCGGCTTCGTCTACGGGCTCAGGAGCGGCTTCCGGTGTGGCTTCTTCCAGCTTTTGGTCGAGGAAAGCTAGGTCGGCGGCCTGATCGGCATCCGCAAATACACCTTGAGGCTCGGCCTCTACGGTGACTTCGGGTTCCGGCTTGCGGTCACGGTGACGCGAGAGCGATTCGCCGGGCAGAAGGCCGGTGCCGTCCCACTCGATGGGGGATTCAATCAGCGTGGAAGGCTTGGACGTGACGGCAGGGCGCGCGGGCTCGGCAGGCTGTTCTGCCTTGGCTACGGGAGCAGACTCGCCGCCGTACTTGGAAAGCGATTCGCCGGGGAGGACGAACGGAGCGGCCTCGCTGCTGGGTGCTGCCTCGCGCTCGCGTGGTGCGGATTCCCGATCGCGGGAACGCAGCTGGCGGGGCTCACGCTCGGAGCGGCCAGAGCGGCGGTTTCCACGGGATTCGCCGGGAAGAGCGAAATCGGACGGGGCAGGCTCGGCTGCTGCGGCGTGGTCGCCGGCAGAGGCGTGAATTTCGTGCGCGTCGTCTTCTTCCTCTTCGGAGGGAGCTTCAAGATAGGCTTCCGAGGTGGATTCGGTTTCAACCGGATCGGCGATGGGGGCTGCCTGGTTGCGGCCTCCGCGACGGCGGCGGCGTCCACGCCAGCGGCGAGCTCCACCTTCGGAGTCGTCGTCCTGTTGGGCAGCCTCTTCACCTGCAAAAGCCGCGGGCTCTTCGGTTTCTGTGGGCTCGGCGGCTTCGGCCACCGGAGCGGCTTCCGCAGCGCGGCGGTGCGAGCGCACTTCCCGCGGCTTGACGGGGCCGGAGACGGCGGCCTTTTCAAGCTCGTCCGAGTCTTCGGGGTCTTCCATTTCGAGGAAGTCGGTTACATAAAGAAAGGCGTCGCGTTCGAGACCGAGGTCTACAAATGCCGACTGCATGCCGGGGAGGACGCGGGTGACGCGCCCGTTGTAAATGGAGCCGGCGAGGGTGTATTCATTCTCGCGCTCGTAGTAAATCTCGGAGAGCTGGTCGTCTTCGAGGATAGCCAGCCGCGTTTCATGCGGCGTGGAAGAGATGCAAATTTCCTTTGCCATCTTACCTTTCCGGTTGCCCCTTGAGGGTCAACCTGACGGCAAGGTCACTGGCGAGCGAGCAGGCGGCGGGAGTGGGTTGCGAGCGGGAGGGATGACCGTGGAGACGCGGGAATGCCGATGGCCGCCAGGTGCATTTGCAACGCTAGCGGCGGGCCTGAACTCAGGCGGTATGGCAAACCGGGGAGCGCAACGGCGAGTTGCGCGGCGCGGCTATGTGGTTGATCCGAAAGCAGAAAGTTTGTGGCCGCCCAGTTGAGCGCCGATTTAAAAATCGACGTTAGCGGGGCCGTTACGCCGCAAAGAATCACCAGAAAAGACAGCACAAAATGTGCCGGGTGGGTTATCACCTTATCTTTCTGGCTGCGGCTTTCCCGTTTCTGCCTGCTCATGAACCCAATTCCTGCCGGGACTGCGGCTCCCAGGTGGAACCTTACCGGCGAATCAATCAATCTTTTTCATCAACTCCCAAGTGTTCGGAGGAACGCCGGGAGCGAAACATCTGGACCATTTAGTTTACGAACCTGCGCATGCGGACATTCATAGCCACGCCAAGCGCGAGGAAGGTAAACAGTACCGAAGACCCGCCGTAACTCATTAACGGTAAAGGGATTCCGGTGACGGGCATAAACCCGATGACCATGCCCACGTTGACCGCGATCTGAAAGGTCAACACAGCCACGATTCCCATAATGATGAGGGAGCCGGGCAGGTCTGCGGCTGTTTGAGCGTTTTGAATCAAACGCATCAATACAAAAAAGTATAGCAGGAGGACAAAAATTGCGCCCACGAATCCGTGTTCCTCGCTCCATGCGGCGAAGATGAAGTCGGCGTGGGGGATGGGGATGAATGCGCCTTGCGTCTGCGAGCCCTTTTCCGCGCCCTGTCCCCAGATGCCGCCTGCGCCAACAGCGATTTTGGCCTGGAGGACCTGGTAGCCTGCGCCGCGGGGGTCGTTGTCAGGGTCGATGAAGCCGGTGAGGCGGGCCTTCTGGTAGGGCTTGAGGATTTTGCCGCTGTTCCAGACTCCGACGATGAGGACGAGCCCGGTGGTGGTGAGGATGAGAGCTTGTTTCCAGTTGATGCCGCCGAGGAAGAGGCCGGCGATGAGGACGGGAGCGTAGGTGAGCGAGGTGCCGAGGTCCGGTTGGGAGAGGACGAGCAGCATGGGCACGCCGACGAGGGCGAAGGCCTTGCCGATGTCCTTCCATGTCAGGTCGCGTGCTCCGAGGTTGGCGAAGTAGCGGGCGACGGCGAGGATGAGGATAAGTTTGACCCACTCGGAGGGTTGGAAGTGCATCGGACCGAGCTTGATCCAGCGGCGCGCGCCGAGGACTTTCACACCGACGACTTTGACGGCAACAAGCGCCAGCAGAAAAACGCCATAGGCCCACGGAGCCCAGTCGAGCAGCTTGTGGTAGTCGATCTTGGAAAAGATGAACATCAGCGACAGGCCGCCGAGAATCCAGTAGACCTGCTTGGTGTGGAAGCCGACGTACTTGGTGTGCAGTGTGGCGGAGTAGATTTCCCAGACGGAGATGACGCAGAGCGTGAGCACCATCAGCAGGAGGCCCCAGTCGAAGTCGCGGAAGGAGAGGAATCGGCGCATTGTTTTCTTACCTTTGGACTGGAGTCAGCGAATGGGGAAGTACCGCCAGAAGGCCTTCCTTGGTGGCGCGAAGCGGAGAGATAAATAAGGGGCTGATAGGTGCGCTCTGGGCTGCGAGGTCGTGGGAGAAATCGGCTGGGTTCACGAAGAAGTGGCCGGCTCCGAAGGCTTGCCCGATGTCTTCCTTCTTTTTGCTGTCAGGATCAGTGGTGGACCAGACGGCTCCGACCTCGACAGGCTTCTGTTCGGTTGCGTTGGCCTGCTGCAGCAGGTTGTGGTCGGTCTTGCGCTGCTTGTTGATGTAGGCAATGACAACCTTTTGAGCGATGAGCGCAGACCCTGCACCCCAGTCGCCGTGCTCCTGCAGCACTACAACCGCAAGCTCCGGGTTGCGTCGTGGGACCATGCCGACGAACCACGCGTTGGGAGTCTTGGAGCCGCCCTTGACGTGGGTGTCACCCTGGCCGGTGACCTGGGCGGTGCCGGTTTTGCCGGCGAAGTCTACGCCCTCGATATGGGCCTGACCTGCGGTGCCGAAGGTGGTGGCGCCGGCCATGCCGTCAGTAATTGTCATCCAGGTGCGATTGTCGAGCGAAACATTGGTTGCGCCAGAACCCTTGAAGGTGTTGTAAAGCGCGGTCGTGTACTCGGCGGGAAGCTGGGTGGGATTGACAAGATGCGGGCGAACCAGATGTCCATTGGATGCGATGCCGGCAAGTGCGCGAACTAACTGGATGGGCGTGACCTGCGTTTCGCCCTGGCCGATACCGACCGAGATGGTGTTACCGGGATAGTAGCGCTGGTGGAAATTGCGCCACTCCCATTCCGTGGAGGGCACGATGCCAGCCATTTCGTTGGGCAGGTCAACGCCTGTTTTCTGCGAGAGGCCGAATTCCTTGGCGTACCTGGCGATGGTATCGATGCCGAGCTTTTGCGCAAGGGCATAAAAGAAGGTGTCGCACGAATAGGGGATGGCCTGCGAGATATTCAGGACTCCGTGGTGGCGGTCGCATTTGAAGAAGCGTCCATAGAACATTCCGCCGCCCTGGCAGTTGACCTTCATGTCTTCGGCCACGCCTTCCTGCAAGCCGGCGGCGGACATGATGATTTTGAAGGTGGAGCCGGGGGCAAGCTGGTCCTGAATGGCCTTGTTCATCAGCGGATGCTTGGGGTCGGTGATGAGCTTGTTCCAGTCGGCGCTCTTGATTCGGACGGCGAAGGCGTTGGGGTCATAGCTAGGATGCGAGACCATGGCGAGAATTTCGCCGTTGCGCGGGTCCATGGCGATGACGGCTCCCGGAGCATCTCCGAGAGCAAGCTCGGCGGCGCGTTGGATATCGATGTCGATGGTGAGCTTCAGGTCCTCGCCGGGAACGGCGTGCTGAGTGCCGAGGTAGCCGACTTCGCGGCCATGGGAATCGACGATGACGTCGCGGGAGCCGTCCTGGCCGCGGAGAATCTGGTCGTAGGTGGCCTCTACACCAGCTTTGCCCACCACATCGCCCGCTTCGTAATAGGCGTAGCGCGGATTGTTGTTGAGGTCTTCTTCGGAGATTTCGCCGGTGTAACCAATGAGGTGCGCGGCAAAGCCGTCGCGGGGATAAAGGCGGCGTTCGACTTCGATGGTTTCGAGTTCTGGCAGCTCGTTGCGATGGGCCTCAACGAAAGCTTCCTCGTCGGGAGTGACGTCCTTCTTGATGGGGATGGGCTGGTAGCCGGGCGCGGAGCGGTAACGCTTGAGCGTGGCCTGCAGCGTGTCGAGGTCGAGATGGAGCCCCTGCGCAATCATCGGCAGGTCATCGTCAATGTGCTTATTCTGCTCGCGGACCAGATAGCAGGAGGTGGAGGGATAGTTATCGACCAGCAGGCGGCCTTCGCGGTCAAAGAGGCGGCCACGCGGAGCCATGATGGGCTCCTTGCGGATGCGGTTTTGCTCGGCGAGTTCCTTGAAGTTGTTGGCGCCAAGAACCTGCAAGCGCCAGAGGCCTGCGCCGAGGCCGAGCATCATGACAAGAATGCCGTACTGCACCGCCGTGGACTTGAAGGCGGAGAGCTTTTCGCCGCGATTGAATCTGTCGGAATAGATAGCCATGATGCGATACCGCTTGATTTCAGAATACTGCCGTTTTGACTTTCATCGGCAGGGAAGGTGTTTGTTTTGTCCCTCGCTCTTTGTCTCTCGTGCCTAATCTTGAATCTGGAAACGGTCGAGCATGGGGAAGAGAAGCAGTGCAATCACCGAGTTGCCAACGGCCTGGAAGAGCATTGTGTACCAGTTCCAGTCCATTTCAAGGCCCAGCATGCCGCGATAAATCACGAGATAAATGCCGTTGCATAGCAGGGTGAGGGCGAAGTTGAGCAGCACGCGGATGACGATGTTCTGCACGTCAATGCGGATACCGACTGAGGCGGCGAGGTAGCCCGCGACGGTTTTGGCAATGCCGTTGACGCCGATGGCGTGGTGCGTAAGCGCGTCCTCAAAGATGCCAACAAATGCGCCTAAAAACATGCCCTGAATAGGGCTGCGGCGGGCGAGGGCAAAGTAAATGGTGATGACCAGCGGTAGGTCAAAGTAGGCAAAGTGGCCCAGAAAGCGCGGCAAAAGCGCCTGCAGAAAGATTGCCGCCAGCGGAACCACTAAATAGAGGAAGGCTGGATAGCGGTGAATCTCCAGGTCGCGCCGCGAGTTGGCTGTAAGTATGGCCATTAGAACTTCCTCTGCGGCTGGGGCGCCGGAGTGGTTGGCGGGGCCGGGGTGGATTCCAGTTTGGTATCGCTCCTGGGAGCAGCCGGGACCTTAATATCAGCCGGGTTGACAGTCGAAGGCTTGTGAACCGGGGGCTGAGCTTGCGGCTTGGGAGCCGTTTTCGGCGTCGTTCCCGTGGCCGGAGCGGCTTCTGTTTCAGCCTTCGGAGTTGCAGGCTTGGGCGTATGCGGCTTCGGCGCGTTCTCCGCCCCACCGCTGTAACCGGGGGTAAAGCGGTCCGCATGCTGCGGTGTAAGCAGCTTGGGTGCAGCGGGCGGTGTGGCTGGAGTTGCTGCGCCGCTGGCCGGGGCCGTTCCGGGAGCAGCGGGCTGCTTGGCGTTGGGGTCGGTCAGGCCGGGGAGCTTCTCTTCCAGAACCTGAGCCGCCTTCAACTGCTCGTTCAACGCGGCGGCCTCTGCGCCTTTTTCGCTGGCGCTCTGGTCCATGTCCTTCTTTGTCTTGTCGTTGAAGCGCGGCTCGGTATCGGTGATGACCATGACTTCATCGAGCCCGTTGAGGTTCGCCGCCGGCTTGATGACAACCTGTACAAATCCATCGCGGTCGGGGTCTTTGTCGATGTGGTCCACTACGCCCACGGGAAGACCGCGTGGGAAGATCATGTCGCCGCCGGCGGTGATGACTTTTTCGCCCGGCTTGAGGCGCTGGTCGGCAAGGATGTTGACGATCGCCGGCTGCCCAGCGGCGTTGCCGCGCAGGATGCCGCGGATGCGAGTGGTTTCAAGAATCACGCCCGCGCCGCTCGACTGGTCATTGATGACCAGCAGTTGCGCCGAGTGCGGATAGACTTCGCGAATTTTGCCAACAATGCCGTCTGGTGTAATGACCGCCATGTCGCGGGCGATGCCGTCGTCCTTTCCCTTGTCGAGATAGAAGACGCGGGAGAGGTCGGTGCCGCTGCCGCCGATGATCTGCGCGGTGACGGTCTTATAGAGGTACTTTTGCTGGAAGCTGTTCAGCGTTTGCAGGCGCTGGCCCTGCTTGGCGTCTTCCAGAAGCTGTGCCTGTTCAAGGCGGAGCTGGTCGATTTCCGCCTGCAGGTCCTTGTTTTCCTGCCGCACGCGGCGCAGGTCAAAGTAGTTGTCCCATATCCAGCCGACGCCGGTCTTGGACGACTGCACTGCGCGCTCCGGCGGCGAAACAACGGCATTGGCCCACAGGCGGATGAGTTGCTGGCCCTTGTCGTCATGTCCGTTCAGGGTGGCTTCGCCGTTGCCGGTGCGCCGGACCTGGATGGCGAGGCCAAGAATCTGCACCGCCAGCAGGGCTAGCAGCACGAGGAGATTCCGATACCGGACAAAGAAGGATTCCATATTTATAAGAGACCAAGGGAACGAGGAAACAAGGAACCAAGTAGAAGCATATCGAGATATATCGAGCCTTCGTGCTGGTTAGATGCGCAAAAGCCCACTGCTGCAATCAAGTTTGTAACGGTGAGGCGCTGTGCGGCGTTCGCCATTTGCGGATTCCCCAGTCCCTTGGGCCATCCGGAGAACAAAGTCCACCGGATGGCCGGGTTTCCCGGTTCCTGTTTTTAATCGATCTTGATTTTGCGCAGGAGGCGGAAGTCGCTCAGCATCTTGCCCGTGCCAAGCACCACCGAAGCCAGCGGATCGTCGGCCACGGAGACCGGCAGTCCGGTTTCCTCGCGGATGCGCTTATCGAGGTTCTTGATGAGCGCGCCGCCGCCGGTGAGAACGATGCCGCGGTCCGAAATGTCCGCCGAAAGCTCGGGCGGGGTCCGTTCCAGCGCCACGCGAATTGCATTCATAATGACAGCAATGCACTCGCCCAGGGCTTCGCGAATCTCCGAATCGTCGATGGTGATGGTCTTCGGCACGCCTTCAATCAGGTTGCGGCCCTTGATTTCCATCTGCAGCGGCTTGTCCAGCGGGAAGGCCGAGCCAATCTCCATCTTGATGTGCTCTGCCGTGCGCTCGCCGATGAGCAGGTTGTACTTGCGCTTGAGGTAGTTGGTAATGGCCTCGTCCATCTGGTTGCCGGCCATGCGCACTGAGCGCGAATAAACGATGCCCGAGAGCGAGATGACGGCGATGTCCGTAGTACCGCCGCCGATATCGACAACCATGTTGCCCGAAGGCTCGGTGATGGGCAGGCCCGCGCCGATAGCAGCCACCATCGCCTGTTCCACGAGGTAGACTTCGCTGGCCTTGGCGCGATAGGCCGAGTCCTCGACCGCGCGCTTTTCCACCTGGGTGATTTCTGAAGGCACGCCGATGACGATGCGGGGATGCACGAGCATCTTGCGGTTGTGCGCCTTCTGGATGAAGTAATTCAGCATCTTTTCGGTGACTTTGAAGTCCGCGATGACGCCGTCTTTCATGGGCTTGATGGCAACGATATTGCCGGGCGTACGGCCAAGCATATCCTTGGCTTCCTTGCCTACGGCTTCCACCTCGCCGGTGTTCTTATTGATGGCGACAATTGAGGGCTCGTTGACGACGATGCCCTTGCCGGCCGCGAAAACGAGCGTGTTGGCCGTGCCGAGGTCAATGGCCAGATCGCTCGAAAACATGCTGAAAAGCGAACGCAGACCGTGCGTGCGCTGGGAACGCGAAGGATAGCCGTTGGATGCCATTGGAAAGTTGGTTCTACCTCTAGGAGTATTCTACGGCGATTGCAGTCAAAGCCACGTCAATGAGCGGAGTAAAGGCGGTAATGTGCAGGAAACAACCCTTGGATGTGAGCTCTAATGTTGTGCCGCGCTTTCAGGATAACGCAGATTTTCGGGCGCAAAATTGGTGTTTTTCCGCGAAATGGTTCTAAATGTGGAAAGATTGGCAGCTTTGGTTCCGGTTTGAATCGGCTGAGAGATTTTTCTTTTACGGTGCGCGGGGGAGCAGGGTGTTCCCGGAGAGGGTGCGGCTCCCCGTGCGGTAAGCTGGAACGTTAGCCCGTCACTGCGACGTGGCCGTGTCCATCCCGCGCAACCGCGCCAGCACAAAGCGAGAATTTCATGTCGGCAAAGCTTTACCACAACCTTATTGGCGGCGAGTGGGTTCCCTCCCGCAGCGGAAAAACCTTTCAGAACATCAACCCGGCGGACCACTCGGATGTGGTGGGCGAGTTTCCTGCTTCCAGCGCCGAGGATGTGGATCTTGCCGTGACTGCGGCGAAGAAGGCCTTTGCGTCATGGCGGCTGGTTCCCGCGCCCAAGCGCGCAGAAATTCTGTATCGCACCGGCGAGCTGCTGAAGGAGCGCAAGGAAGAGTATGCGCGGCAGATGACGCGCGAGATGGGTAAGGTGCTGGCCGAGACACGCGGCGATGTGCAGGAGGCTATTGACGAGGCTTTTTATGTTGCGGGTGAAGGCCGCCGTCTCTTCGGCAAGACTACGCCGAGCGAACTGGCCAATAAATTCGCTATGAGCGTGCGCATGCCGCTCGGTGTTGTGGGTCTCATTACGCCGTGGAACTTTCCGATGGCGATTCCGAGCTGGAAGCTTTTCCCCGCGCTCGTTGCAGGCAACACGTGCGTCATCAAGCCGGCAGAGGACACGCCGCTTTCCACCTACAACCTGGTGCAGACGCTTATTGATGCAGGACTGCCCGCAGGCGTAGTGAATATTGTTGCAGGCTACGGGCCGGATGCGGGCGCGCCGATTGTGGAGCATCCCGGCGTGCGTGCCATCAGCTTTACCGGCTCCAGTGAAATCGGTTCGCTTGTTGCGCAGCGCGCCGCAGCGAACTTCAAGCCTGTCTCGCTCGAAATGGGCGGTAAGAATGCGCAGATTGTTCTGGACGATGCGAACCTTGACCTTGCGCTCGACGGCGCGCTGTGGGGAGCGTTTGGAACAACAGGCCAGCGCTGCACTGCTACCAGCCGCATCCTGGTTCAGAAGAAGATTGCGGATGAATTCATTGGCCGTCTCGTAGAGCGCGCGCAGCGACTGCGCGTAGGCAACGGACTCGAAGCCGGAATCGACGTAGGCCCGCAGGTGAATGCGCAGCAGATAGAGACTTCTACAAAGTATGCAGAGATTGCGAAGAGCGAAGGCGCAAAGCTATTGCTTGGTGGCGAAGCGTTGACCGCAGGCGCGCACGCCAACGGCACGTTCTTTGCGCCGACGGTCTTTGCAGGCGTAAAGCCGGAGATGCGCATTGCTCGCGAGGAAGTCTTCGGCCCCGTGGTAAGCGTGCTGGAGTTCGATACCTATGAGCAGGCAGTGGAAATTGCCAACTCGATTGACTACGGGTTGTCCACATCGCTCTACACGCGGGATGTGAACAAGGCCTTTGCCGCAATGCGCGATTTGGAAGCCGGCATTACCTACATCAACGCACCAACGATTGGTGCGGAGGTGCATCTGCCCTTCGGCGGCGTGAAGCAGACAGGCAATGGCCACCGCGAAGGCTCCGAAGCTCTGGACTTCTTCACAACATGGAAGGCTGTCTACGTGGATTACTCCGACAAGTTGCAGCGCGCACAGATTGACAACCAGTAGCTGGTGATTACGAAAAAACAGGAGAGCAATGGAAACCGCTTACGTTCCCAACCCATCTCGATATGAGAATGCAACCTTTCGCCGCTGCGGACGTTCTGGCCTTGTGCTGCCGCCGATTTCGCTTGGCCTATGGCAGAACTTTGGCGGCGCGGATGTTTTTGAAACTGGCCGCGCAATGATTCGCCGCGCCTTTGACCGTGGCGTCACGCACTTTGATCTCGCTAACAACTACGGTCCTCCGTACGGCTCGGCAGAAGAAAATTTCGGTGTGATTTTGCAGAAGGATTTTCGCAATCTGCGCAATGAACTGGTGATTTCCACGAAGGCCGGCTGGGATATGTGGCCCGGACCTTACGGCATCGGCGGCTCGCGCAAGTATCTGCTGGCTTCGCTCGATGAGAGCCTGAAGCGCATGGGGCTTGAGTACGTCGATATCTTCTACGCGCATCGCCCGTGGGACAACGCACCGCTGGAAGAAACAATGGGAGCGCTGGCAACGGCTGTGCATCAGGGCAAGGCGCTGTATGTGGGCATCTCTTCCTACAGCCCGGAGCGGACGAAAGCCGCCGCTACGATTTTGAAAAGCCTTGGCGTGCCGCTGCTGATTCACCAACCGTCTTACTCCATGCTCAACCGCTGGATTGAAGACAGTCTGCTGGCAACGCTCGATGAAGTGGGCGCGGGTTGTATCGCATTTTCGCCGCTGGCGCAGGGGCTGCTGACCAATAAGTACCTCAACGGCGTACCGGAAAATTCACGTGGTGCTGTGGATGGTTCTTCGATGCTGAAGCAGTTCTTGAGCGATGAGAATATTCAGCATGCCAAGGCGCTCGATGAGATTGCGCGAGGCCGCGGGCAGTCGCTGGCACAGCTTGCCATTGCGTGGGTACTGCGTGACAAGCGTGTCACCTCGGCATTGATTGGTGCGCGCAATGTGGCGCAGCTCGACAACTCGCTTGATGCATTGAACAATCTGAACTTCACCGCGGGGGAACTTGCCACAATCGATAAGCATGCAGTCGATGCCGGTATCGACTTGTGGAAAGATGCACGCCTCACCATGGCGTAGTGTTTTTCCTGAGCAAAATGAAGGGGCCAGAGCATTCATGCTCTGGCCCCTTCATTTTATGCGGTGATTATTCCTGCGAGGATTGCCAATCATCATCCTCATCTGCTGTAGCGGGCTTGGAGGCTTTTGCCGTCGTAGCTTCCGGCTTCTTCGGTGCCACGTCGTTCATTGCCGGCAGCTCAGGGTGCTCATACGAATACAACTCGTTAAACATCCACTTATAGGTTGCATGCGATTGCCCGCGGAACTGCGGCTTGAAGCCGTAGAGCACAATGCGTCCGCGCCCATAAGCAAGCTCCATCGCTGCAGCCTTGCCTTCAATCGCTTCCGGATGCAGCAGCAATCCGCTTTCCAGTGGATTGGTCTGCTTGGGATAGCTGGCCAGCACCGCGCCGTGCGCTCCGGGTAGCGCCGCAAATGCCGGCCCGCCCTGGAACATGACAACAGGAGAATCGGAAAGCCCATAGTTGACGGGCTGATCCGTATGCGCAAGCTCCGTGCGCAGCAGCGCTCCAGAGCAGAAGAACTTGTCGCTCTTCACGCCTTCAATCGCATTCTGTACCGGTAGCGAAAGCAGTGGAATCAGCGCGCTTGCTGTCTTGTTCAGAGCAATCAGCGTGCCGCCCTCGCGTGCAAACTCGCGCAGGTTGTTGAGGCCATCCTGCCCAATGCCGCCTGCGTACTGTCCCGGCACAACGCCAATGCCAAAGCCATCCATCATCTGCTTCGAGGACATGTCAGGCAAAATGATGACATCGTAGCGCGCACGCAGATTCGATGACTTCACATCTGCGTTGTAAAGGCTCTTGGGCTCAAAGCCGTAGTTTTCCAGGATCCAGCGTGTCCAGCCTTCATCAATGGAGGCAGACCAGGGACGATAGAGACCAACGCGAGCCTTCTTGATAGGCAGCGTCTTGCCCGGCATAGAGACAGCAGCAGCACTTACAGAAAACTTCTGCGCGAGCGCATCCACTTTTTCGCGCCCGATGCCGGAGATGAGAAACGCGCCTCGCTCTGTACCGCTTGCGGTTTTCACTGGCTCAGCAGCGAGTGAAACCGTTGCGCCGGATTTGAGTGCTTCATTCACAAGCTGGAACGAAGCATTCACGCGATGGCTGATAGCGAAGACCGTGCCTGTGCCTTCCACGGAAGCTGCCGGCGCATGTGCAGCGTCAATCTTTTCCATCTGCGCGAGTTGTTCAGGCTTCAGAGGATCGGTGACGGCATCTACATCTACACCCATCTGCATGGGCAGAGTCCAGCCTGTCACGTCATATGGTAGGTCAATGGCCTTCGATGTTCCAGCTTCAATGGCATCGGGATACTTCTGTCGTTCAAACAGTTCTTTAGCCAGCGAAGAATACGCTTGGTCCATTGGAATGACCCAGGAACCCTTCGGATAGCTCACGCCATTTGCGGAGAAGCCATCCTTCGATGCGTACACATCAAGGCCATTGTCAATCATCAGTTGCGCAAGCTTCGCAGCTTCCGGTGTATCCGTTTGCTTGCTTGGAATGACATACGCAAACGGAGGCTCTTTCTTGAAGTGGTCGATGTTGTCGCGTGCCGCTTGGTAGCGGTTATAGAGCAGCGTCTCGCGATTCTTTGATGCAAGGTCGAGGACAGACATCGAGCCGCCAACCATATAGTCCACAGCGTCCTTCAGATGCCACCAGCCACCTTCCCAAGGCGTGGTGTACATGGTGAGTGCGCGCAGATCCTGGTACTGTTTGGGGAAATCAGAGACCGTGTAGAAATGAGGCGTGGCGTATTGGTAAAGCGCTGTTTCGGTGAAGAAAGAAATCTCGTTGCGGAAAACGTGTGTCCAATCCACGAAGCCCGCGTACCAGTTATCAAAGCGCGACTCTGAGATTGCGCCGGGCATCTTGTGTGCGTTCAGATAGGCTGACATGTTGGTGCCGATAACGTTGAGCCAGCTACGAACGTAAGGGCTGATGTTGGACGAGATGGGATCGGAGAATGGAGGAATCCAGATGCGCGCAGGGAAGGGGGCCGTCTGGTGCTGGCAATAAAAGATGACGGGATTGTACTCAAGCTGCGTCTTCGTCACAACCTGCGATTCCTTCATGTTCAGCATGTAGCCATCGCGGTTGTTGTCGTGGCCTACATATTCTTGCCAAAGCCAAGGCAAGGGGCTGACCTCGTACTTGGTGCCAACGTTCTGGCGATACCAGTGCACCACCATGTCCTGCCCGTCAGGGTTCAGCGTGGGCCACAGAACGAGAACAACGTTGTCGAGGATGGAGTCAATTTCCGGGTCGTTCTTTGCGGAGAGCAGCTTGTAAGCCAATGCCATCGTGTGTTGCGGGCCAGCAACCTCGCTAGCATGCAGGCCTCCATCAATGTGCACGATTACTTTTGAATTGCGCGCCAGTCCGCGTGCGGAATCATCATTCAGGTCCGTGGCCCGCGCCAGCCGTGCGGCGGTTTGCTTGGTCTCGTCGAGCTTGGCAATGTTGGCTGCGGAAGAGATGACGGCAATCTCAATATCGCGGCCCTGAGTGGTCTTGCCCACGGTAAACATCTTCATGCGCGCCGGATCGGCGGAAGCCAGCGCATGAAAGTAGCGCACGGTGTCTTCATAGTCGGCGAGATAAAAATCATCTCCCGGAGTGTGACCTAACACAGAGGCAGGTGTAGGAACCTGTGCAATCAAGCGTGGAGCAAGGCTCAGGGCTGGGCCCAGGGCGCACACAACCGCCAGGCCTAAACGAAGGGAAAAACGCGGCAACATCGGCTCTCCTCAAAACAAAATGGAATCGCTGCGGAACTGCAGACTGCGGGAATTGCCCGCAATGGCGCGCACAGGCACGCTTGTTCAGTCTGTCTTGCGTGATTCCAAGAGTAATTTAGGGATTTGAGAAGCGCCATAGAGATGGCATATGGATTTCTGCCAGGTTTGCGCTACCGACGACGGCCTTCCAGCACATCCCGCAGCGCAAAGCTAGTTTCAATGCGGGTGACGCCCGGCAGTCGCGAAAGCTCATTCTGGTGCAGACGGTTATAGTCGTCAATGTCCGCCACGCGAGCCAGCAACAGGTAGTCATACTGCCCGGCCATCAGGTGGCAGCTTGCAATGCCGTCCACATGGCGCACAGCATTTTCAAACGCGCTCAGCACGGAGGCTGATTGCCGCTCCAACGTCACGCGGATAAAGGCCGTCATCTGTCGGCCAAGCACGTGGTCGTCCACTATGGCGCGGTAGCCGCGAATTACGCCCATCTCCTCCAGAGTCAGGATGCGGCGCGAGGCCGCCGATGCGGATAGACCTGCAGCTTCGCCTACTTCATAATTGGTGGCGCGGCCGTTTGCTTCCAGCACGCGCAGAATTGCGCGGTCCAGTTCGTCTAACAGTCCAAGGGAAGGAGAAGTTGCCTTGACAGTCTGAGCCTTGGCGCGTGTTTTATGCGTAGATGCGGAAGCTTTCGCGCGTTTTGTTCCCATAAGGCTGTTTTATCACGAAATTTGCAAACATTGGCTGCTCGCCGCGCTTTAGCATTCAAGCATCTAAGTCACTCAAGAAGCTGTTGCGCCGGGTAGCCCTCCCCAGTATTGAAGTAAGACCGGCGTAGCAGCACTCAAGACAAAAGCCGCTACGGCGCCCACCGCGCAACATCCAACTACTCAGAGGAGCACAGCGATGATTATTGGCGTACCCCGCGAAATTAAAGATCATGAGTCCCGCGTAGGTGTTATTCCCGCAGGCGTAAAAGCACTTACGGAGGCCGGCCACAAGGTGCTGGTGGAAACCAATGCAGGCTCCAAGTCAGGCTTTCCGGATGCGGAGTATCAGGAGGCTGGCGCGGAGATTGTGGGCGACGCGGGCAACGTCTGGGGCAAGAGCGAAATCGTCGTTAAGGTGAAGGAACCCATCGAGAGCGAGTATGTGTACTTCCGCGAAGGCCTCGTGCTCTTCACCTATCTGCACCTCGCTCCCTTGCCGGGACTAACACAGAAGCTGCTCGATGCGAAGGTCATCGGCATTGCGTATGAAACTGTGCGTGACCGCAACAACACGCTGCCTCTGCTTACGCCGATGAGCGAAGTAGCTGGCCGTATGAGCGTGCAGGTTGGCGCGGCATATCTGGAGCAGGAAAAGGGTGGACGCGGCATTCTGCTTGGTGGCGTACCGGGCGTTCCCCCGGCGCATGTCACCGTCATCGGCGGCGGCGTGGTGGGCACCAATGCAGCGCGCATCGCGCTAGGCTTTGGCGCAAAGGTTACGCTTGTTGATTTGAACCTGAATCGCCTGCGCGAGATTGACGACATCTTCAACGGCCGTGTTTATACGCTTGCTTCCAACAGCTACAACATCGCCAATGCTACGCGTGAGGCAGACCTCGTTATCGGCGGCGTGCTGATTCCCGGCGCAACTGCTCCCAAGCTGGTGACCAAAGAAATGGTGAGCCGCATGAAGAAGGGTGCGGTGATTGTGGACGTGGCCATCGACCAGGGGGGATGCGTGGAGACGGCAAAGCCAACCTCGCACTCCAACCCCAGCTACGTGGTAGATGGCGTGGTGCACTACGCCGTAACGAACATGCCTGGCGCGGTTCCGCATACATCCACGCTCGGCCTTACAAACGCAACCTTCCCCTACTTGCAGCGCCTTGCAAACCTCGGCCCGAAGGAAGCCCTCAAGCAGGATGCAGGCCTGGCTGAAGGACTGAATACCTATCTGGGTAAGCTCACCTACCGCGCCGTGGCAGAAGGCCAGGGCCGCGAGTGGACGCCGGTAGCAAGCATCCTGGCGTAAAAACAGTGGATAGCAAGTAGAAGGCAAAAGCCTCGTTTCAGTATGAAACGAGGCTTTTGTCGTTGTTTTCTGTACCCTGAACCCTGTACCCCGCACCCTGCTTTATCTATAATCTGCGCATGCTTTTTCAAAGCAATCCGCGCCTTCGCCTTGTCTCGCTCCTTGCAGGCGGAGTGTTGTTTGCATTCCTGTTGCTTGGCGCGTTGCAGTGGTGGAACACCTCGCGCATCGGCTTTCTGAATCCTGACACGGCAGGCGAGACGCTCGCGTTTACCGCGTTTACCGTGGTGCTTTTTCTGCTGCTGATTGCGCTGTTAATGCTGCTGCTGCGCAACCTGCTCAAGCTGTACGCGGACCAGGGTTCAAGCGCGTTAGGCAATCGCTTGCGTACGCGCATGGTGCTTGGCGCGGTGCTGATTGCGCTCACCCCCGCGGTGCTGATGTTCCTGTTCAGCTTTCAGTTCATGAACCGCACGATTGACCGCTGGTTCTCACCGAACACAACGCAATTGCGTGAAGACTCGACACAGGTAGTTCAGGAACTCGCTCACTACGTAACGAGCAATGCGCGTGTGGAAGCGGAGTCAATTGCATCTTCCAATGTAACGGATGGCGACCCCGCGCAACTGCAGGATGTTCTCGGCTCGCATCGTATTACGCTCGCAGGCGGTTTTGCAATTGTTTACGACAAGGGCATGCACGCGATCTCCGCTTTCCAGGCTCCGCCGGAGACAAGCAATGTGCGTCTGCTTCCTTGGCTGGATGAGAACCACGCAGGAGAAGCAATGCCGCTGACAGGGCCGCTTTCTTCCAGCCTGCTGACAGCAGCACGCCGTAATGATGAACCGATGGTTGAAGTGGCCGGTCTGCAGTACGCGCTGGGACTTTCTGTTTCCGGCTCTGGTAAAGCAGTGCTGGTAGCGTTGCCCATGCCAGAAGGCTTGAGTGAGACAGCCATTCGCATTCGCACAGGCGCGGCGCAATACTGGCAGCTCTTCCGCATGCGCAACAGCATCCGCGCAAATTTCTTTCTGCTTCTCCTGTTGCTGACTGTTTTTATCTTCTTCTCCAGCGTATGGCTCGCCATCTTTCTTTCGCGGCAGATTACGCGCCCCGTCGCCGCGCTTGCGGATGCAATGGGCGAGATTGCGGAAGGCAAGTATGAGGAGCGCGTGAACGTTGCTGTCACCGGTGAAATGGGGGAGCTTGTCGCATCATTCAACCGCATGGCTGCCGACCTTGAATCCAGCCGTCAGGCCGCACGCACCTCTTCCGCGCAGTTGACTGCTGCGAATCAGGCGATTGAGGAACGCCGCCGGGAGCTGGAAACAATTGTGGAGACGATTCCAAGCGGCGTTGTCACGCTCGACAGTTCGGGCCGCATCGTGCAGGCAAACCATGCCTTTGCCGCGCTGATGGATGTTCGTGATGCAGCCGCTTTATGTGGCCAGTCGATTGAGTCGCTGCTGCCTGCGGAGTATGCCGATGAACTTGCCGCGGTGATTCGCCGCGGGCATCGCATGGGCGCCGCATCAACAGAAATTGAGCTGCATGCGCATGGCCGCACCATGCACCTGGGCTTTACCAGCGCACGGCTCGATTGGGGAAGCGGCCAGCATGGCACCGTGCTTGTTGTTGAAGATACGTCAGAGCTTTTGCGTGCGCAGCGGCAACTTGCATGGAAGGAAGTAGCGCAGCGCGTTGCGCATGAAATCAAGAATCCGCTGACGCCAATTGCTCTTTCCGCCGAGCGCATTGCGCGGCATCTTGACCGTGGTCAGGTAGATTCTCCCAGCATCATCCGCAAGTGCAGTGAAGTGATTCTCGGTTGCGTAGGCACACTGCGCACGCTCGTGGACCAGTTCTCCGCACTGGCACAGTTTCCCGCTCCGCAGCCACGCGCCACCAGCATGAATCGCGTGGTGGAAGAAGCGATGG
This sequence comes from Occallatibacter sp. FHG110214_02, assembly GCF_059115385.1. Classification (NCBI taxonomy): domain Bacteria; kingdom Pseudomonadati; phylum Acidobacteriota; class Terriglobia; order Terriglobales; family Acidobacteriaceae; genus Occallatibacter; species Occallatibacter sp. FHG110214_02. The sequence goes on along the minus strand of NZ_JBZYWK010000010.1, from coordinate 99,097 downwards.
CAATGTTCGTGGGCCGTTTGGATGGCATTGAAGTCAAGCTCGATTTAGCGCCGGAGCTGCCGCAAATCTTCGCGGACCCCGATGCGATTCGGCGCGCGCTTGCCAACCTTGTCGATAACGCCGCCGAAGCGATGCAGGGAAGCTTGCTCAAGGTGCTCAGCGTTTCAACAGCGCAGAGTGAAGATGGCTCCGCGATAGAGGTAGCTGTGTCCGATACAGGTCACGGGCTTACGGATGAGATTCGCGAGCGGCTCTTTCTGCCGTTTTATTCCACAAAGCATCGCGGCACGGGCCTTGGTCTTTCCATTGCGGCAAAGATTGCGCAGGAGCACGGCGGCTCGATTCGCGCGGAGAGCAATCTGCCGAAAGGCGCGCGCTTCCTGTTGCGCATTCCGCTCATGGAGTCTGCGGCGCAGCAGCCTGTGGACGTAGAATCCGTGAAGGAAGGCCGCGTGTGAGCGATATCTTATGAACCATATCTTAGTTGTCGATGATGAAGCAGAAATCCGTAATTCACTCGAAGAGATTCTGCGCGAAGAAGGCTACGGCGTAGCCTCTGCAGCCACGGCTGCGGAAGCAAAAGTGCTCATTGAAGATGCTCCTTATGATGCGGTGCTGCTGGATATCTGGCTGCCAGACCGTGATGGTATGGATGTGCTCGCGGAGATTCGCCAGCTTCCGCAGGAGACGCGGCCCGAGGTGGTCATCATCAGCGGTCACGGAACCATTGAGTCTGCCGTAAAAGCCACCAAGCTCGGCGCGTATGACTTCCTTGAAAAGCCGTTGTCGATTGACCGGACGCTCATTGTGCTCAAAAACGCAATTGAAGCGCGGCGGCTTCGTACGGAGAACCTTGAATTCAAGCGGCAGTTCAGCGCAAGCTCTGTTCTAACCGGCGACAGCGTGCCGCTCAAAGCGCTTCGCCAGCAGATTCGCCTCATGGCGCCAACCAATGGCCGTGTATTGATTTACGGCGAGTCCGGCACAGGCAAGGAACTGATTGCGCGCTCGATTCATGCGGAGAGCCTGCGCCGCGAGCAGTTTTTTGTGGAGTTGAACTGCGCCGCAATTCCTGAAGCGCATATTGAAGCGGAGTTATTTGGTTATCGCCACAGCGCACAGCCCGGCGGCCCGCCGGAGCAGCGTGGTACGCTCGAACGCGCCAACGGCGGTACGCTCTTTCTCGATGAAGTGGGCGACATGAGCCTCAAGACGCAGTCGAAGATGCTCTTCGCGCTCGATGACCAGATGTTTACGCCTGTTGGTGGCACGCAGCAGATCCGCGTAGATGTGCGCCTGATTGCTTCGACAAATAAAAATCTGGAAGAGGAAATCGCGAAAGGGAACTTTCGCGAAGATCTCTTTTACCGTCTCAACGTGGTTCCGTTTTTTGTGCCGCCGCTGCGCGAGCGTAAGGAAGATATTCCGCTGTTGGTGCGCGAGTTCCTTGGGGAATTTGGCCGCGAGTATGGCCGCCCGCGCATGGAGATTACGGAAGAAGCCCTGGACGCACTAGGCCAATATCACTGGCCCGGCAACGTGCGCGAGTTGAAGAATGTTATCGAGCGCGTGCTCATTTTGAATCCCCGCGCGTTGCGGATTGAGCGACGTCATCTGCCTCCTCTTACGCATAAGGCTGGCGCGCGCGGAACGGAAGATTTCTCAACGCTGCAGCAGGCACGTGATGCCTACGAGCGCGACTACATCCTCAAGAAAATCGAGGAGGCTCGCAACAATATGAGCCGTGCCGCAGAGCTTCTGGGCCTGGAGCGCAGCCACCTCTACCGCAAGCTGAAGACGCTTGGCATCACGGTGCGCGAATAGAGTGTCCGCTTTGTCCGAATGTGGACAGCGATTGCAGAAGCGAACAATCTGCGCATGGCTTCGGCAATCGCACATTGCTGGCGATGATTGCAGCGCAACCAGTTAGACAATTTGCTCATGTGGGTAAGTAATTGCTCTCTCAAACCGCACAGGGAGGCAACATCATGGCGTATTTTGAACGGATGCGCGACGTGGTTTCGGGCGTCTTCAGCCCGCAGGTGATTGAGCAGCGCATGGCCGCTGGCTGGCAGATGGTTTCCATCGAGTGGCGGCGCGAGTTGCCGGATGCCGAAGCGCATATGGAAGGCGCTTTCAGCGAGGAGATTCCTTACGGTCTGTGCATCTCCGACGATTGCAAGCGTCTTGAAGTCGATCCCGTCGAAAATAAAATCCTGTTGCAGATGATGGACATGCTTGCGCAGGATTTTTCTTACGCAAGTATTGTGAGCAGCCTGAATGAGCGGGGCTTCCGCACGCGCGAGGGCCGCCCATGGACGCGCATCGCAGTCTTCAACATGATGCCGCGCCTCATCGAAGTGGGCCCACGCATCTTCAACAGCGCAGAGTGGGAACAGCGCCGCTTGAAGTTCGCGCAGCGCCACGCGCCAGAAGCTTAGTTCTGCTCTTTCGTAACTGGCCCAAGCGAACCGGGATTATCTCCGGTGCGCGGATCAACGCGAAAATCCCAGACAGCCTGGCTGATGTCCTTGGGAGAGAGAATTTCGACCAGCGCATACTCGCCAATTTCGAGCGGAGTTGTGGGCGTAATCTTCAGCCAGTGCTTGCCGGGCAGCACTTCTGTTTTTGCGGGGATTACATCTTCGGAGTGCGTTACGTCGCCCGTGGGGCTAATGTGAATGGCTCCCACCACGCGCACGGCCTTGCGCTCATCCACGCGAACAATGGCAAAGCCTGACTGTGCGGAGTGCGCACCGTGCTTGCCGTTGGTAATCTGCTTCGCGCCGTGCGTGTCTACGCTCATTGCGTGGGAAAGCACCTGCTCCGCATCATCTGTTACGTTGAGCGAAAGATAAATTGCCGGGTCATTCACATGCAGATGCACCTTGGCATGGGCACCCGGCAGCTCAATCGCGGCGCGTTGGCTGGCCAGCGGATTGATAACGCTCAGCCCCTTGTGCGTCTTGGCGTCGATGCCCAACTCGTTCGGCATCAGCTCCACAAGCTCCGGCGTGCCCTCAAAGGTATCCAGAGCAAAGACCGAATCCTCATCGGGCAGCTCAAGTCCTTTGGCGACTTCCGGCATGCGCGCCTTCTGCCGTTCGCGCTCAGCCAGTTCTTCCTTGTCGATATCCGCGGCTTCCTTCATCGCATCCGAAGTGTCGTTCGCAACAGCCGTATGATCGCGTTCCCACTTCCGTGTTGCCTCCCAGTCGATAAGGTCAACGGGCATCTCTTCCCAGTCGCCGCCGCGCTCCACTGAGATGTACCGCAGGCGGTCGCCGTTAATCTCGTACTTACGCACAATCTGGTAGCTTCCGTCCTTCAAAATCAGCCGGTGATTTTGGCCTGTGCCGGGAATCTCCGGCTTGAGCGGAAGCGACTTATGCGAGCCTGTCTGCGTCGGGGATTGTGTCTGCGTCTGTGCCGCGCACAGTCCTGCCGCAAACGCCAATGCAAGCGCCGTCGGCAATGCTCCCCGAAGACAATGAAGGTTTTTCATGATGTTTCGTTAAGCTCCACTATTTTAGACGCGCCAGCGTTCAGGCAGCAGGCTCGCCGAACTCGCAAAAGAAAAACCGCGCACGCATTTGTGAAATTCTGTGTATGCTTACAGTACGGAGCCAACCTACGGTCAATGAAAAGATTCCCGCAGAGCCGGAGCGCAAGACCGCGCAGCTTTACTGCTGCCACGGTAGTGTGTCTCATTCTGCTGGCCTTGCTGGCCGTGGTGCAGGTGGCGCACGTCCACCCGCAGCAGTCGGATGCTGATAACTGCCCGCTCTGTATCGTTCTGCACTCAGCCGCGCCGGTTGCGACTGCGGTTGCAGCCATTGTCCTCGTTCCGCTGGGCACACCAACGCCGGTCTTTCAGGCGCATTCCGTTGCGCGTCCGTGGCACCCTACTCTCTTTACCCGTCCCCCTCCTGCCGTCTAGCACTGCGCCTTCCTCGGCCTGAATTCCGCCCGCATTCCGCCAGATTTTTCTTTCATGCGGCTCCGGCTGATTCCGGCTGACGAGTTTTCACATTCAGCGCGCATTGTGCCGTGGTACCTGAGCAAGGCCGCAGGCACATATGCAGACCCCTTCTGGAGAAGCTCAATGATGCTGCATCTTCGCGGCGCGTATCGTCGCATCCTTCTGATTCTGGCACTTTTTTTACCCATCACGGTTTTTGCCCAGGGTGGCAACGCTGGCGTTGTTCGCGGAACGGTTACCGATCCCTCCGGCGCAGTAATTCCCGGCGCTACGGTCCATCTTGCCAACCCCGTCAGCGGCTACACCCGCACCGCTACCACGGATGCCGTAGGCCAGTTTGAATTCGACAACGTTCCCTTCAATCCGTACCACGTAACCGTCACGGCCAGCGGTTTTTCCAACACCTCGCAGGACGTGGAGATTCGCTCCTCCATCGGCGCGAACCTTAAGGTAGCCCTGAAGCCTGGCACGGCGAACACTACTGTTACCGTGGAAGCTACCGGCGGCGACCTCGTCGAAAACGACCCCACCTTCCACACAGACGTAGACCGCAATCTCTTCGTCAAGGTTCCAATGGAAAGCCAGTCGTCCTCGCTCAGCTCTTTGGTGACGAGCAGCACTCCCGGCGTAGCTGCGGACTCCAACGGCCTCTTCCACGGCCTTGGCGACCACGCCTCCAACTCGTTTTCGATTGACGGCCAGCCCATCACCGACCAGCAGAGCAAGGTCTTCTCCAACCAGATTCCCTCCAACTCCATCCAGTCGATTGAAGTTATCTCTGGCGCACCCCCAGCGGAGTTCGGCGGCAAGACGTCGCTCGTAATTGAAGCCACCACGCGTTCCGGCCAGGGCATTACCAAGCCTACCGGCAGCATCAACGCTTCGTACGGCTCCTTCGGCTCCTCCACGCTTGGTTTCGACCTCAGCTACGGCGGCAAAAACTGGGGCAACTTCCTCGAAGCCGACGGCCTCAACACCAGCCGTTTCCTCGATCCGCCGGAGTTCCGCATCTTCCATGACAAGGGCAACGAAGAAAACTTCTTTGACCGCGTGGACTACAACCTGACGCAGGCGGACTCGCTGCACCTGAACCTCAACTACAGCCGTTCGTGGTTCCAGACGCCGAACTCTTACGACAGCCTCGACATCCAGAACGTAGTTTCCGGGGGAACCTCAGCGAATCCGGTCTTTGGCAGCGTAGGCGCGACGGACCAGCTCTCCAAGATCGGCACCTTCAACATTGCGCCGGTTTACACGCACATTATCAGCCCGGCATCGGTCTTCAACTTCGGTGTCTTCGCCCGCAAGGACCAGTACCACTACTACGGAAGCGGCGATCCTCTGGCCGACGATATTCCGTTCCTGCAGTCGTTCTCCATCAACCAGAGCCGCACGCTGCTCAACACCGGCGCGCATGCGGATATTTCGTATGTCGCAGGCCGCCACAACTTCAAGGCCGGCGTGGTCTATCAGCACACCTTCCTCCGCGAGCATGATGACAACCTCAGTGTGGTGGATCAGCTTTTCAACGCGCCTTGTGTGGATGCTGACGGCAACCCCATTGCGGGTTACACGGCCGACACCTGCCCGGAGGGCCAGCAGAATCCCGACTTCAATCCGCTTCTCGCGCCATATGATTTGACGCGCGGCGGCGGCGGCTACAACTACTTTGGCCATGCCGACATCAAGGAAACGGCGCTCTACGCGCAGGACCAGATCAAGGCAGGCAACTGGCTCTTCAACGTTGGCCTTCGCGAAGATCTCTATAACGGCCTGACGAAGGCAAACCAGACGCAACCGCGCGTCGGCATTGCTTACAACATCAAGCAGTCCAACACAGTGCTGCGCGTCTCCTACGCCCGTACGCTGGAAACCCCCTTCAACGAAAACCTGGTGCTCTCCAGCAACGGCTGCTCGAATGAAATTCTTGCTCCGCTGCTCGCCTGCACGCCTGGCGTCTCCAGCACGGAGCAGCCCGGCTTCCGTAACGAGTTCCACGCAGGCTTCCAGCAGGCGGCAGGTAAGTACATCGTCGTCAGCGGTGAGTACATCTGGAAGTACACGCACAACGCCTTCGACTTCTCGGTGCTCGGCAACACGCCTATCACCTTCCCCATCGATTGGCACAACTCCAAGATTCCCGGCTGGGCTCTGCACGTAGACGTGCCGGAGTTCCACGGCTTCTCAGCTTACTCGGTCATGTCGTCTGTGGCTGCGCGCTTCTTCAACCCGCAGGTGGCTGGCGCAGGTGCAACTCCCGCAACGGTTCAAGGTACCGGCGCGTTCCGCATCGACCACGACGAAAAATACAACGAGACCACGCATCTGCAGTATGAGCTCAAGCACGGCCCGCTCAAGGGTGTCTGGTCAGGCGGCAACTGGCGCTACGACTCGGGCCTGGTGGCAGGCGCGGTGCCGTTCGCCACAGACAGCACCACCCCGATAGACCTGAGCGGCCTCAGCTATGACCAGCAGTTTGAAGCCGGCATCACCTGTAACGGCGTCAAGGCGACCCCCACCTCGGGCTTCGACTCCTGCGCGCCGTCGCAGTACAAGTCTTCGCTCATCTCCATCCCGGCTCCCGGCACGGAAGACGACGACAAGAACCCGCAGCGCATTGCACCGCGCAACCTCTTTGATCTGAGCGTCGGCCAGGACAACATCTTCCACACTGACCGTTACAAGTTGAACCTCGACCTGACGGCCATCAACATCACCAATAAGTACGCGCTTTATAACTTCCTCTCCACCTTCAGCGGCACGCATTACGTAACCCCGCGCGCCCTGACGGCAAGAGTAACCCTGAACTTCTAAGAAACCGGGGATCCGGGGATTCTATAGGGACTGAAGGGACTTTTCGGCTGGGACGGACTTCCGTCACTCCCGTAGTCCCCTTGAGTCCCATAGTTCCTTTTCGGCGCGGGGGCTTCCCCCGCGCCGAAAAATTTTCTATACTTGATTGTGCCCACCAGGTACGTCCAATCCAGTCATTCCAATCAAGAGGTCGCACCCATGTCTGCAAAGTACGTCTTTGTGACCGGCGGAGTTGTGTCCAGCTTAGGTAAAGGCCTTGCTGCAGCTTCCATCGGCTGTTTGCTTGAGAGCCGCGGACTCCGCGTCAACATGATGAAGTTCGACCCTTATCTGAACGTCGATCCCGGCACCATGTCTCCCTTTCAGCACGGCGAAGTCTTCGTCACCGACGACGGCGCCGAAACTGACCTGGATCTCGGTCATTATGAACGCTTTACCCACGCACCGCTCACACGCGACAACAACCTGACCACCGGTCGCATCTACGAGCAGATCATCCTCAAGGAGCGCCGCGGCGACTATCTCGGCAAGACCGTGCAGGTCATCCCGCACGTTACCAACGAGATCAAGAACGCCATGCGCAAGGTCTCGTCGAATGGCGCGGATGTGACGATTGTTGAAATCGGCGGCACGGTCGGTGATATCGAATCGCTACCGTTCCTTGAGGCCATCCGCCAGATGCGCCAGGAACTGGGCCGCGAAAATACTGTTTTTGTACACCTGACGCTGGTGCCGTGGATCGCCGCCGCGCAGGAGCTCAAGACCAAGCCCACGCAACACTCGGTGAAGGAACTGCTCGGTATCGGCATCCAGGCGGACATTCTGCTCTGCCGCGCGGACGTGAATCTCTCTCGCGAGATCAAGCAGAAGATCGCCACCTTCTGCAACGTGGAAGAGCGTGCCGTCATTGGCGCGACCACGCTGCCGTCCATCTACCAGGTGCCGCTCAACTTCGCGGAAGAAGGCCTCGACGGCCTGATCCTGAAGTATCTCCACAAGGAAGCGCCGGAAGGCGACCTGAGCAGGTGGAAGGATCTCGCGCACCGCTACGAAAACCCCAAGGACGAAGTCAAAATCGGCATCGTCGGCAAGTATGTGGAGTACGAGGACAGCTACAAGTCGCTCAAGGAAGCTCTGACGCACGGCGCGCTGGCCGAAAACCTCAAACTCAACATCACATGGATTGAGTCGGAAGGCCTTGAGACGCATGATCCCACCGACCGCAGCTACGAGGCACAGCTTGAGGGCTTCGACGGCATCCTCGTTCCCGGCGGCTTCGGCAAGCGCGGCATTGAGGGAATGCTGAACGCCATCCGCTACGCACGCGAGAAGCACGTGCCGTACTTCGGCATCTGCCTCGGCATGCAGACCGCCTGCATCGAGTTCGCCCGCAACGTCTGCGGCCTCAAAGAAGCCAACTCCAGCGAGTTCGACCCCTCCACGCCGCACCGCGTCATCTACAAGCTGCGCGAGTTGCTCGGCGTGGAAGAGATGGGCGGGACGATGCGCCTTGGCGCATGGACCTGCATACTCACACCGGACACGCTGGCTTCCAAAACCTACGGTAACGAAACAGAAATCAGCGAGCGCCACCGCCATCGTTACGAGTTCAACCGTGAGTACGAAGCGCTACTCACCGGCGCAGGCCTGCGCATCAGCGGCACCACCCCCGACGCGACCTACGTTGAAATCGTGGAGATTCCTGAGCACCCGTACTTCATCGGCTGCCAGTTCCACCCGGAATTCAAGTCGAAGCCGCTTGAACCGCATCCGTTGTTCCATGCATTCATCGCGGCCAGCTACAAGAACCGTGCGGCAGCAGGGAAGGGAACGAGCGAAAAGGAAGCTTCGATAGCGAAGTAAACCGCGCAGCCAAAATAAAAAAGGGGCAGCCGCTCAACCGAGCCGCACTGCCCCTTTTTATTTTGTGGAATTCCGAATCAAGCACTCACCGGCGTTCTCAGCTCAATCTCAATCGCCGGCGGATGCGTCAGCGTATTGTGAATCAGGCATCGGTGCACGGAATCATTCACGCCCGCGCGCTCTTCCTCGTTCAACGTTCCCGGCACATCCACCACAATCTTGATCTGGTCCAGCCGCGCCGGTCCCATGGCTTTTTCTGAAGTGACATGGACCTCGACGCCCTCGCGCTCCAGACCCTTTTTCTTGAGGTAAGCCACCGCATAAAACGCCGCGCACGACCCAAGCGACGCTAGAAACAATTCCGGAGGGGTCATCCCCTCATCCGCACCGCCATTTGACGGCGGCTGATCACTGATAACCGTATTTCCCCGAGCGGCAATCGAAAACTTCACCGCACCCTCATGCTTCACGCTTACTTCCATCATTTCGCAGCCCCACTCTTTCTATTGTTGCTGTCCGCCAGCACTACATCCAACCGCTCGCGGAGCAATTTTCTTGCTCGGTGCCAGCGGCTTTTCATCGCCGCAAGCGTGATTCCCAATCGCTCCGCCGTTTCCTCGCCGGAAAGCTCGTCGATGGCCCGCAACTCATACACCTCGCGATACTCGGCAGGCAAACCCGCCAGCGCCGCGTGAAAAATCTCTTTCATCTCGGCAGCCGCGGCACGCTCTTCCACCGTCGGTGCCGGGTCAGAAGCCTCCATGCCTTCCTGCTCCAACTCCGTCAGCCGCAGCAGTGGCATCAGCGCCTCGCGCCGTTTCAACTGCCAGCAGATGCGACTCGCTATCTGCCCCAGCCATGCGCGAAACGCCTCTTCCGCACTCAGAGTATCCAGCCCGCGATATGCTTTCAATAGCGCCTCAATCAGCACATCCTCGGCGTCCTCGCTATTGCCGCAAACGCGCAACATCTGCCGGTAGACGGCGTCTTTGTGTTGTCGCGCCAGCCGCTCAAAATCCGTGTTCCGTGTTTCCTCAGCTGCGTTTGGATAAGTCACAAGCGCAGGATACCCCTTCCGCTACTGCCGCTCCTCGGCTCCCGGCGTGATTCCACGGCAGCCGCGCCAGCCCCTCGCCCATCAGGCAAAGGTTCGTCACTCCCGCAAACGTCAGCCCGCAGCCCACAAACGCAGGCACCACCAGCCACCATGGATTCACAAACACTCCCAGCGCCACTCCCACAGCTACAAGAAGCCCGGCAATCAGCCGCACCTGCCGTTCCAGCGCCCAGCGCGACGCCGTAGTGCGCACCACAGGATTCCCGCCCCTCAGCCACGCGTCCGTTCCGCCGTCCAGCACCAGCAAATCGCTCCTACGGCGCTTCAGCAAATCCGCAGCAATCCGCGCTCGCGTTCCCGCCTGGCAGACCAGCACCACAGGAGCATTCGCCGACAAATCCGCCGCGCGCATCTCCACCTGCTCCAGCGGAATATTCACCGCTCCCGGCAGATGCGCCGTCGCAAACTCACTGGCTGAGCGCACATCCACAAGCTGTGCCGCACGCCCCTCCGCCTGCCACTCTTTCCACGTATCGATATCGATTGCCTGCATCGTGAGCCCCTTTTCCCCTCTTATCTTCAAAGAGCGCGGCGACATGCAAAAGGATTCACGCCCACCCAAAATCCATCCAACTATTACAATGAAGGAGTGAGTCAAACATTTGAAGTCGGCCCCGTCCGTGTAGGCGAGGGCAAGCTATTCCTCATCGCCGGTCCCTGCGTTATCGAATCCGAAACCCACGCCCGCTTCATGGCGGATCAGATTCAGCGCATCACCTCCGACCTCGGCATCCCCTACATCTTCAAAGCCAGCTACGACAAAGCCAACCGCACCAGCGTCAAGAGCTTCCGCGGCCCCGGCATTCAAGAGGGAACCGCCATCCTTGGCCGCATCGCCAAAGACACCGGCCTCCCCGTCCTCACCGACATCCACGAGCCCGCACATGCGGAAATCGCCGCCGAGCACATCGACGTCCTGCAAATCCCTGCCTTCCTCTGCCGCCAGACGGACCTCCTCGTAGCCGCCGGCAAAACGGGCCGCGCCATCAACATCAAGAAGGGCCAGTTCGTCGCCCCGTGGGACATGAACCATCCCGTTGAAAAGGTCCGCAGCACCGGCAACGAGCGCGTCTTCCTCACCGAGCGCGGCGCCAGCTTCGGCTACAACACGCTCGTCGTCGATTACCGTTCGCTCCCTGTCATGCGCAAAATGGCTCCGGTCGTCTTCGACGGCACGCACTCGGTGCAGCAGCCATCAGCCGCCAACGGCGTCAGCGGAGGCCAGCCCGAATACATCCCCATGCTTGCCAAAGCAGCGGTAGCAGCAGGCGTAGACGGCCTCTTCCTCGAAGTGCACGACGACCCGGCGAACGCCAAATCCGACGGAGCCAATGCCCTCAAGCTAGACCTGCTTAAGCCTCTGCTGGAAACGCTGCTGGCCATCGATAAAGCCGCAAAATAACCCACAACCAAATCCAGAGGGAGGAAAAACCGGGGACCATCCCCGGTTTTTTCATCTGCACCAACTGTGGCTGTTAGCATTTCCCCTATGAATCTCAGCGCATCTGCCTTCCGCCGCATAGCCATTGCCGCGTGCAGCCTCGTACTCGCGTTTCCCTCCGCCGCGCAAATCACAGACAAAGCCCAGGTAGCAGAAATCCTCCACAGCCTCAACAATGGCCGCTCCGTAGGCCAGGTTGCCGTTTCTCCCGACGGCTCTCGCCTTGCATGGGTTGAGGCAGGCCGTGATGGCGGCATCCGCGTTGCTCCCATCGGCGACATCTCTAAGGCCGAGCCCGTTTTGGTTGGAAAAACGGGGGCCACAGGCCGCTGCATGGAAGGCAATCTCGAATGGCGTCCCGACTCCAAGGCGCTCGCTTTCTTCGCCGTCTGCGAAGGCAGCCGCCAGGAAGACCTCTACCTCTCGCATCTCGATGGCGCCGCAGCCCAGCGCCTGACAAAGCTCAACGGCTACATTAATCAGCCAGCATTTTCTCCCGACGGAACCAAAGTAGCCTTCCTATATGTAGAAGGCGCAACCCGCCCTGCCGGAGCGCTTGCCGCCATGAAGCCCCCCGCGGGCGTCATCGGCGAAGACGGCATCGAAATCCAGCGCATCGCCATCGCCGACACCACCGTCACCGAGCCAACCGCGCCAGCGCCTGCCACGCCCGCCACGTTGCACGCTTTTGAATTCGGCTGGTCGCCCGATTCCAAATCCCTCGCCTACATTGCCGCCCCACCTCCCGGCGAAAACAACTGGTGGATCGCCAAGCTCTACACGCAGCCTCTCGGCGGAGAAGCTAAGGCCATCCTCGCGCCTACGGAGGTCTTCGGCCCGCTTCACAACATGCAAATCGCCGTCCCGCGCTGGTCGCCCGACGGCATGCGCATCGCCTTCATCGGCGGCGTCATGAGCGACCAGGGCTCCACCGGCGGCGATGTCTGGCTCGTCTCCTCCACCGGCGGCAAGCCGGTGAACCTCACTCCCGGACGCACCGCTACCCCCGCGTGGCTCGACTGGGCTGATAACGAGCGCCTCTACGTCAACGAAACCGCGGGCGGCACAGACCGCCTCGTGCGCTTCCGCCTGCACGGCGAAGCCCCCGCAACCGTGGAAGCCACCATCTTCAGCGGCGTAAGCGGCGCGGCAGATGGCCGCATCTCTCACAGCCTTTCCACCACCGCCGACCACAGCCTCTTCGTCTTCCACGCCAGCAGCTTTGAGCGCCCTATGGAGATTTACTCCGCCAGCACAACCAAATCCGCCGAAGGTCTGGAAGGACTCACGCAAATCTCGCACATGAATGACGGCATCAAACCTGCCTGGGGTAAGTCCGCGTCGCTTACATGGAAGAGCGACAACTTCAACGTGCAGGGCTGGGTGCTGGAGCCAAAGAACTACGACCCCTCCAAAAAATATCCGATGATTGTCATCGTCCACGGCGGCCCCGCTTCAGCAGTCGAAGCTCGCTGGGGCGGCGGAATGCTCAGCGCCACAGCCTTCTCCGCGCTCGGCTACTTCGTCCTGCAGGCCAACCCGCGCGGCAGCTTTGGCCAGGGCGAAGCCTTCACGCAGGCCAACCGCAAGGATTTCGGCTACGGCGACCTCCGCGACATTCTCGCCGGCGTCGATGCCGTCGAAAAGAAGTACCCCATCGATGACAAGCGCATCGGCCTCACCGGCTGGAGCTACGGCGGTTTCATGTCCATGTTTGCCATCACGCAAACCCACCGCTTCCGCGCCGCCGTTGCCGGGGCGGGCATCTCCAACTGGCAGAGCTACTACGGCGAAAACGCCATCGGCCAGTGGATGATTCCTTACTTCGGCGCCAGCGTTTATGACGCTCCGGCAGCCTACGCCAAAAGCTCTGCCATTAACTTCATCAAGCAGGTCACCACGCCGGAGCTTATCGTTGTAGGCGACCGTGACGGCGAGTGCCCCATGCCGCAGTCCTACGAGATGTGGCACGCCCTCCGCGACCACAATGTCTCCACGCAATTTGTGGTCTACCCCGCTGAAGGCCACCATTTTGTAAACCCGGCCCACAGCCAGGACGTAATGGACCGCGCCGTGGACTGGTTCGCCAAATACATGCCGGCGAACTAACCCAACTCAAGCCGCTAAGTCTATGTATCAGGCGGGGCCAAATCTATGCGCCCCGCCTGATACACTTTGGATTGAAAGAAAACAGCATTTTTCGCCCGCTGTCTTGTGGCCGGGCAAACTTTCAAACGCATATTTTGCGAGCATTTTCGGGAAAGACCGTCCTGCTGTAAGTGGGTGCGGGGCGGGGAGGATTCATGCGGCGGTTTTTGACGCTTGTTTGTCTGCTAGTGCTGGCTGTTCCGGCGGGGATTTCCATCTCCGGTTGCACCCGCAACCCGGCTGGAAACTATTGCAACGGCCTCGGCTACGGTCCTAAGATTACGGACCTTTACACCATCACGCTCACGCCGCAGTTCACAGGCATTTCGATGGCCTATGGACAGACACGCCAGAGCAATGCGCCCTCCGGCTCCACCTGCAAGGGCACCAGCGCCAGTGTCTCCACATGGAGCTACGGCACCACGAACAACCAGCTCGTGGATATCTCGCCCACCGGCAACATGTGCGCCGGTACGTGGAACCGCAACACCGGCGGCGGCATCGCGGACTACACCATCTGCAATCCGCCCAGCCCGCTGCCCAACACCAACGGCCAGCCATATGGAGTTGCGTACATCACTGCGGCGGCGCAGGGCGTTACGTCGAATCCTGTGCCGGTCTATGTCCATCAAGCTGTCACATCCATATCCCTGGTCGGTCCAAGTAGTTGTCTCTCGCAAAATCAGGAGGCGCAGCTTGATGCGCAGGCCTGCTATTCCGGCGTTGACGCCAACGGGAACTCCACGCAGGTTCTGCTCTGCGCACCGTCTACGGTTACTTCCGCCAACTACGCCTGCCCGCTTCCGGCTGGCGTAACCTCCGTGCCCACCTGCGGAAGCTCCATCGGCACCATGTCCTTCACCGTTGGCACGCCGGCCATTGCCACCATCAACGCGGAAACCAACCAGATTACCGCGCAGCAGCCTGGCACCACGGTCATTACGGCGCAACTTGCACAGACAGGTTCTTCGGCTGGCTACTTCTCCACCTGCCCGCCGGCCTCCATCTCTGTCTCGCTGAACGGCGATACGACCGGAACCATCACGCAGGGCGTGCAGCAGAACCTTGTCACCACGGTTAAGGACACCAAGGGCGCAACCATCACCGGCCTCACGCTCGATTACCAGTCCACCAACCCGATGAACATCACGGCATCGAGCACCGGAGCACTCACCGCCAGCTTCCCCGGCGCGGCCTCGGTCTATGCCATCTGCCAGCCCGGCACCTGCAACCCTGCGCCCATCAACCAGGTTGGCGTACAAGGAACAGGCCTCTCTATCTCGTCGAACGCGGTGGACCTCAACGTCCCCGGCACGGCCAGCGCTTTCATCTGGCTCGCCGCCCCCGGACAGTCGCAGTATTTCGTACCGTACGAACTGCTCTCCGGCACGCAGGGTTCGACTGTGCGCCTTCCTTATGTACCCAACTCCATGATTATGGACCGTACCGGCACGAGCCTTTACTTCGGCTCGCAGACGGAGCTGATGGTCTACAACACCACCAGCAACTCGCTCGGTGGCGCATATCCCGCAGTCCCCGGCGTTGTTCTGGCCGTTGCGCCAAATAACCAGCAGGTGCTCGTCAACGACCAGATCCGCAAGGTCTTTTATCTGGTCAACGCCTCGAACGGTGCTGTATCCTCCTCGTTCGGCGGCCTCGGTGTCTCGGCAGAATGGACGCCGGACTCCAAGACGCTCTACATCTCGGATAGCGCGGCAGCCAACAAGCTGCAGGCTAACATTGACGCCGGCATTACCAGCCACACCGACACGCTCTACGTCTACAACGCCAACACCGGCTTCACCAGCTACCCGCTGACCAGCTCCACACCTTCGGCCAATCCCAACAACCTGGCCGTTACGGTCCCCGGAGTCGGCGCATACATCGGCGGTGCCTCCACCGTGGCGCACACCTGGTGCCCCACCGGAACACCGACAAATTACAGCTCCATGTCCTTCTATCCGCAGGGTGACGCTGTGGCCGCAGCCACCGATGCACTTGGCGCAACCACAGACGGCCAGCACATTCTCGGAGCTGCACTTGGCTCGGGCGGCATCTCCTTCTCGGATATTGCCGTGACAATCCCGCAGGATGACTGTCCCGCTGAGCAGAACGGCGTTTTGCAGCCGCTTCTTCTCAAGAGCTCCTTCAAGCAGACGAGCATGACGGCCAACGCCACTCCAGTGGAAACCGCTGATGGCTTTGACCACTTGCAGGTCATCACCTCGCCCGCAGCCGTTACCAGCGGCACGGCGGCTTCGGCATACAGCCTCAGCTTCGTCACCTACAACGGCAACACCGCTGGCGCAACCCTGCCGTACTACAAGCAGACCATCACCGCGCCCGGCACCACGCCGACCTCCGCGCTCGGTACCGTGGGCTACGTCACGTTTACCGGCGCTTCGTCGATCACCGCACCCGTTGCCGGAGCCTTCAGCCCGGACAACACGCTCTTCTTCGTCTCCACCGCGGGCGACAACAAGGTGCACTACATCGATACCAACACGCTCAAGGACACGCAGCAGATTACCCCCAACCTGCCTGCCTGCACGCCCATCTCGGCGGGCGGTAGCGACCAGGGCTGCAAGTTTACGGGCACGGACAAAGTGGTTCCGGCAACAGTCGTCACCGTCAAGCCGCGCGCCACAACATAATCGCCAAAGCATTACTCACCGGAAGGGCCGGCACACGCCGGCCCTTCTGCTGTGTGCGTACATTCACCAGTCACGCCACCCTAACCAGTTAGAATCAGGAAGTCATGATTAAAGGAATCTCTTTCCTTCAACTCACTGCCAGCCCGTCGGCCTACGAGAGGTTGGGAAGGTTCTTATCCGCCCTCGGCCTCGCCTCCGCAAAAGGCTGGAGCGAACCAACCAGCCGTGGCGCAGCCTTTGCAGCGCCGCATGCACGCGTCGAGCTAATCGACGGGGCCATGCCGCCCTTCGCAGCCATCACCGTTGAGGTCAGCTCCATCGATGCCGCGCATCAAGCCGCCGAGCGCTGGCTCAAGAGCGAAAGCCTCGATGCTGAATCGCTCCTCACGCCCGTCAC
Source organism: Occallatibacter sp. FHG110214_02 (assembly GCF_059115385.1). Taxonomy (NCBI): domain Bacteria; kingdom Pseudomonadati; phylum Acidobacteriota; class Terriglobia; order Terriglobales; family Acidobacteriaceae; genus Occallatibacter; species Occallatibacter sp. FHG110214_02. The sequence goes on along the minus strand of NZ_JBZYWK010000010.1, from coordinate 82,681 downwards.
CGAAACACGATGGAAGGCGTACACCTTCACCGTGGAGCCTGAGCCAGGCCACAAGTTTTCCTTCTGGGCGTGGATTGAGCCACTCAAAGGCAAGCCCGCCGCTCTCGAAGGCGACATCTCCGCCGAAGGTATGAAGTTCGCCATCGTCACAGCCCGTTGGAACGCCGTCATCACCGACCGCCTTCTCGAAGGCGCACTCGACGCGCTCCTCCGCAGCGGAGCCAAGCGCGAAGACGTCGCCATCGTCCGCGTTCCCGGCGCATGGGAAGTTCCCAACGCTGCGCGCCTCATCGCGAATCAAAAAAACGTAGACGCCATCATCACCCTCGGCTGCCTCATTCGCGGAGAAACCGCGCACTACGAAGCCATCTACAACGAAGTTTCGCGCGGCATCGGCCAATCGCAGCAGGACACAGGCATCCCCCACGCCTTCGGCGTGCTAACCTGCGAAACACTGGAGCAGGCATTGAACCGCGCAGGCATCAAGGCCGGAAACAAGGGCTTTGATGCCGCCGCCGCAGCCATTGAAATGGTCAACCTGCGCCGCAAACTGGAAGGGGATGCAAAATGACGACGACCAAGACGCGGCGCAAATCCCGCGAACTGGCCATGCAGATGCTCTTTCAGGCCGACATGGCGCGCCAGGACGAAGACCAGGTCCGCGCCACATTCTGGCGTGCCGGTGACCCCGTCGATGCCGATGTGCGCGGCTTTGCTGAAGACCTCTTCCGCGTCGCCATGAGCCGTCAGGAAGAGATCGACGACCTCATCCTCAAGAACTCCAAGAACTGGCGCCTTGAGCGCATGGCCGCCGTGGACCGCAACCTGCTCCGCATGGCTATTGGCGAAATGCTCGGCTTCAAATCCACGCCCTTTCCGGTTGTGATTAACGAAGCCCTTGAGATTGGCCGCCGCTACTCCGCCCCTGAGTCCATCAATTTCCTCAACGGCCTCCTCGACGCCGTAGCCCGCCATCTCATCACCAGGTAACGCTCTGAAACGAGAGTGCATCCAACTCCACGATGCACTATGCGTTTCCGCATCAGAGTTTTTGAGCACAAGGCGACCATTTATTTCCCAACTGCATCCTTTGGGGTAACATGGATGCTCCGGTGCTCGTCTTATTACAGGAAGGAGAGTTGATATGGCAGAGGACAACAAAATTAACAGCGTAGCGTGGTTCCTGGCTGGAATTGGCGTAGGCGCGCTTGTCGGTATTCTCTATGCTCCCAAAAGCGGCAAGGAGACCCGCGAAGACCTTGCCAGCAGCGCCCGCGATGGAGCGGATTACGTCCGCGCACGTGGCCGTCAGGCATCCGATTATGCCACTGACCTCTACGGCAGGGGCAAGGATTATGCTTCCGGATACGCCGATCGTGGCCGCGAATACTACGAAAAAGGCCGTTCGCAGTGGGGCGACTTCGTGGATCGTGGCAAGAGCCTCGTCAACGAACACTCGGGACGTGTCGCCGCAGCCGCTCAGGCCGCCCGCGATGCGTACAAGTCCCATAGCGGCACTCACGAGGAAGCTCCGGTCGTCGAGACCTCCGAGCCCGTTGCGGAAGGCCAGGCTTAAGCCCTCCGCCGCTGGCGCGTAGTACCCTGAATTGCAGTCGCCGGTCAGCGTGTGCGCTAAGTTATGCGCGTTGACCGGCGGCAGCATGTTTACGAGAACCCAATGCAAAATTTAGATTCGCAGACACTTCTTCTTATTGTTGTTGGCATTGCCGCCTTCGCCGTACTGCTGCAGGCCGGCGTGCTGCTCGGCATCCTCATCGCTCTTCTCAAGATCAGCAAGCTGGTGCGTGAAAAGGCCGACGAGTTCCACAAGTCCACCATTCCCGTGCTGGACCACTCGCGCGAGCTGCTTGAGTCCACGCACTCGCTCGTCTCGCGCCTTGAGCCGCGCTTCGACTCCGCCGCCAATGACATTGCGGAGATTGTGCAAGCCGCACGCTCGCAGGCCGGGCGCCTTGACCTCACCGTGAACGACCTGCAGGAGCGCCTGCATAAGCACGCCCTGCGCCTCGACGGCATGGCCACCGGCGTTCTCGACTTTGTCGAAAACACCGGCAACTCCATCAGCGAAACCATCAATCGCCCCCGCCGTCACGCCTCCAGGGTCGTTGCCGCCGCCAAGGCCTTCGTCAAGGGATACACCTCGTCCGTGCAGGGCCAGTCCGTCTCGCACATCCAGCCCGATCCCACGCCGGAAGACAAAAACATCCCCGCCTGATTTTGTTTTTCCTCATCCTCCCAAAAACACTGGGTGCCCCACATCTCCTGCGGTTGGAGATGTGGGTAACACTTCCTCCGCCATCCCGCGCATGCTTTAATCTCTCCTGTATACGGAGCCTTCCATCATGCGCATCGCAGCCCTCGCCGCTCTTGCCGTCCTCACATCGGTAGCCGCTGCCCAGTCGCCGCGCCTGCTCGTCCTCTCCAAGCGCGACCACACACTCGCCATCGTCGATCCCGCCAGCTATAAAGTGGAAGCCACCATCCCCAGCGGAGAAGACCCGCATGAAGTTGAAGCCTCCACCGACGGGCGCTCGGCCTATATCTCGAACTACGGCTTCGGAGCCTTCCATACCATTACGGCGGTGGACCTTGTTGCTCATAAGCAGGCTAAAGTTATCGACCTGACACCGTTGCGCGGTCCGCATGGCTTGCAGTTTGCGGAAAGCAAGCTCTACTTCACGGCAGAGGTCAACAAAGTCATCGGCAGCTACGACCCCGCCACCGGCAAAGTGGACTGGATTCTCGGCACCGGCCAGAACCGCACGCACATGCTCCATGTTTTTCCCGGCGGACAGCGCATTGTTGCTACGAATGTGAATTCGGCGACGTTCTCGATTCTTGACCACATTGATACACCTGGCGGAACTCCATCAGGCCCGCCAATGGGGGCTCCTCCATCGGGTGGGTACCGCCCGATTCTGCCTCCGGGCGGCGATTGGGTTCCTACTGTGCTTCCCACGCATCTGGGTGGCGAGGGGTTTGACGTTTCTCCCGATGGCAAGCAGGCCTGGGTGGCGAATTCGGCGGATGGCACTATCACCATCCTCGATCTTGAGGGTAAGAAGGTGGCGGATACTCTGGATGCCAATGTGAAGTCCGCTAACCGCCTTAAGTTCACGCGCGATGGCAGGCATGTTCTTGTTTCCATGCTGGGGCAGCCGTATGTGCTGGTGCTGGATGCCGCTACGCATGCGGAGGTGAAGCGGATCACCATTGGCCATGGAGCTGCGGGAATCCTGATGCAGCCGGATGGAAAGCGGGCTTATGTTGCCTGCACGCCGGATGACTACGTGGCGGTGATTGACCTGAATACGCTGGAGGTTGTGGGCAAGATTGCTGCCGGTGGTAATCCCGATGGGATGAGCTGGGCGGTGATTCCTTAGGTTTAATTTATGTCTCCGTGTGTATGCGCACAGCGGGGTGCTTTCCCATTTCTTTTGTTTTGTGTGGGTCGTGGGGGATTGCACAGGGACTGTGCAGTTTCTTTATTCCGGAACTGTGCAAAAGGCAGGGTACGGGGTGCAGGGTACAGGGGATTGTGCTTGCTGTTGACGGCATGGAGTCTCCTTTCTTTTGAGTTAGCGAGTTAGCGGGTAAAAACAGAACGGCCCGATTCCTTTGGAATCGGGCCGTTTTTCTTCTGCTGATTCTATTGTGGCAGATTTCGCATAATTGAGCGCAAATCTGGAGAGGAATTTTTCTCAATGGAATCAATGAGTTAGGAAATGTTTTCGGGTTTGGGGCTTGACAGGATTTTTCCACAGGACAGCGGGAGAGCTTGATGCGGGAAGAACTCTCGGTATGGGTATCCCCGGTCCCCAAATGCGAGGGACCGGGGCACCCGGCTATTGCGGCGCTGATGGCAAAACCTAAAAGCATGCCTCAGGGCCTAAAGGCCCGACATTCTCTCACTGGCTTGATTGCCGGGGCTGAAGCCCCGGCCTACCTCAAAGCGCTGCGCTCGGGAGGACAGCTTCTGGTTGGCGTTTTTCTCTTAGCGAATCCAGCCGCCGCCTACTACTTCATCGCCGTCGTAGAAGACTGCGGACTGGCCCGGCGTTACGGCGCGCTGCGGCTCGTCGAATGTGGCGCGGACTTCGCCATTTTCTGCGGGTTCCAGAGTGGCCCAGGCGGGCTCGTGGCGGTGGCGAATCTTGATTTTTACCCGCATGGGGGCGGTCAGCTCGGGAATGCTAATCCAGTTGACGCGACCGGCGCGCAGGTTGCGGGTGGCTAGCTCTTCGTCTGCGCCTACCGTTACGCGGTGCGATGCCGGGTCGATGTTCAGCACGTAGAACGGGTTGGGAGAAGAGATTTTCAGGCCCTTGCGCTGCCCTACGGTGAAGCCGGTGATTCCTTCATGCTGTCCGACTACTTCGCCGGTGGTGGTGACGAGCTCGCCGGAGGATTCCGGCATCTGCTCGCCCTGCTCTTCGAGGTACGCCGTGAGGAACTGCTTGTAGTCGCCGCCGGGGATGAAACAGATTTCCTGCGAGTCGGGCTTTTCTGCCAGTGCGAGGCCGTGCTCGCGGGCTACTTCGCGCACTTCGGGCTTGGTCATCTTTCCCAGAGGGAAGAGGGTGTGGGCGAGCTGCTCCTGCGTGAGGCCGAAGAGGAAGTAGGTCTGGTCCTTGGCCTTGTCGGCGGGGCGCTTGAGAATCCAGCGCTGGCGCTCGGGGTCGTACTCATTGATGGCGTAGTGGCCGGTGGCGATGCTGGATGCGCCGATGGAGCGGGCCGTCTTGAGCAACTGGTCGAACTTGAGGTGGTTGTTGCAGAGCGAGCAGGGAATTGGCGTGCGTCCGGCGAGGTATTCGCTGACGAACGGCTTGACTACATCCTTCTCGAAACGCTCTTCCTGATTGACGACGTAGTAGGGGATGCTGAGGTGCTCCGCTACGCGGCGGGCGTCGTACACATCATCCAGCGAGCAGCAGCGGCCTGCCTTGGGAGCGTCGGGGATGCCGTGCTTACCTGCAAGCCGCTCCTGGTTCCAAAGCTGCAATGTTAGCCCGACAACTGCATTTTCTTCGTGGGCGAGAATCGCCGCTACGGTCGAGGAATCAACTCCTCCCGACATGGCAACGGCAATGGTATCCTTCTGGTCCATCAACTTCCAAACTCTCTCAATCTTTTTAGATGCCGGGCATCCGCTTGCTGACTCGTTAACCGAGCGTGCCAGCCTCTACAGGGGAAACTGCCCGGAGGCGTTCTACGGCTTCGGGTATGACGGACAGAACATAGTCCACGTCTTCCGGCGTAGCCGTTTTCATCAGGCTGAGGCGGAGGCTTGTGCGGGCTCGTGCCTTGGTGAGGCCCATCGCCATGAGCACATGGCTGGGCTCGGTTGCGCCGGAATGGCAGGCCGAGCCACCGCTTACAGCTACGCCCTTCAGGTCCAGCGCAATGACCAGCGCTTCGCCTTCCAGGTTGTCGAACCAAATGTTCGATGTGTTGGCGACGCGTTCCGCTCCAGAACCATTCAAGCCGGTGCCGGGGAGATGCAGGATTTCCGCTTCGAGACGGTTTCGCAGGGCGGCCAGCTTTTCGAGGGAGCCGTCGGACAGGCTGGACAATGCGATTTCTGTTGCCTTGCCCATGCCTACGATTCCGGCTACGTTTTCTGTGCCGGCACGGCGGCGGCGCTCGTGGCTTCCGCCAACCAGCAGGCTCTCAATCGGCGTGCCGCGCTTGACGAAGATTGCGCCGACGCCCTTGGGGCCGTGGAATTTGTGCGCGCTGATGCTCAGCAGATGGCAGCTGATTTCGCGCACGTCGATGGGGATTTTGCCAGCGCCTTGTACGGCATCGACATGGAAGAATGCGCCTGCTTCGGCGGCGATTTTTCCGATTTCCGCAGCAGGCTGGATTACGCCGGTCTCGTTGTTGGCCAGCATGATGCTGATGAGGCGCGTGTTGGGGCGCAGGGCTTCGCGGACTGCTTCGGCTTCGATAACTCCGCTGGCGGTGGGGGCTACGTAGGTGACTTCGACTCCGCGCTCGGCGACGCGCTCGGCGGCTTGCATGACCGCGGAGTGCTCGATTGCGGAGGTAACCAGGTGGTCGCCGGGACGCAGCAGGCCGAAGATGGCCGTGTTATCGCCTTCGGTGCCGCCGGAGTTGAAGACTACTTCGGCTTCGCGGCAGTTGAATAGCTCGGCAACGGCTTCCCGGGCATGGTCTACGCCGCGCCGTGCTGTCTGGCCGGGAAGATGAATGGACGAGGCGTTTCCGAAGAACTCCGTCCAGTAGGGACGCATGGCTTCGACCACCTCCGGCAGCAGAGGGGTTGTGGCATTCGCGTCCATGTATACACGCCGCATTGCAAAAAAATCCCAGTCTTTATTGTACTTTCAAGCGGGTTTTTCTGCCGGAATCGGAGCCGTTGCTGCTGCGGGACTCCATGCCCCGCGCGAGCAAAAGCGCGCGGAATGCTCCGGGGTTTCCGGCGGGCTCCGGGCCGGCTGACCACACGATGGAGAACATGCGCGAGAGCTTTAACCCCTTCACCCGCACGCGCTTGACGGTTCCCAGAGCCAGGTGATTTCGTGCTGCCCATTGCGAGACAAAGGCTACGCCCAGCCCTGCTTCCACGGCGCTCAGAAGGCCTTCGGTGGAGTCGAGCTCCATGCGGATGGCCATCTCTTTTTTACCGACGCCGGCGGCTGCCAGCGCTTTCTCTACGACTCTTCGCGAGCCTGAGCCGAATTCGCGTGTCAGGAGGGGGGACGTCTTGAGTGCGGCGGGTTCGATTTCCTGCTCGGCCCACTCGTGGCTGGCGGGAACGACGAGCACCATGCGGTCTTCCATGAACGGCTCGACGTGTACGTCTTTGCGTTGCGCCGGGCCTTCAATCAAGGCCAGCTCGATGTGGCGCGCGGTGAGCGCTTCCAGGATTTCATCGGTGTTGCCGCTCATGGCAGAGACGGAGACGCGTGGATGCTCGCGGAGGAAGTCGGCGAGCAGCGCCGGGAGCAGGTATTGGCCGATTGTCTGCGATGCGCCGACGGCTAGTTGGCCGGCCAGCGTTCCGGTGGCGTTGGCGACGGCGACGCGGGCTTCATCGGAGATTTCTTTGAGCCGGTTTGCGAAGGGGAGCAGGGCCTTTCCGCTGGGCGTCAGCGTGATTTTTCCGCCGGTGCGGTCGAAGAGCGGCACGCCGTACTCTTCTTCGAGCGCCTTGATTTGCTGCGTTACCGCGGGCTGTGTGAGCAGCAGCTCTTCGGCTGCGCGGCTGAAATTTAAATGCGCAGCTACAGCGCGAAATACCTTGAGGCGAAAGTTCTCCATGCAATCTCCAACGCTTTTCATCGTAACCGCCCTATAAGGAAAGGCAATCGCACATCATAACTTCTGCTTGGACCGCGGGGCTAAATGCGTTCCATGCTGGGATTGTGGAAACGACGATTGCAGAACATAAGGCTGCCAGCCCTTGGCTGGTGAAGAATCTCTTCTTTCTAGGCATTATTCTTGCCGCGAGCGGGGCGCTGTCTCCCGCGCTGGCGCTTGTACTGGGCATTGTTTATGCGGGGATTTCTTCGTACGTGCATATTCCGCAGCACTATGCGCAGGACACGCGGCATCTTTCCAGGCTGTTGTTGCAGGCTTCGGTGGTGGCGCTGGGCTTTGGGATGAATTTGCATCAGGTGATTCAGGCGGGGCGCTCGGGGCTTGCTTATACGGCGATCAGCATTGCCGTGGCGCTTATGCTGGGCATTGCGCTGGGGTTTGTGTTGCGGGTGCGTGCGCGAACGGGGTTTCTTGTTTCGATTGGTACGGCTATTTGCGGCGGCAGCGCGATTGCGGCGGTTGCGCCGATTCTTGCCGCCGGGCCGGAGGAGATTGCTATCTCGCTGGCTACCATCTTTGTGCTGAACTCGGTGGCGCTGCTGGCGTTTCCGCCGATTGGGACTGCATTTCATCTGACGCAATCGCAGTTTGGGCTGTGGTGCGCGCTGGCGATTCATGACACGAGCTCGGTGGTGGGCGCTTCGGCGAAGTATGGAGCGATGGCGTTGAGCGTTGCTACGACTGTGAAGCTGGCGCGGGCGCTGTGGATTGTTCCGGTGTCAGTGGTGGTGGCGGCTACGCGCAGGGGCGATGAGCGTGGCAAGGCGCGTATTCAGTGGCCGTGGTTTATCTTGTTTTTTCTGGTGGCTGCGGCTGTCAGCACGTTCTTTCCTGCAGGGCATCCTGTGTGGGAGATTTGCCGCAAGCTTGGTCTGACGGGGCTTTCGGTGACTCTGTTCTTTATCGGCACCGGGCTGACAGCGAAAACGCTGCGCACGGTGGGGCCGCGGCCGCTGCTGCAGGGGATTTTGCTGTGGATTGTGGTGGCAGGAGGCTCGCTTGCGGCGATTGAGACAGGGTGGATTCAGTAGCCGGAGAGCAAGCTGAGAGACTGCGGATTTCAGATTTCATCTTCCGGGAATTCACCGGTACGGAATTTGGAATCTTCCGCTTCGGGATCTACGGCTTGCAGCTGGGTCAGCGTTTTGCGGTAAAACCATGCTGCCGCCAGCCCACCGATTACGGCAGAAGCAGCGGCTACGGCTCCTACGCGTATCCATGAAGCGCGGGGCTCCGGGGCGGGGGCGATGGCTTCCTGCGGGTTGAAATCTTCTGAATTCAAAGGGTTTGTATGCCTCGCAATGATTGTACTCCGGTTCTGATTCTGCCAGAAGGGGGAAAACTTTTTTGCTGACAGCTGACAGACCGGGTTTCTGCAGTTAACTTCCTTCCTGTCTGGCTTTTCCACAGCCGGGTAGGGCTTCGCTTTTTTCAAAACATACAAAGAATTTATAAATTCTCAAATTTTGTATTTGCGCTCTTCTGAATCTATGGTATGGTGTATATATTCCGGTTGGGGAGAGGTGGTTTCCTGACTCTCTTCAATCGGGAGTAGTTTGCGTCACTGGCCTCCCGGCTCGAGCGGTAAAACGTTCGAGCCGTCTTTTTTTGCTGGCGACGCCCTATCCCGCCATATTGCTGCAAATTCACAACACTTAAGCACAGGCTTTACTGCATTCCATGTTTAAGCCGTCACTTAAGCGAGCTCATACATTGTGCGCGCTGTCCCGCCCGAGAGCTGGTGATCTACAATGACACGCAGAAGCAGCGAATCAGGAGAAGTGGGAATGAAATTGGTTTTCAAGCACAAATGGCTCTGGGCTGTGGCCGTCTCCGCCATCACCATGGTCAGCTACGCGCAGTTTTCCAACCCTGCCGACGACGTGCCGGCCTATCATCCTTCCGCGCCGCTCTCGGTTGCCAAGCTGCCGCCGATTCTTGCCGGAGCCAAGCTGCAGGGCCCGGAGTTCCGTTATCCCTGGCAGGCGCATATCTACCAGCAGGTTGCCAAGGTGGGCAATGTGGCTTACCAGCTTCCCTGCAACTGCCGCTGCGACCGCAACCTGGGCCATACGAGCCTTCGCAGCTGCTTTGAAACACTGCACGGGGCCGAGTGCTCTACCTGCGCCAAGGAAGGCGTTTACGCTTATCAGCAGACCAAGCTGGGCAAGACTCCCGCACAGATTCGCGCTGGGATTGCCGCACATGCGTATGAGTCCATCGATCTTGAAAAGCAGTAAACAGACGCATTCTTTAGAACGAGAAAACGCCCGCAGGTCCTGATTGGATGGCGGGCGTTTTCTATTTGTTTTTTGCTTCAGGTGAAGCTCATCCTAACCACGAAGGATTTTTCGCTGTTCCGTCGAAATGGTTGGAGGTTTTGAATAGCTCGTAACGGCCATCGGCTGCGGCGGAGCGCGTGCGGTCAAGCAGGGCTGATACCTGAGTTTCGCTGAGAGGCTTGAAGGTCTTTACCGCCGTCAGCGCCTGTTCCAGAATCTCCGGAGAATCGATTCCGGTGATGATGGTGGAGACGGGCAGCGTCATGGAGTAGTGGAAGGCTTCGATGGGCTCGACTGTTTTGCTGTCGAGAATGAAGTGGTCGCCGAAGGTTTTCATTGCCAGCACGGCGATTCCTTGCTGCTGCGCTACGGGCAAGACCTGCTTTGTGAAGGAGCGGAAGTGGGCATCCATTACGTTGATGGGCATCTGCACCGAGTCAAAGTGGAAGTTGTGTTTCTCTGCCATTTCCAGCATGCGTAGCAGCACGAACGGGTCTTTGTGCCCGGTGAAGCCAATGTAGCGAAGTTTGCCCGCTCGTTGCGCGGCTACTGCGGCCTCCAGCGCGCCGCCCGGAGCGAAGATGCGGTCCGGGTCTTCGAGGCGAATCACTTCATGGAACTGCACCAGGTCGATGACATCGCTTTGCAAACGTCCGAGTGACTGCTCCAACTGCTTGTTGAACTCGTGCGCTGTGCGGCCATCCATTTTGGTCATCAGGAAGGCTTTGGAGCGGTAGCCGTCGCGGAGCGCCTGTCCCATGCGTACTTCGCTGATGCCGTCGTTGTAGTCCCAGCAGTTGTCCATGAAGGAGATGCCGCGGTCGATGGCGCTGCGGATGAGCCGGATGGAAGCGGCGGAGTCTTCCTGGTGGCCAATATGGTAGCCGCCGAGGCCAATGAGGGAGATTTTTTCGCCCGTGCGGCCAAACTCCCGATACAGCATTCCCGGTACCTGGGGCGGCGTGGTGGGAGCGGAGGAGGTGCTCTCAGCGCTGGCTGCCGGTCCGGCAGACACAGCGGCAGAGGCGACGGCTGCGGCCGTAGCGGACTTTAGAAAATCTCTTCGTTCCATGACAAAAGCCTCCGGGAAGGGGTTCAGAATTAGTTGATACTGCGCGGCCTGCGAATGCAATGCAAAGGGGACGCTTTTTCATGGAAAAATTGTTGAAATCCGTTTCTAAAACTGCACTCTAATCCGCGAAATATGAGGGGATTACATGGCTGCTCAGGCCGCGCTGCGTGGAAGAGGAAGCGCGCACGCAAAACTCAGCGTAGAATAGAAAGACGAGCAGCACAGACCTCCAACGGTCCGTCTGCTCCCTTGGCGCTCACTCCGTCATCTAAGGAGATGAGTCAGCGAAAAGGGGGCGTCACGGTTTCGACGGGATTGATTGCGGCTCAGAAGGCATGCCGGGGTGTGGGCACCCGTAATCGCTTACAAAAACAAAGTTGCCAACGATAATCTGGCACTTGCTGCTTAATTAACTAAGTAGCCGTCTTCCCCGGCTTCGCCTGTGGGCTGGGAGCGAGACGTCATACAGCAGGCTGGTGGTTGCCGCTCGGTCCGTGTGGTAATTACGAGATCATCGGACTAGTCTTTCGAGCATCTTGTCCGTTCTGAGCTCAAGAGGCGAACCTTTCGGAACTGGACTGAGCATGGAGTCTTCTGGCTGACTACGATTTCGGACGCGGGTTCGACTCCCGCCGCCTCCACCATTTGCATATTTCCACCTAAAAAATTTTCCAACTGACTGAATATGCAATCTTTATCCGGGTTCAAAATGCCTGTTTCGCGGTGGTATTTTAGACCACCCGGAAACAGTGCAGTTTGAACTCGCTGACGCTGATCCAGATCTGCGTGCTGCCAAGCTCTCGAAATATCCACCAGCATTGTCTTGGAAAACTCCAGCAGATCATCAAACTTGGCCTTGGCAGTGCTAGCTGCGGCAATCTGCGCCTCTAGCGAAGCAATCTGATCATCGAATTTGCGCTTCAATCCAGGAAAGACCGGGGTGATAGCCGGGTCATCGTTCACGTACTTCAAAATCAGCTTTTCAAGAGATGCGCGAACGGCGCTCAATTCTCGTCCGAGGTTGTCGGCTATGACCTCATTGTTACTCGTCCGCTTTTCCCACTCCTCCTGGAGAACAGAACCGAAATCATCCGAGAATGCAGCATCAACGCGAAGGCGTGAGAGCAAGTCGATGAACTGAGTCTCCGGCTTGTGGACAGGTATGTTCTTTACTCCGTTGCATCTGGTGCAGCGATAGTAGAAGTGGTACTTTCCCGTCTTGCTTCGTGACGGGCCACCGGTCAGGGGTGTATTGCAATGCGCACACCGGAGGAAACGGCGAAGTGGCATTTCTTTCCGATTACGCTGAATAGGTGCAGCGATTACCCGCTTTCCTTTAAGGGCGAGTTGGGCATTCCGAAAAGTTGCTTCACTAACCAGCGGGGCGTGCAGCCCTTGAAGATCACCGTACTTCTTGGAGCGAATTTTTCCAATGTAGATCGGGTTCTTAAGCATCCTCATGAAATTATCCAGAGACAGCTTATGTCCTTTCTTTGACCGGAGTCCCAACGCTGTCATTGTCCGCCATACGGCAGTGGGACGATCCGTTCCTGCTGCCATTAGATCGAAAGACTGACGGAGCAGAGACGCCTCAGGTTCCTCAGGGATAATGTTCGCCAGACCCTTCGCTTTTGCGCGGATGTTCTGATAGCCGAGCGGCGCTTTGCAAATCCAGCGTCCGCTTTCAACGGCGGCTTTCATCCTCTGCTGTTGTTTCTCCGAGTGCTGGTCGCTGAAATCTTCCGCACGACTCAGTTCTTCTCGCCGTGATGTACGCCCCGAGGCAGTCCGACAATCAATATGCGGATTATTAACCGAGATTGACCAGACGCCCAGATGGTCAAGTTCGTTAAAGGCTTGCAGCGCGCGACGAGTATCCCGAAAGAAACGGGAATAATCATAGAAAACCACGATTACATTTGGGTTCTTACGAATCGCCTCAAACATCGCAAGGAATTGGGGGCGGTCAACATCACTCCAACCGGATACGCCTGGGTCTGTAAATACCCCAATGACAGTCCAGCCCCGTTCATTACAGAAGTCACGGCATGCGCGTTCTTGTGATTCCAACCCGTAGGCATCGCGTGCTTGTTCATCGGTGCTGACGCGCAAGTACAGGTACGCGAATTTTGTTTCGCGAAACTTGAACCTATTCTTGCCCTGGCTTTTCTTCCTTGCCATCCTCGATCCTTCCGTTCAATAAAGAGTGAGCTTGCTACAGCATGACCCTTTAGGGCCAGCCTGATTCAACTTCGTATCCGGCTAAAAGGATCAGAAACCAAGCCCTATTCACCGCGCCTATGTGCTTCATCCGCACGGGCCTTAGCTGATGCTTGGTATAGCTCAATACATACGATGGCTAGTTGCCTGATTCGGTTTCGCCGCTGGAGAGTGAATTCTCGATCGATCTCGTCGCTATCTGCGAGCCGCATAGGCGTTTCAACCGTCTCCGAGATATGGATACACTTGGGTGCATTCGGAGTCTGCGTCGGCGATTCTTCCGGCGGACAGTATGTGAAGTTCCCAGAGCTATAGGGGGCATTTATTACTGTGGACAACGCGCCTTGCTGCACATGAAACTTTGCATCAGCGACGTTGGTCGTTACGGATTCGAGTTGGGATTCAATGCCCACACCTTCATATTCGGGAGGGCAGAAGAAATCGGGTAAATCAGCTATTAAGGGATCGCTGAAGCTGGCGCTCCGATCCGCATGTAAGTATATGAATGTATATATATTTATACTAAGTTTTTCGACAATATCTGCGCGTTTGGCCAAATCGAGCACATAGAGTCACCCCTTCAGAGTCTAACTTGCCAACCATGCAAAAAGTGATCCCAACATAACCGGGCCGCAGTCGCGTTACAAGATGCCTTTGGTTCGACGAAAATGGAGAAATCCCCGGTTTTGACTTACCCGATTTTCGCTGTCCAGCCGAAGCTCCGCTTCTTGATACGAACCAGCCTACGGACCGCGCTGCTACCGGCATCTGCCGATAATTTCCTGCGTAATGTTGCCGAAGGCCTAATTTTCATCTAAACTTTAGGTGAAGGTGGGGACATGGAGAGCAACATACAGTTCAAGCTGAAGGACGCGAGCTATGTTCTGGGAGTATCGCCCAAAGACCTCCAGAATTTGGTGCAGTTCGGCGTGCTCAAGCCCACGCGCCAGGACCGCTTTTTCGTCTTTGACGCTGTGACGCTGCTCCAAGCTAAGGTAGCCTTTTATTTGAAGGAGTCGCTTGGAACATCCGTGCCTCTGCTGGCACGATTCACCAAGGAGATTTTTAAGGACATGCCCAGATCGAAGACCGGCGAGGCTCGCAACATCTCGATCCTTTCACGCCCTCTACGAGGCGAAAAGCCGGTCAGGATTGAGGTTCCGTTGCAGTCGCTGGCGGCAGAGCTGGAAGCCAGGATTCCGGCGGTAGATTCATCGGGCAAGAACACAAAGGTGAGCGAACGCAATCAATGGAAAGAGGAGATCACTAGCACCCTTTCCCAGGCTGCCGATGATCTAGCGGGGACTACGGAGCAGGAAATCCTTGACGAGATCAAGCGCTATCGCGTGGAACGAAAGAAGTCTCCGGAGATCACTGTAGTTGCCCTACCAGAAGAAAAAACGGCCTAGAGGCGTCGTTGATACATCTGTGTTGGTTGCGGGGATCGCTGCATTTAAGAGCCCCCCAACCAGCACGCGCGTATCCAGCGCTGAGATGCTGCACGAGTGGATCGATAGTCGCACCTTCACTTGGCTGGTAAATGAAGAAATCCTTGAGGAATATAAGGTGATCCTCACACGCCGCAAGGTCCGGCCTCACCTTATCGGTGCAGTCATCAACCTCATCCGTTCGGCGGCAGAGGACGTTCCGGCTGCTGGAACCTACGACATCTCCCCCGATCCATTCGATGAGCCATTTTGCGCCTGCGCGGAAGACGGCAACGCCGATTTCATCGTCACTCTCAATCCTGACGACTTCCCGCAGCACAAACTCAAGGCTCACGTAATCGCCCCGGATAATCCGATTCCGACAACGAGACGCTCACGTCGCCGGTGATTGGATGAGTTAGCATAACTCGCGATCCCAGATCTTCTCGGCAAGAATTTCTGCGCTAGGCATCGTGTCATCGTGGAGAAAACATCGTGGGATACCTATATGCTTCTATCGCGTTCTTATTCTGACACTCGCATTACCGTGCCAACAAAGAGACTTCAAATTCGCGGTGACACAATCCGTATTTTCTCCCTGATCCGCACCAGCACTCTTGGTTGGGCTTGATTGTAGCCAAGTGTTCTTTGGGCCCGGCAGGCGCTCCCTTCCCTGGCCAGTGTCCACGCCAAACTTTCTGGGGAAAGAGTTTCGGATGTTTCAGGAACGGTAGAGCCGCGCTTGGCCGCACTCGTGGCTCAGTGTCGAATATCGGCTTACCTGGCTCTGGTTGATAGAGGAGCTTGCCTGAAAAATCTTCCAGCCGTCGAGTCTTCTCCCAAACCAGATGTCGCGCCAAATAGGTCGAAACCTGATCTACGAAATGAACAATCCTGGGAACATTGCGGGCATAGATAAAATCTGGCGCGGAGTAAATGCACAGCCCATGCAGCGTTCTTCCGGCATACTGCAAGGAAATATCTGTACGCAAATGCGGATGCCCTGGGAATCTGTATCCGCTAATCTCAGGACGCAGGCTGAATACAACCGGGTGCATCGGCTCTTGGCGTTCCAAGATCAGCACTTGAAAATGTTGAGTCATTGAGACCAGAAACGGCTTGGCCCAATGCGCCGCAGTTCGCTCATGGCCCCCAGCGCGACTCGATAGAAAACCTTGATCGCACGAAATACTGCTCCCCCTCTCTAGGGTGTCAAGCAGGTTCCAAGCGTCATTGTCATTTCGATAAGGTTGAAGCCTCCCCCGCCACGCGCGAGTTGCCGAGGTCCCTTGAGGGACCTCGACTTGATAGAAGGCTGTGTAGTAGTCATCGAGTTCGACTGTATCCTCGATGAACGAGGTGATCCGCCCCGTGGTCGCTACCATTGAACGAATCCATGTGAACGGGCGGGAGTGAAGGTGCGCGGAGGAACAACCACGGGTGGCTCGATCTTGCAGTGCGGCAAGGCAAGCAGGTTGTTTGGCTTCTCTCCATCAGGCTCAGTCTTTAAGAACTTGTGTCCAGTGGGAGACTTTTCGACGATTACTTCGACGCGGTGACCATCAGGACGTTCAACATAAAATGAGGCCTGTTTGCTGTCAATGAGCCCAATGGCTTGAGCCTCAGTGAACGTGTGCTTAGTGCCGATTTCGTCTACGCATCCAATGCTTGCGATGCGTTCATGGTGGTGGTCTGGTGTAGTGCAAAAAATACGATGCCGCATACGGGCCTCCGTGTCGTTGTGGGACTGCATTGACGTCCACGACGACACGGGTCACTTGCGATGCCCGGACCATTTAGGAAATAATCCGGTGTACGCACTGCATCGCATAGCGGGCAGCGAGGTGGACGTTTAGTTCACCGCCAAGCCGGTCACGGATTAGGCCCCGTGACCGGCTTTCCCTTTGCTGCATAAATTCTCGCCGCTTCCAGCTCGCATGTCAAATTAATTAGGTTACTTAGGAAAATGATAATTTATAGTTTTCAAAATGAATATTATTAGTTATCTTATTTGATTTTACTCTTGACACATTGGCATATTTTTCGTACTTTGTATTAGAGGGGCTGTGGAAAACTCGTTCTTCACTGTTAATTTTCTTTTCGGAGATAAGCTATCCAGCGCTCGCCGGGCGAGGAAGATATCTCAGGTGGAACTGGGAAAGCGAGTAAATCTCTCACGCATCACGATTGCAAAGCTGGAGCGTGGCGTGCAGAACGTGCAGCTAGGTCAAGTTTTCATGCTTGCCCAAGCATTGGATGTGCCCCCAGAGGAACTGATTCCGAGCGCACGTGA
The DNA here is from genome assembly GCF_059115385.1 of Occallatibacter sp. FHG110214_02. Taxonomy (NCBI): domain Bacteria; kingdom Pseudomonadati; phylum Acidobacteriota; class Terriglobia; order Terriglobales; family Acidobacteriaceae; genus Occallatibacter; species Occallatibacter sp. FHG110214_02. The sequence continues at coordinate 66,016 of NZ_JBZYWK010000010.1, read as the reverse complement.
ATTGGACAATTCTGGCGTAAACAAGGACGCGCTGTTCTTGCAATTCATACGGAACCAGATGGCTAGCGTCATTCAAGAGGTGGATCATGAGGAGTCATCGCATTAGCTTCGATTCCTTTGTTGACGAGTTGCTAGTAAAGTACCAAATTCAACATCCTCCAGTGCCGGTGAAGAGGATTGCAGAAGCAGAAGGATTGCTGCTGCTGGAATCCCCGTTTCAAAGCGATGTCTCAGGTGCTCTGGTCAGGTCAGGTAAGGCCGTTGCCATTGCCGTTAATCTTAGTCAGCATCCAAACCGGCAGCGATTTACTATCGCTCATGAACTCGCTCACTACTTCCTCAAGCACAAGGAGGAAGAAGATCATATCGACTGGAAGTTCACTGTTTTGCGCCGAGATGGAACATCCTCAACGGCTACCGATGCAGACGAAATTGAAGCCAATCGTTTTGCCGCTCGCCTGCTAATGCCTGAGGGATTTCTACGGCGCGATGTAGAGCAGCTTGCAAGATTTAACGGCGAAGCAGTATTGAGTGATGTTGAGATTCAATCTCTGGCAAAGAGGTATGAGGTCAGTAAGACGGCAATGGGCTATCGACTTGCAAACCTTGGGTTGATTGATCCTGATTGATCAATTCTGAGATAAGGCTGCACTCGAATGCTATTTGCCCACTTCTGCTACGAGATTCGCCGAATACTTCAGAATCTGGTCAAGGTGCAATTTGAACCACGAGGGCGTTCTGACGTATTGTATTCAGCGATGCGATCAGTGCTTCAGTAGTTTGCTCGTCGAACACACCATTGATCCCATTCTGGTGAATATCTGTGAACGGTGACTCGTAAAGCTGGGCGACATCGACCCAGCCGCGCTGAGTCAGATAGTTCACAACCTGGTCCAAGAAGACAATCTGATTTGATGTCAGGTTCTTACCCTGCATGAAACCTGAGAGCGCCGCCTTCGCGGCGGCACGATCCATCCCCAATAGAGAGCGGACGAACAGGCCCAGCCCATTCGTCTCACTACTGGCCGCTGTAATCTCTTCGACAGAGCTTCCCTCTGCCTGGAAGATTCCCTCCAGAGCATTCAGATCGTCGCCTGTCAGCGGATCGTTGAACATCAGCTTATGGATGGCAGGATCGTTCTCACGCTTGCGGAGGAAGACCAGCGCCTTCTCTCGGAATCGCTCCATGTTCACGCCGGGCGAGACTCCCGGCAGGTCGATCCACTCTCCCTCGCCCATTTCGTCAGCAAAGTCTGTAATGACGTTGGCGCGTTTCTTGCGTTCAATCAGATGCACCAGATCGCGTAGTCCCTTGCGAACCCGCTCCAGGCAGACGACAGTCACGCCTTCCCAGAACTCCGTCGATTGCACTTCCTGGATCAGCGTCAGTTTGGCAGCAACTGCGGGGATCGCCGTCTGCGCTTCCAGCAGTCGTGCAATCTCGACCACGTTCGTCTGCATCTTCACGAAACCCGGCTCGTGGCGCAGTAGCGTAAGCTGCATTCGCAGCATCAGCAAATCAAACTGCTTCGCCTCCAAGCCCTCCGGTGCAATAGTAGATGGCAACCCGGCGATCTGGTTCTTCAATTCTGCCTGCTGCTCGGGCGTCAACGCAGCCCACGCGTCCGGCCTGCTGAAATGCTCCACCAACTTCCGCTTTGGACGCACGATGAAGTTCTCCGGGCTCATCGCCGCCACTTCTTCGCGCAGGTGATCCGCCAGTTCCGCCCGCAGCTTGGCGTATTCGGGATTACGCTCTGTCTCCGGCTTGGTGGCCTGGTCTTGGTCCAACACTGCAAGCAAGTCCACTCGCCGGATAAACAGATTCGCACTCAGCGACAGCGCCGCCGATCCCTCCACGGTCTCCGGGTTCTGGCTGAAGTATTCAAGATTCTGGCAGTAGTCAAAGATGTAGAAAAATCCCTTGTCGTTCTTCGGGTCCGGGCCGGGACCAAACAGGTTCTTGCACAGTCGCGTTCCCCGCCCCACCATCTGCCAGAACTTCGTCTTCGACCGCACCAACTTGAAGAAGACGAGGTTCACTACCTCCGGCACGTCAATGCCGGTATCGAGCATGTCCACCGACACTGCGATGTGCGGCATCTTATTCGCTATCGAGAAATCGTCAATCAGGCTCTGCGCATAATCCACCTTGAAGTCGATCACCCGCGCGAAATGCCCGGCATACTGCGGATAATTCGCATCAAACCGCTTCACGATGAACTCTGCATGATCGTGATTCTTCGCAAAGATTATGGTCTTGCCAAGCCGATCACCGTACTCCACCTTCTGGCCTTTTTCCATCAGGTGCTTCAGCACCTTGTCCACGGTGTCGATATTGAACAACCACGTATTCAGTTCCGCTGCCTGTACCTCATCCGGCGGGTCCTCCTCGCCGTCTCCCCAGTCGGTATCCTCCCAGCGGTCTTTTTCATCTTCGGGCAGATCGTCATACTTGATCCCTTCGCGCATGAACTTGAGCGGCACGGAGACTGCTCTCGGTGGCACCAGGAACTTGTCGGCAATCGCGGTGTCGAGCGAGTATTCATCCGTCGGCACGCCGTCTTCCAGATTGAAGAGCCGGTAAGTATCGTGATCAACCTCGCCGCGCGGCGTCGCTGTCAGCCCAACCAAGTACGAGTCGAAGTACCGAAAGATCGCTCCGTACCGCTGATAGACGGATCGGTGCGCCTCGTCCACCACAACAAGATCGAAGTAGCCGGGACCAAAGCGGCGCGTGCCATCCTCCTTCCGCTCATCAATCAGCCGCATCATCGACTGATAAGTGGAAACATAGACGCGGCTCGTCTCGCTCTTTTCTGAGACAAGATTCACCGGCGACGACGCGGGCAGATGTGCCTTGAAGGCATTTACCGCCTGCTTGACTAGCGCCACACGGTCAGCCAGAAACAGCACGCGCTTCACCCACCCGGCCTTCATCAGCACGTCGCACAGCGCAATCACCGTGCGCGTCTTGCCCGATCCGGTGGCCATCACCAGCAGTGCACGGCGTTGATTTTCCTTCTCCAACCGGTCGCCCACTTTGCGGATCGCACGTTCCTGGTAGTAGCGCTCCACAATACTGGTATCAATCGACCGGCCTTCCAGCTTCTGGCGGCCAGCCCGGCGCTGAATCAGCAGTTCCAGCTCGTCGTGCGTATAAAAACCGCTTACTTCGCGCGGTGGATACTTGGCATCATCCCATATCCAGTGCTCATAGCCGTTCGAGTAGAAGATCACCGGGCGCTGGCCGAACTGTTTTTCCAGGCAATCGGCATAGAGCTTGGCCTGCTGACGGCCCACGTTTGGGTCTTTGGTGGTTCGCTTGGCCTCTACCAGACCGAGCGGCTTGCCATCCTTGCCCCACAGCACGTAATCGACATAGCCCACTCCTGAATCTGAGGGCATCCCGTGGACTTTGTATTCCACGTCATGGCCATCCTTGAAACTCGTCCAGCCTGCCTCACGCAGAAGCTCGTCAATGTACCGGCTGCGTGTTTCTGCCTCGGAATAGTCATGCGTATCAGGAATTTGCTCGTTCCGCTTCTTAGCCTCAGCCACCTCGGCGCGTAGCTTCTGGAGTTCCGCATCCAACGCCGCCCTATCCTTAAGCTGTTTGGCCAATTCCTCAAGCTGCGCGTCCTTCTGGCCCAGGCTGGCTTCGAGTTCTGCCAGCTTGGCCTTCGTTGCCGGTGGAATCGGCGACGTGATGGGTAGGAGCGAAAGGTCAAACGCCTGCGATGCGGCAGGCTTTGCGCCGCGTGCGTAGGTGTGCGCCAACCAATAGCAGAGATGGAAAAGCTCCTGCACCGCAGCCACGGAGTTTTCTTTGGTGATCTTGCGGCCCGAGGCGTGGGCGGCGGCGTTGCCATAGGTAATGATGAGCCGCGCCTTGGCAACGATCTTCTCCCCGGCCACCGCCAGAAAAGTGTGGTCGTTCACCAAGGCGCTCAGGTTCTGCTGATAGGGCGGCTTCAATGTCGGATCGCTCTTGAAGAGCCATTGCATCCCAAGCTCCAGCGTCCTTCGCGCATGGATGCAGGCCGTGGCAGGATCGGGAATCGCATACTGCTCGGCCTTCACCGCCGATTCGTAAATCTGCGGCCATTCGGATTGGAGGAAGCTGAAATTGGAACTCATCAACCATTTCCCCTTGCTGAGAAAACCTCGCCATAGTCAATCTCAGTAAGATATCCAGCGAACCCGAAAAAGAGCATTGCGATAATCAAAGCATCACGAGGTTCCAGTTCGCGCAGTCTTCCCTCTGCGCTTCCTGCATGACGAATGGCCGGATAGTCCGAGCAAAATCCATACAGCGATGACAACGCATTTCTAATAGTGGCATGCGGCCAGCAGTTAATTTCCCTTGTAGCTTGCCCCAGCGTTCTTTCTGTAACTCCAGGGAACCGGATCGCAAGCCCTTCAGCTAGCGAACATGCACGTGCTATACACGCATTTATGTCGGCAGCCCTGTTTCGTATCGTTAAGTCTTCGAACGCCTGTTCGGTCGATATCAGCAGTTCTTCAAGATCGCGGTCTCGTGATACCGACAGCCGTATTCTTTCAACTAACTCCGAAAACAGAGCTGGCATATAAGGAACTATCTGGAATGGGTCTAACAAACGATACCGCAGGTTATATCTACTGAGAAAATCGCGAACAAGTAATATATAGAAATCCTTCAACTCAGGGCTGTCATACTCGTCCACTAAAAAGAATGCTTCCTCAAAGAAACGAACCAGATGCCTTTCACTCCGGAATTGTCCAGGCCGAGTATTGCAGATAAAATCTTCTGCCAGCTTGCGATCTGTTGCTGCCATCAAGAACTCGGCTGACGGATTAGGATATGGTTGAGCCTCATCCCCTCCTTCTAAAATTGGTTCAACGGGCGGCTCCGGCAACGCTTTTTGCAGTTCCCTCACTAAATCAGGCAATAACTCATTTGGTGATTGCTCAAAATCGCGTAAGGGCAACCATATTTCTGACCAAGTGTATGGCCACGCTGAGATTAACGTTCCACGCATCTACAATTCTCCCATGAAGGCTTGAGACTGTAATGCGCTGAACAAAGAGTCGCTTTGCTCACCAGACTCGGATAAGCGTGAATGAAGTCGCATTACACTTTCGATCTGCGCTCTGAAACGCTTCTGAGTATCCAATGGAGGAACAGGGATCACTAATTTTTCGAACTCGGTTTTCTTGAGAATCGGAAGAGTCGTCGATGCGCCGCGTAAGGATATTTCATCTTTCAATTGAGTCAGCGCAAAGTAGCCATATATGTCGTCAATCTTCCCATCCCATTCAACGGCATTGATCTGCTGATTAAACGCAAAATCAGTCGCGATTAAACCCATCTTGCCAATGGTTGCGCCAATACAGCAGACAGCCGTCGAGCCCGCTCGAACGACTTTGCTCATACTAGCGCCGTCTCTAGTCAAGGTTCTTTTCGCCACACGGTGATTCCAGATCCCTTCAAGGTCTCCCGGTGTGACGAATGGCAGTTCTCCGCCAAACATTCCATCTAATTCGCTTGGAGGAGTCCTACCGGTAGTAATCCTCCCGAGCAAACTAATTGCCTGAGATGGCCACTTCTGCTGTGTTGCCTTACGAGATTTGAATGCGTCCAAGAAGAGAGATTGGGTGAGGGAGTCGAGCTTCTGGATGGCGACGCGGCGCCTTTGGCGCAACTCATCGGCTTTGTCCAGAATCGCCGCAATCCTCCGCTGCTCCTCCAGCGGCGGCAATGGAATCCTAACCTTCTTGACCAAATCTATGTTCAGATTCTTTACGGTTGCTCCAGCCGCGAGGCGTTCAAATTCACCATATACGGCCTGCGAGCCTAATAAGTGATAGAAGAAATCTGAATCAACATTGTTTTCCTTCTTCGCGAGAACAAGCCAGCCGTCATGAATGCAGCCGGACGTTTGCATTATGTAGGGCCGACCAAAACTCATTGAATTCGTTAGAACAAAATCGCCGGGATTTACCGCTCGTGATCGTTGTACTCCCTCTTTGCGAATTCGCTTTTTGGTGCCAGTGATGAATTTTGAACTCGCTGACGCATCGCTAATCATCACCCAGTTAATACCATCTGGATCATCCGTAATATAAGCATCAATAGGACGGGGTGATCCGCCGCGAGCAATATCGAAAATTTGGCTTAGCGCAACTTTCGGCCACGTCACTTCAGCATCCCCTCCAACTCCTTCAGCCCCGCCTCGATCTCCGATTCCAGCTTGAGCAGTTCCGCCAGAATCTGCTGCGGCGGCACGTGCGCCACCTCTTCATAGACCACCTGCTTGTATCGGTTCAGGCTCAGGTCGTAGTTGTTTTCGGCAATCTCCGCCTTCGGCACGCAGAAGCTCTGCGCGGTGCGGGGCCGCTTGCGCTCGGCACCATCCCGTTGCCACCATCGCGTGAGAATGTCGGGCAGGTTGTTCTTCGCGTGCTCTTCTTCGGTCAGCTTCTGCGCCGGGCTTGGCCCCAGCTTCTCCCAATCGAGCAGCGGCTGGCGCTTGTCATCGAGCGACCATCCATCGGCCTCGACATCGTAAAACCAGACTTGGTCCGTGCCGCCGGAGTTGGTTTTGGTGAAGAACAGAATGGCCGTCGATACCCCAGCATAAGGCCGGAAGGCTCCGCCGGGAAGCGAGACCACCGCATCGAGCTTTTGCTCTTCCACAATCAACTTGCGCAGCGTCTTGTGCGCCGTGCTCGAACCAAACAAGACGCCATCTGGCACGATGACCGCCGCTCTGCCGCCGGGCTTGAGCAAGCGCAGGAAGAGCGCCAGAAACAGCAGCTCCGTCTTCTTCGTCTTGACCGTGGCCAGCAGGTCCTTGGCCACGTTCTCGTAATCGAGCGACCCGGCAAAGGGCGGATTGGCAAGGACAAGCGAATACTTTTCATCCTCGCCGGAGTGATCCTGGGCAAGCGAATCGCGACGTTGAATGTCCGGGTTCTCCACGCCATGCAGCAGCATATTCATGCTGCCGATGCGGAGCATCGAGGCGTCATTCTCAAAGCCATGAAACAGCCCCTCATGGAAATGCTTTCTCAGTTTTGGATCAGCAAAAAGGCCGGGATGGTGTTCGCGCAGGTACTCACCCGTGACCACTAGGAAGCCGGAAGTGCCCGCCGCCGGATCGCAGACAATGTCCTTCGGCGTGGGCGCGGTCATCTCCACCATGAGCCGGATGATGTGGCGCGGCGTGCGGAACTGACCATTCTGCCCGGCCTGAGCCAGTTTGCCCAGCATGTACTCGTACATGTCGCCCTTGGTGTCGCGGTCCTCCATCGGAATCTCGCTGATAAGATCAACGACCTTGACCAGCAGTGCGGGCGTGGGGATGGTAAAGCGGGCGTCTTTCATGAACTGCGCGTAAGTGGACCCATCGCCCAGTGTGCGCAGGAATGGGAAGACGTGCTCTCCGAGGGTCTTGAAGGCGGCGTCAGGCGCGGCGTTTTTCAGGTTCTTCCAGCGGTACTGCTCGTAGGGGAGTTTACGCTCGTCCTTCCCTTCGGGGAAGATACGGCGCTCGATGGGTTTGCCGATCCGAGCGGCCTTCAGCTCTTCGACGGTCTGGATTTCGTCCAGCCGCTTGAGAAACAGCAGATAGGTGATCTGTTCGATGACTTCGACCGGGTTGGCGATGCCGCCCGACCAGAAGGCGTCCCAGATACGATCAATTTGATTGCGAATTTCTCCAGTAAGCATGGTGTGACTTATTTATAGATGATGCCCACCGGCACCATCTATGGGTATCTCATCTCTGGACCGGGAAATGCCGGGGAGTATCCGGTTCTAGCAGAAATATCGCTCAGGCAATCCGGCAATCCAAGCAGCAACTTCATCGGCTACAGAAAAGCGAACAACCGGATTATCGGCGTATCTGGCCCCGAGCGAATATGCGTGCTGTTCCAGAGGAATTCCTTCATAGCCCCCTCCGCTCAGAAAACCGCGAACATACAGATCAGCGAACGCTGCGACACCGAGTTGACGGTACTGTTCAACATGTACGAGTTCATGGAAGAGCAAGCCGTGATCGAACGCCATGTGTGCAACAACCGTATCGTGAAATGTGATTGCCGCCATTCCAGATTGATCCGGGAGATTCGTAAAGCCCAAGTCCACGAGCATTGGATAGAAATCGGGATTTGCCACCCGTCCCTCACTAAGCACCAGCAGACGTGCCTCATCCAACAGGAACGGAGTGAAAAATCCCGCCATTCTGGCCTTCTGTTCTACCGACAAAGGGATGGCGGCAGGAAGGTATTTTGCCCGTTGAGTTGAGATATATCGCTCAACAAGCACAGAAAGCTGCGAGACCAACTGCGGAGGTAGAACAGGCATAGTCACTGGCAGTGCTCCTGAGGCTCAACCCGACTGGAACAACGATGCTATCACTCTTCTCGCTCGCGGCTCGGAAGCAGGTTGAGAAGCTGATCCCGCAGGGAGATGGCAGCCTCTTCGGTAAGTGGCGCTTCCAGGCGGACCTGGAGTTCGACGATTGGCTCCTGCCATGTGGACGGCAATGACAACTGCCCGTTGAGACGCAGGGTTACTTCTCCCGTTTTCGGGTTCCGAAACGCCCGAACATCTGCCTCCGGGCGTTTCTGCTTAAAGGGCCAACGCATATATTGTCTCCAGTTCTTGCGTTATAGCTGCACTGCTATGTGACTGGCGCGTCGCCCCGGTTTTGTGCCGGTGCGACGCGGTGCTACTTGTCTACTGCACCAGGGGGCTTCCGGTGGGACGGTGGATGCGGTATTTGAATGCGATCTGCATCGAGCGCATCTCTTCGATGATCTGATCGTTCGAGGCAAAGGGATCACTCAGAAAAAGTGCGGTCGCTTCGACTTCTTTGCCGGTCACGGTCCAGTGCCCACAGAGCGGGTCGAACTTCACATCGGCAACAAGATCGGGATAATAGTGCCGCTCGATGCCGGAATCCTGCGGGAATACCGTCCTCCACGTAGCGTCAAGATTGGCAATGTAATCGTCCAAAGTGGCTCGGGAACCATCGTTCCAACGGAGTTCATCCGGCTGCCCCATCCGGTCCGGGTTAGCCTTGTGCCATTTCGCAATGAGAGTCTTCAAGTAGTGCCTCCTCTATCGGTTAATCTGTCATCGGGCAGGCAGTTATATGCCCTAAAGCATTTTTTATATCTTTGGAGATAAATTGTCAACTGGCCCTGAAAATATCGAGATCGACTGGAAAGCTGTGGGACGGCGAATCAGGGAGCTGCGCGGCTTTGACACCACGCAGGCTGAGTTGGCGGGAGAAATCGGTGTTACTCAGGGATACCTTTCCCATTTAGAAAAAGGACAGAAAGAGCCGGGTGCAGTGATCCTCTATAAGATCGCCAAGAAGTATTCGACGACGGTGGAATGGCTGCTCGTCGGCAGCCATTCGATGGGAAAGATATAGTCTGGCTACGCTAAGTGTCTAATTCTTAGGCATGCTGACATATTTGTCTGGTGCGATCATCAGGATGGACGAAGACTTGTCAACCTGTGTCTGCCTGAATGGCTAAGACTTCACTCTTTCTCTAAGTTATTGATAACATTGCGGCACTCATCGTAGATCGGTTTGGCTTTGCCCAGAATTGAGGCAAGAGAGTTCAAACTATCCGTCGTTACGTCCACCATTGTTTATGGAAAGTGAAATAGTTGGTTACACGCCAGTAGCCACTACGAAATATTGTGTTTCCTCGGTGCCGGGATTGTGTACTCCGTGGAGTTCTCCGGAATAAACGTATGCGGCGGCGCCGGGGCCGATTACGGTTGTCTTTCCTTCAATCGTTACTGCAAGCTGCCCTTTCATCATTAGAAACATTTCTTCGTGCTCATGGCGATGCGGCGGGTGCGGGGAGCTTCCGGCTGCAAGAGTGGTTTCATGAACTTCCAGGTGGTCGCCGGAGTGTGTCATGCCATCCACAATGGCGCGGAATGCGTTCTGGCCATTTTGCTTTACGGGAAGCTGGTTGTAGGGTGTGGCAAAAGACTTGATTGATTTGATATTGGGTGCGGCAAATGCCGCTCCGGTTGCAGCGAACACCGGAGCGGCGAAAAGGATTGATCGTCTCGTTGCGTCCAAGGGAGCCTCCAAGTTGGAAACGTGTTTTTGGGAATGGGCTAGTACGGCTGCTTCATGGTCATCGCTTCTTCCAGGGTGATGCGCTTCTTGGTGCGGTAGGCAAGGTTGGCCATGTGTGCGGCAACTGCGGAGAGGTAGCCAATCTCCACCGGGGCATTCGTCTTTTTGTTGCGTGAGCGGATGCAATCCATCCAGTTCTGCATGTGATTTACGCCCTGGGCTTCGCCTTTGATTGCTACGCCGTCGGGCCGGTTCAGCTTCTCGGGATAATAGTTGATGCCACCGGCATACTTGCCGCTTACCATGTCTGTTGCGCCGCTGATGTGCTCAATGGTGCCGTCACTGCCGAGGAAGTGCTCCCCAAGGCCGTAGCGGCTGTTGCTGAAAGTGGATTGCCACTGAACGATGAGGTCGTTGGGATATTCGAGCGAAACGCTGATGGTGTCTGGTACCTGGCGGCCATCTTTTTCTGAGAAGACGCCGCCCATCATTGTGGCTGCTACAGGCTCCTTCAGGTCGAGTGCGGTGATAATCCATGCAATCTGGTGAACCATGTTCTCCGTTATGTTGCCTCCGGAAAACTCCCAGTAGAGCCGCCAGTTTAAATAGCGCTCTGCGCTGAAGGCTTCCTTGGGACGGTCATTCAGAAAGAGGGAATAATTCACGTGACTCGCATCGAGGTCCGCTGGAATGGCACGCCGCCATTGTGGTTGTCCATGACGCGAGTTGCGACTCATCCATGACTCGACCATGGTGATTTTTCCTACCAGGCCTTGCTGAATCCACTGCTTCGCATCAACGAGCGCGCCTTCGCTTTCATGCTGCAAGCCAATTTGCACCACGTGCGAAGATGCATTGGCTGCTTTGCGGCAGGACACTGCCTCGGCGATGTCCCATGTCATTGTCTTTTCGCAGTAGAGATCCTTACCGGATGCGAGCACATCGTGGAAGTACTTGGCATGCAGAAAGAGCGGCGTTGCCACGATTACGGCATCAATGTCTTTGCGGTCCAGAAGCCGGCGCGGATCGTCATACACCTCTGCAGTGGGAACAATGCCCTTAGCTTCATCGCGACGGTGGGAATAAATATCCGCCGCCGCGACGCATTCCGCCCCCGGAATCTTCATTGCATCTTTCAAATCCTGCTGGCCACGCGAGCCTACACCAATGATGCCGAAACGTATGCGGTCATTTGCTCCGAGCGCGCTCGCCCTTGGATAAGTGGCGAGCATGGCGGCTCCTGCAGAGACGCCTCCAATGAACTCTCGTCTGTTCATATAAATTTTCTCCTTGATGATTCCGCGATGAGTTATGCAAGTGCGCCGGCGGATTGCAGAGCGGCCTTCATGCCTGCCCAGCTTTGGCGCGTTGAGTCCTCGGGCGAACTGCCACCGTGCCAGTGCGTCTCCAGGCTGATGGTCAGGTGATATCCCATCGCCTTGAATGCTTTGAACTGGCCAACCCAGTCGATGACGCCTTTTCCGACTGGAGCCCATTCGTAACCGCCGCCCGGCTTCATCACCGTATCTTTGCAATGGCAATGTCCAATGCGGTTCTTCGGCAGAAGATTCCATGCGTCGGGGAATGTTTTTTCGCCCAATGCGGCTGCGTTGCCGGGGTCCCAGTTCAACATGAAGTTTTTCGATGGGATGGCCGCAAGGAGCTTTGCAGCTTCGGCTCCGGTGCCGGTGTTACAGGACATCTCGTTTTCAAGAACGAAAATTTTTCCGTGAGCATCCATCTCTGCCGCAGCCTCTTTCAGCTTTGTATTGATGGCGTCGCGGTATGGAGTGGGGTCATCGAGCCGCCAGAAATCAAAACCGCGGATGCGGTCGGTGCTGAAGATTTTGGCCATCTCAATGCTCTTTTTCAGAACTTCTTCCTGCTCCTTGAAAACAGAACTTGTATCGGGCTGTGCGTGGCTTTCCCGTTTTTTCGAGATGGGCGCTCCCGGCCAATCCGCCTTGAAAAGCGGGCTGGAAATATCGGAGACACGTAGCTTGTATTTGTCCAGAATGCGGCGTGCTTCATCTATCTCGGTCTGGCTGAGTGTGAGGAGGCTCTTCTTCCATAAAGTTCTCACTTCTACCCATTCCATTCCGAAGTCATTTGCAGCCACTGAACAGGCATGATCGAAATCCGGAGAAATTTCATCGGTAATTACAGCGATTCGAAATGGCGACTTCAGGCGAGTTCCTTCCGCCGCGTGCAAACAACTCGGCATTGCCGCGAGTCCTAACGCTGCTCCTCCACCAACCAGCACCTTACGACGACTCATCTGCGACATTCACACTTCTCCTTTTTCTACTGCGTGTCGTTGCAGAGAGCCTGTTCACGAATCAATCTCGCAAGATTGCAGAACAGGCTCTCTGGGGAATCACATTCCATGAGTTTAGAAGGTGATCTTTCCAGATAATTCCATTTGCCGGTTATTGGAGGCTCCACCACTGTTGCCGTTAATCTGGCCGAAGTCTCCGTTGGCTACGCTGCTGCTGGGGTTGCCGAATGTGGGAGTGTTGGTCAGGCCGAATGCCTCACCGCGAATCTCCAGAATTACACGCTCGGTGATGGGGATGTGCTTGCCTACGGACGCGTCCCATCCGAACCAGCCGGGGCCCGTGAAGCCATCGATGCCGGTGTTGCCCAGTGCGGCTGTCGTAGGCTGGCTGAATACGGATGTATCGAACCATGGCTTTGCAGCGCCAATTCCTTTCAGCGTCTTGAAGTGGCCGCTGATATTGGCGAACTGTGTATTGCCGGTTGCATTCAAGCTATTGGCACTGGCAGTTATGCTGAAGGGGGTGCCCGATTCAACGGAGATTACGCCGTTGGTCTGCCATCCGCCAAAAATCCACGCAGGAACACCCGTGTTCAACCACCGCTTGTTTTTGCCGAAGGGGAATTCGTACACATAGCTTTGCACTAAGGTGTGCTTACGGTTATTGCCTAGAACCCCATAATTGCGCTGGTAATCAACGTAGACGAGGGTGTTGCCTACGCCGCTACCGTTTGAGGTTACATAGCCCAGTCCTTTTTGGAACGTATAGGACGTGGTGCTGGAAAGGCCATTTGCAAAGTTGTGCTGCAGCTTGACCTGAAGCGCGTGATAGTTGGAGCTGTCCTGTTTCCACTCGTAATCGACGCTGGCTGTTTTGCCGAACTTGACATATAGCGGCTGCCCCTCAGCGCCTGCTCCTGCTACAAAGCCCGCATTCATGTTGTAGTGCGATGGCTGCTTTACGCCTGCATTGCCCACATAGGCCACATCCAGCACAAATCCATGGAACAGCGACCGCTGTATGGCAGCATTCCACGAATGAAGGTACGGCTCACTGAAATCAGGATTAGAAAAGTTGTACGAGGTGGCGAGAGGAGCATCGGTGATGATGCCGTCTGCAGGCGTTGGAATTACGTTGGGTGGCGCAAAGCCCTTCGACATGGATGCTGGTGTTCCATCCGGCATTAGCGCCTGCTGATAGCTGCTGAGAGAGTTGTATACATTGTTTTGCTTCAACGGATAGTTCACTGCGTAGTTGTTCAGGTTATCAGGCCACGGCATATAGCTGATGCCATACCCTGCGCGAAGTACTGTCCTGTCATCGAGGCGATAGGCCACACCGAGACGCGGCGCAAAGTTTACAAAGCGGGTTTTCATGCCGATATTCAGAGGATTATTGCCGATGCCGGCGACAATCAGCGAATTGGTGTCAGGATCGTAGTTGGAATAATCACCTGCACGCTGCGGAGTCGGAGGCACGTACAGCTCCCAGCGCAATCCGGCAGTGACGGTAAGCTTCGGAGTCGCCTGCCAGGAGTCCTGGCCGTAGGCGAATAGCTGGGTTTCACGCCACGATGCGTCGTGGACACCTACGTCACGCCCCATCTGGTTGGGGATATCGAGCAGGAACGAGGCCATGTCGTTTGCCAAGCCAGTTTTGCTTGTGCCACCGTTTAGAGAGGTTTGCCCTTCAAGGAAGTAAAAGACTCCGCGCGGACCGTATACCTGCCCCTGAAACAAGTCATCACGAACACGGCGGACATCACCACCGAACTTGATGCTGTGGTTACCCAGGATCTTCGTCCAGTTGTTCACGACGTCAATGTTGGTTTCGCCGCGGTTCCACGGATAGGAAGAACCGGTGCCGATAATTGATCCGGAGTAGCCATTCAGGCTGATGGTAGTGATGCCGCTGGTAAAGTCATCCAGGTTGACGCCCGGAATGCCGAGATTCGTTGTCGCTTGCGTTCCGTAGTCAAGCGGGAAGGCGGTGTTCTTGTAGTGGTTCAGGCCAAGGCGCAGTTCGGAGAGCAGCGTTGGCGAGAAGACGTGCGTGTAGTTCAAAGCCGTGTTGTATGCAGTCTGCGTTCCCCTCGCGCCGTTGGCCGGTCCACCCGCCAATCCAAAGAGATTGCTCAGGAACTGGTCCACCTTCTGCCAGCTATAGCGGTAGGAGAGATGGTCGTTGCCGAGAAGCGTATCGTCAGCTTTCACGTCAAAGGAATTTACATCACGTGTGGAGTTCGTCGGGCCAGCATAGTTGCTGGTCAAGCCGGCTCCTGGCACGTTTGGCAGAGGGATCAGGGCCAAAATATTCTTGGCGACCTGGCTGATGCGCGACGGGTCCATCGTATTGGGCACGCCGTTATATGAAATTTGCTGGCGTCCGGTGCCGTCTGCATTGCCGGTATTCGGATCGTAGACAACCGTGCTTCCCGCAGCGGTAAAGTCGCCGTTGCGGTATGCCGCTGTCGGCACCGTAGCCGAGTTCTGTATCCCCTCGTTGTCGCTGATGCGCAGGAAGTCGCCAAAGATGAACAGCTTGTTGTGAATGATGGGGCCGCCAATATTTGCGCCGTAGTAGTTGTAGGTACTGCCCGGCAGTTTCTCGGGGTGGAAATAGTTCTTTGCATAGAGCGCGCTGACACGATTGAACTCATAAGCACCGCCATGAAATTCGTTGCCGCCCGATTTTAGAATCACGTCTGTAACCGCACCGCCTGCACGTCCGAACTCAGCGGCATAGTTGCTGGTGGCGGTGTTGACCGTCTGAATCGCTTCGCTCGGAGGAATCAGAACCTGGAGCAATCCGGAACGTTCGTTATCATCTACGCCTTCAATCAGCGTATTGTTCGCCAATCTTGACTGGCCGTTTACCTCGGTAGAAAGAGAAGCCGCTGCGTTATAAAACGTGGAATGTTGAAAATGTGGCTTGGTAGCGCCCGGCACTAGCGCCAGCGTCCCCTGAAAGTTACGGTTGGTGCCGAGTGGAAGATTTTCAGTTTCCACTGAGCTGATGTCGATACTGACATCGGCTCTGTCCGTCTTCAACGCGGGAGGCGCTTCTGTAACGTGGACGCTCTCGGTGACGGAGCCGGGATGCAGGGCAAGGTCGACACGGACTGTGCTGTTGACTACGACTCCCACATGTTCGGAGACAACCTTGCTGAACCCATTCT
The DNA here is from genome assembly GCF_059115385.1 of Occallatibacter sp. FHG110214_02. Classification (NCBI taxonomy): domain Bacteria; kingdom Pseudomonadati; phylum Acidobacteriota; class Terriglobia; order Terriglobales; family Acidobacteriaceae; genus Occallatibacter; species Occallatibacter sp. FHG110214_02. The sequence goes on along the minus strand of NZ_JBZYWK010000010.1, from coordinate 50,459 downwards.
TTTCCGCGGTCACGCTATAGGTTCCCGGTTGAATCGCTTCAAAATCAAAGTTGCCGCTTGCATTTGTTTGTGCAACTTTACTGATTCCAGTGATGGACTCTGTGATTGTTACCGTTGCGTCTGGAACTACCGCGCCTGTCTGGTCTGTGATGGTTCCAAGAAGGTTTGCAGTCACGGCCTGTCCGCGGGCTCTTGACGTGCAAAGAGATATTCCAACTAACAAAAGCAAGAAAACATACATGCTTCGCTTCATCGTTACTGCCTCCTCAAATTTCCGCTGCTTTTTATCGAGCTACAGCCAACCACCGTGCACCGAGGAGCTGGATGGCATGCGCTCGTTACCGCGTTCATCGAACCGCAGCCTTGCGTATCCGCAGACTGCATTTGGAATGAATTGACAACGTTGTCGTAATTGACGGAGGAAAATCTAGTCCGAGGGAAGAATTATTGTCAACAGTAAAATCGGAATTATTTATTCATGAATGTTGCGGATGGGGATAAAGCTTCCAGGTAAATCGTTTTACATTATTAAATCAGTAATTTACGTTTGAATCTTGTGTTTTGACTGAGCCTTGGGAAACGGAAATTGACAAAATATAAAGGTCGAGGATACTATCTCGTTCCATTGCGACAACGTTGTCGAAAATTCCACACAAAAGGCGAAATTGCGCCGGAGTGTTGATGGCGCCTGAACAGGCAGCGCGCCTCTATGGCAGAAGGCACAACTCGCGGTGAGAGTGGATATCATTCAGGATTGAATTTTTTGCAGGTTGATAAATAACTATGCTCAGGAAATCGAACGGTCCAACCTTGGTAGATGTAGCGCGTGAGGCCGGTGTATCGGTGAAAACAGCGTCGCGTGCGCTGAATGATGACCAGGGGATTGCACCGGATACCGCAAAAAAAGTTCGCGCTGTTATGTCTCGGCTTGGGTATCGTCCTAATGAATTGGCGCGAGGCTTGAAAGGGCGCAAATCGGCAGCAATTGGAATGGTCGTGCCGAACCTTGCCGATCCGTTTTGTGCATCCGCAGTACAGGCAGTGCAGGAAGTGGCTAGAAAAAATGGGCACGTGGTTATGCTGACCAGCTCTGGCGGAGATGAAGCATTGGAGCGGGAAGAGGTGGAAATTCTCGTTCGCCGCCAGGTGGATGGCCTGATTATTGCTCCCGCAGATGGAAGAAAAAATACTGCTGAGTCCTTTACCTCCGCAGGCATCCCTGTTGTTTCTTTTGACCGCCCCATTGATAACTCGAGCATCGATAGCATTACCGTGACGAACCGGGATGCGGTGCGGGAAGCCACCGAGCACCTGTTGTCTCATGGTTATCAACGCATTCTTGCTATTGGGGCTCGCCCTCATCTCTATACAGGAGCAGAGCGTATCGCTGGCTATGTCAGTACGATGAAGCGCGTACGCCGCAAGAAAGAGACGTATCTCGTAGAAAACGAGAACGACCTGTCCCCGGATGTTATTCGGAACTGTCTGATGAAGGGTCCCGGCAATCTGGATGCCATTCTCACGCTGAACGGCGTTACAACCATGGTTGTTCTACGGGTGCTGCGCCAATTAGGCAAGCGCCCAGGCAGCGACATTGCACTGATTTCCTTCGATGATTTTGAAATGGCAGAAATCCTGACGCCAAGCCTTACCGTGGTGCGCCAGCCGTCCGCGGAATTAGGGCGGCGGGCCGCTGAACTGCTATTTGCCAGGATGCAGAGCAAGAAGGCACTGCCACGTCAGCAAATTGTACTTTCGACAACATTTCATATCCGCGAATCCTGTGGATGCAGACAGAACATGTAAGCCAATTCAGATAACCCAGAGGGGTAGCCACGTGTGGTGGCGTGCTCACTTGTAAAAAGGATGGGACAACGCTGTGCGGAAAACTCAACGCTGCTTTGTGATGATTGTGTCTGTTGCCGTTCTGTGCATTTGCTCGCATGCTCAGCGTCACGGTGATCCTCCGAAACTATGGCAGGAAAAATATCCAAAACAAATGGACCAGTTGCAGGCCATGACGCTGCTTCCAATCAATGAGTGGCGTTTTCATGATGCGGATATACCGCACGGCGAAGATGCGTCGTTGGACGACTTCAACTGGAAGACAGTCACGCTGGCCTTCAGCGAACGGCGCGCGAATGATGCGAGTGCAACTGCAGAGCAACGCGGTTGGTATCGTGCAACAGTTGTGGTTCCGCCAACTGTTGGCGGTAAAGATATTCGCGGCGCGAGATTGAAGCTGGTCGTGAGATTTTCAAAAGATGGCCGAGTCTTTTTGAATGGAGGCCTGGTTGCACAGGGGGATGGCCGCACGCTGGACCCGATTCTGATTACCAACAAAGCAGAGCCGGGGCAGAAGATACAGATTTCAATTAAGACACCGTTTCATGAGCCGGCAGGACGACTGCTGGGTGCGCGCATTGTTGTCGATTATCCTGGGCAGCCTGATCCCGGCTTTTTGCGCAGCGAAATTCAAACGGCAGAGGCTGTCATCAGCGGTTTTCCTGATGGCAAAGCAGAACGGGAACAGCAACTGGACAAGGCTGTGCAGGCGATAGATTTTGCAGCGCTGGATAAGGGGAATCAAGCCGCTTTTACGCACTCGCTGGAAACAGCAGCAAACAATCTGCAGCCGCTGAATACGTGGATGAAGCAGTTCAAGGTCAGGCTTGTCGGTAACGCGCACATTGATATGGCGTGGCTCTGGCCATGGACAGAGACGGTTGAAGTTGTGCGAGATACATTCGGGACGGCCCTGCAACTGATGAATGAATACCCCAACTTCAAATACACGCAGTCCAGCGTGCAGGACTTTTCATGGCTGGAAGACAAGTATCCTGCGGAGTTCCAGGAAATCCAGAAGCGAGTGAAAGAGGGCCGCTGGGAGCTTGTTGGCGGTATGTGGGTAGAGCCCGACTTGAACATGCCGGATGGCGAGTCGCTTGTTCGCCAGTTGTTAGTAGGCAAGCGATACTTTCAGCAGAAGTTTAATGTGGATGTCAATATTGGCTGGAACCCCGATTCGTTTGGATATAACTGGCAGCTGCCGCAGATTTATAAGAGGTCGGGAGTTGATTCCTTCGTTACACAAAAGATGTCCTGGAATGAAACGACAGTATTCCCTTACAAGCTGTTCTGGTGGCAGTCTCCTGACGGCAGCAAGGTGCTGACCTATTTTCCGCACACATATAACGGCACTACTGAGCCAGTTGGCCTGGCAAATGATATTGCGGCTTATGTGCCATCGACGCACTTTCCTGAGATCATGCAGTTGTACGGCGTAGGCGACCATGGAGGCGGCCCGACGCGGCAGGAAGTGGATGAGGCCGTGAGACTGGAGGAGCCTTCCACCGTCTTTCCAAAAGCAGAGTTCAGCACAGCTCATGACTTTTTTGAGGATGTGCATCAGTCTCTCAAGAGCGGCGGCCTCACTCTGCCAACGTGGAACAGTGAGCTGTATCTGGAATATCATCGCGGGTGCTACACAACGCAATCCGAGACAAAGAAGCAAATCCGGCACAACGAAGAACAGTTGGAGAACGCCGAGAAATTTGCGGCGCTTTCTTTCCTTGAGACAGGCCAGCCATATTCCAATACTGAATTTGAGGGGGTATGGAAGAAGATTCTGTTCAACGATTTTCACGATATTATGCCCGGATCGGGCGTAGGCAATAACTATACGGAAGCACTTGCCAGTTTGAATGACGCCAGTCTTGCCAGCGGCAAGATTCTCCATAGCTCTCTCGATCGCCTGACAGCGAAAATCAATACGCAAGGACAGGGAACTTCGTTTGTTGTCTTCAATCCGCTGTCATGGAAACGGGCTGAACCTGTAACGGTTGAAGTTCACACGCCTGCGCAGGGCGAGGAGTTGGAAGCGGTTGGCGCGGATGGAAAGCCTCTGCTTTCGCAGGTGCTTTTCACGGACAACGCAACCCAGCGAACACAGTTGCAGGTGATGGTTCCGGATGTTCCATCATTGGGCTATGCCGTGATTCATGTTGCTCCTGTATCGCATGCAAGGTCGGTTGTTTCGACTCTGAAAGTGGATGGCACAGCGATTGAAAACCAGTTTTTTCGGATGAAGATAGATGCAACTACCGGCTGCATTACGAGTCTTGTCGATAAATCGAGCAATAAAGAGACAGTGGCTTCGGGAGGTTGCGCGAATCTACTGCAAGCCTTTGTTGATCGACCGCCAGTTCAAGACGCGTGGGAGATTAAGTTCGATGAGAAAAGCTGGGACCTTAAAAATCCTGAAGAAGTAAAAGTTGTCGAAAATGGTCCGGAACGTGTCGTGGTTCGGATTAAAAACAAGTTCCAGAATTCCGATATTGTTCGCGACGTTGTTGCGTACCCTGATGTTGCGCGCATCGATGTGCATACGAAGGTCAACTGGCATGAGTCGCACATTCTGCTCAAAGTAGGTGTGCCAGTCAATGTTCAGGCCACGAAGGCTACGTTTGAAATTCCTTACGGCGCAATTGAGCGGCCAACGACACGCAATACTCCCGCCGAACAGGCACAGTTTGAAGTTCCGGCTCTGCGTTGGGGAGATATCTCCGATGCAACGGTAGGCGTGAGTCTGCTCAACGCCAGCAAGTATGGATACGATGCAAAAGACAACGTGATTCGGTTGTCACTTCTTCGTTCTCCGACCATGCTCGCGCCAGATGGCCGCATTGCTGATCAGGGCTTCCATGAATTCACGTATTCACTCTATCCGCACAGTGGCAACTGGAAAGACGGCGGCACAATGCAGCAGGGATATGAGTTGAACTATCCACTCATTGCGGTCGAAGTCGCGCCACATGCTGGATCATGGTCAACCACGCGCTCCTTCCTCTCTGTAGAGCCGCAGAACGTTATTGTGACGGCTATGAAGAAGGCAGAAGACAATAATGATCTGGCTTTTCGCTTCTATGAATTTGAAGGGAAATCAACAAACGTACATCTTCATCTGCCGGAGGCTGCGAATAGTGCGGCGGAGACCAGCTTGATGGAAAAGCAGGAACATCCCGTCACTCTGAATAGCAAGCAGGAAATTACAGTTCCCACGGAACCATACGCAATTAAAACGGTGTCCGTCTCTTTCTCATCGGCAAAGGACTGAAGTGCCGCGAGGGTTTGTAACTGGAAGCTGCCCGTGTTGAACCATTCGTATGAATTGCTGAGAGGAATGCTTGAGCAGAGAAATCTCCGGTCTTCGCTGGTGGGTGATAGGGCTGATCTTTCTTGCGGCTCTCATCAACTTTCTCAACCGTCTTGCAGTTGCGGTACTGGGGCCGGTGATAACTGTGCAACTTGGCATGTCTAGTTCTCAATTTGCGGCGTTGACTACATCGTTCCTGATTGCCTACACGGCAAGCCAAGGTCTTTCAGGAATGCTGTACGACAAGGTGGGAACCAAGCTCGGCTTCGTCCTATCAGTTGTTGTCTGGTCGTTATCTTCAATGGCGCACGCGTTCACAAAAGGGCTTGTCAGCCTATGTGGTTTGCGGTTTCTTTTGGGGCTGGGAGAAGGTGGTACCTGGCCCGGAGCCGCAAAAGCCATTGCTGAATGGTTCCCGGTGCGAGAGCGTGCTTTGGCTATGGGGATTTGCAATAGTGGAACCGCAATCGGCTCTGTCATTGCTACTCCAGTAATCCTGTGGATTGAAATGCGGTTTGGGTGGCGAACAACATTCCTGGTTATCGGCGCACTAGGTTTTCTCTGGCTGATGCTGTGGATTTGGTCATATAAGCCTGGTGCAAATAACGTGATAGAAAAATACGCTATCCAGGAAGATTCAGATTCATTAAGTTCGCAGCAGAAAATCCCGTGGCTCCAACTCCTGCGCCGTCGCGAGGCATGGGCCGTTATCATGGCGCGTTTCTTTGGCGATCCAGTCTGGTGGTTTTACATCACATGGCTGCCGCTCTACCTGTTTCGCGTGCGACATCTCAGCCTGCAGCAAATTGGTTTATTTGCCTGGATGCCATTTGCCGCGGCTGATGCGGGCAGCCTCTTTGGAGGATGGCTATCGGGGCATCTCATTCATCGCGGCTGGAGCGTAAATCGCGCGCGGAAAACCGTGATGCTTGGCGGAATGGCGCTAATGTGTGCCGGCATCCCTGTTGCTTTAACTCACAGTGTTTTGTCTGCGCTCATTTTGATTGCTGTGGTTTTGTTCGGCTTTCAGGCGTGGATTGGAAATGTTCAAACACTTCCCAGTGATTATTTTCCATCGAGTGCGGTTGGTTCAGTCATGGGAATGGGTGGAGTTGGCGCAGGTGTGGGTGCCATGTTGTTAACGCAGGCAACAGGAGCAATTGTCGATCACTATTCCTACGCGCCTGTTCTGATTACGGCAGGCTTGCTGCCGATTATTGCCACTGTTGTTTTGTTTCGGCTTGGAAAAACAATTCAACCAGTATCGCTCTGAAAAAGAAAGCGGCACGGAAGAAGAACTGTATTACAGAGAGGATGAAATCAAATGCAAAACTATCTGGACCTGAGTGGAAAAATCGCGCTTGTTACGGGTGCATCTTCCGGCATCGGAGCTGCAACGGCAACTCTTTTTGCAGAATTAGGAGCTCGCGTCGCAATTGGATTTCACCGCAATCAAAGCGGAGCGGAGCAGGCCAGAAATCAAATTACGGCTGCGGGTGGGGTGGCAATTCTCTGCCATGCTGATCTTTCTCAGACAGCCGGGGTTGAATCCCTGGTTGCGCACGTTACGAAAGAACTCGGTCCTGTGGATATTCTTGTGAACAATGCCGGTTCTCTTGTGGAGCGACTGCCAATTCTTGACGTGACTGCGGAGCGGCTGGACGCGGTAATGGATTTGAATCTGAAGAGCGCTGTGTTGTGCACGCAGAAGGTTGTAGCCTCCATGATTGCGCGTAAGAGTGGCGCGATCATTAACATCGGTTCGATAGCCGGACGCAATGGTGGTGGTCTGGGCGCAGGCCCATATGCAGCCGCTAAGAGCGCTCTGATGACTTACACAAAGTCGCTAGCCAAAGAATTAGCCCCGCACGGCATCCGCGTTAACTGCGTTTCCCCAGGCGTAATCGACACTCCCTTTCATGAGGTATTTTCTACGCCGGAAATGATGAAGAATTTCGTGAATATGATCCCTCTCGGTCGCGTAGGAACTTCCATAGAATGCGCGAAGGTAATTGCTTTTCTAGCCTCGGATGCAGCCAGCTATGTGGTGGGAGAAACTATCGAGGTCAATGGTGGACAGCTCATGCTTTGAGCCACTTTTGCTATGGGATTGAAGCACGCAGGGCAACGCCAATGTTTACTCGTGTTGGTGCAGGCCAGGGAAGCAAGCGAAGGATGGGGAGCTTCTTGCTTCGTCAAGGAACGATGGTTGCAGCGGTATTGGCCGATAGCGTTGGTGGTAAACAAGATTCAGCATGACAGTGATGGAGTGGTAGGAGAGGACTTTGTCTTCGCTGGGATATTCCGCGTTATATTCTCCGGCGAATCTCCATGCCCAGGTAGACCATGATTTTTCTCCCGCGCTTTTTGCAGGAATGCGTGTGTTTGTTGCTTTTAAGAAGGTTATCCAATCCATATGTATGCCGTCATGTTTTCCGCATTCCCGTTCGCGTTCCTTTGGATAGAAAGAACTTTCAGGTCCTGCTCCGTAGGAGGCGTTAGTTTTGCGATCAAGCAGGATGAGCCGCACGAAGTAATTGTGCTCCGCATCCTTGAAGCCAGATGTGGGATACAGATGGTCAACCTGAAGAGAACGAGGAAGGACTAGATTGGGGAAACGGTAATGGTGGAATAAAAACAACCGGAATGCTTTGCGGTAATTGCGGTAATTCCAGCGTACCCATAGTTCAGGTTTCGATTCGGCTTCCCGTTTTTTAATGACCAGCGCAAAGCCAGGTCTTGTTCCTTTGAGAGGGATATCTCCCAGCCATAATCCTCTGCAAGTTTTAAAAGAAGCTCTTGCGTCGTGGCAATCAGGCAGGTCATCATCTGCGAGTGAAACTCTGCACGTATAGTGGTCCGCTGAATCTTGAGATAACGAGCGAGTTGCCATTGCACCGATTTGTTTGTCGATAGTTCCATGTTTTTATTGGAGCGTCTTCTTCATAGAAGCTGGTTTTTGTGACTGATCTGCGCTTGGCATCAATCTGTTGCGACAGGCTGCCACAGCTCGACACGATTTCCTTCCGGATCGGTAATCCAACCAAACTTTCCAAAATCATAGCTTTCGCGTTTGGGATCGACAGTGACGCCTTCGGCTATCAGGCGATCCAGCAGACCGTCCAGATCGTCTACCTGTAGATTGAGCATCGCCTTTTGCGCAGGAGGAAAGTAAGCATTGTCTTGCTTGAAAAGAGAGAAGACTACCTGGGGGTGTTGCGTTGGTGGGGGAAAAGAGAACGCTCCGCCCGACTTTACCAGGCCGAGGTGCTGCTCATACCACTGGTACAGCACTTTCGGATCGTTTGCTCGTAGAAATATACCGCCGAAGCCAGTAATTGAAGCCATGAAGCCTCCTAGTGAGAATCGTTTGAAAGTTTAGTAGAGAGTGTGGGCTTTGTGTCGAGGCCGTCGGATGATTCGACAGGGAGTTTGCGGCGGAGGACAGCAGCCGAGACGAGAGTAATGATGAGGCCGACGGGCAGTGGCTCCATGAAGGTATATGCCGTGTTGAGATGTTTCTACAAGTTCGCAGTTAACTTGCCGGCAGATATTCAATCAACTGCATAAAGCCGTTATCCATGTGCATCTGCTGGTGGCAGTGAAAGAGTGATGGCCCCGGATTCTCCGCAGTGAAGTCCACATCCACTCGCGTATAAGCCTCTACGTTGACCACATCCTTAAAGATGCCCGACATGGGCTTGCCGTTGATTGCGGCCAGCTCAAAGCTGTGCCTGTGCAGATGCATCGGATGAGCCTCACCTGAGGTGTTGAAGAAGGCAAGCCGGTAGCGCTCACCCTGCTTCACCTTTAGCGAAGCAATCTCAGGAAAAGCGCTGCCGTTGATTGTCCAAAGATCCATGCTGTCTTTTCCGGCAGATTTTTCAAAGATCATCGGCACGCGCTGAACAGTAGCCGTTATCGGAGTTGCCTGCGCAAACAGCGCATACGACCAATCGTTCTTAGCGGGGGCTGTCCATATTGCAGAGCCTTTTTGACCCTCATATTCGATCGGAAGGCCAAGCCCCTTGTTGCGATCCTCATCCTCCACAGCCCCTAGCATCCACACGCCGGGGCTTGTCATTTCGACTATCGCATCCACCCGTTCTGCAACTGCCAGCGAAATTACATTGACAAGTTGCGGCGAGGGGACAGGATTGCCATCGAGCGCAATTACACGAAACTGATGATTCGGCAAGGCAATCTGCACATTGCGGGTGGCGCTTGCATTGAGGAAGTGAAACAGCACCCGCTGCCCGGCCTTTACGCGCAGCGGTTCATGCGCCGAAGCTAGTTTGTCATTGAATGACGCATATTTGTAGCTGACCTCGTGGCCTGTTAGCGGAGTTGCATTGTGCGCCATCGATGCTTCCCAATGATGCACAGCGAGGAAGGCTTCATGATCATAAGCGCCAGCCTCGCCGGTCTTCGGCTCAATATAGAAGAATCCATATTGGCCGCTATATCCGGCGCGCCGCAGATCGCCATGTGCCATGGTGTGCGTGTGATACCACCGCGATCCGCTTGACGCAGGCGTGAATCGATAGCGCAACTCACCGCCGGGAGGAATTACCGGAGAACCTTCCTCGGAAGAGCCGTCGTTGATTGCGTCGATATGCAATCCATGCCAGTGCACAAGCTCAGGAGCATCGCTGTGATTCACAACATGAATATCGACCGGCTCGCCTTCTTTGACGCGAAGAATCGGCCCCGGAACCTGCCCGTTATAGCCAACCGTCTCGATGACCACGCCGGGCGCAAGTTCTATCTTGACAGGCGCAATACGCAATTGAAGATGCCTCGATGCGGCGTTTATATCCTGAGTCCATGCAAGCGTAGAACGGGAAAGTGCCGCACTACCGATTCCAGCCGCTGCGAGGGAGAGAAATTTTCTACGATTCATGCTCGACGCTGTCCTGGCTGCAATTGTCGCATGGACGCCGAACAGCAGGTACTTTCCTGGGTTCAGTCTTTGTCTTTTAGGGAATCCGCGGAATCGTTGGCATCTACAAGAGGCCGGAAGCGATGCACCGGCGCGGGCATGGGGGAATCAGCTCCCTTAATGCTCTTCCAGATGATCTCGTTCAGTGCGTGCATTGGCGCGCGGTCCACGTCGGAGAAGTCCATTTTGCTGCTTGCCTCTGCACCGAATGAGCCTTTGGTGTTCTTTGCGTTGACATCAATGAGCGGCTGAATAACGTTGAATGGTGTCAGGTCCGGCGTTGTACCAAAGGATGCATACATCGGCATTGCCGCAGCATCATATTGGCTCATCGGTGGCAACCCTAACAGCAACTCAATCGAGCGCAGCATCGAACTGGTTGAGTAAAGCGTGCTGTCCACATTGCTGCGCCTGCTATAGGGGCTCAGAACAAGCCCCATGGTGCGGCGCGCATCGACATGGTCTGCGCCATCCTGTGCATCATCTTCAATAATGAAGATGGCTGTGTTCGGCCAGTAATGGCTGTGGCTTACCGCATCTACTAGCTGCCCAATCGCGTAGTCGTTATTAGCGACAGCTGCTTGCGGAGTATAGGCCCCGATGGATGTTCTTGAAGTGTGATCTTCAGGCAGGCTCATGACGATGTAGTTCGGCAGGCGCTGTTCAGGGTTCTTGCTGTCGTAGTCTGCCTCATACTGGCGGAACTCGCGCAGAAAGGCTGCAACACGATTCGTATCGCGAACATTCAGCCCGCGCTCAAAGTCCTTGTCGAAATGCCCTACAAGCGCATCTGCACCAACAGGTAAGCGCACATCGTCTTTGTCTGCAGTGCTTGCGCGGTCGCCGAACTCGCCATAGGAGCGATACGTCAGCCCCTTGCGCTTAGCAAGATCCCATAAATATCCAGCGGAAGGGACATCTGCACGCACATCATAGGAAGCGCGGCTGTAGCCGTCATACAGCGCGGGCCACTGCTTCTCGTTGAAGTCCGTTGCGTATGCGGCATTCGACCATGAGTGTCCGTCCATGCTGACTTCGCCATCGCAATAGAGATTGTCTAGTGTTTCGTACTCGCGTGCCATCTCGTGCTGGTTGGGCGTAATTTTCTCGCCGAAGATTGTCAGCCTCGGATCGCCATTCGCTTTGGGTAGATCGCCGAAGACCTGATCGTAAGTTCGGTTCTCTTTGATGATGTAAATCACATGTTGAATCACGCTGGGCCGCCCAACATGCTGCGGCAGAATGCTTGGCTCCTTTGGTGGACGTGCTTCTGAAAGCAGGGAATCGTTATAGGGCGTGTCTTCGATTACCTGGTGTGTCCAGTGAGGAAGCTTCGTCTTCAGCGCTGCAACCGAGAGCACTTCCATGCTGCCGGTTTGTACGGTCTCAACCGTCTCATCGCCGTCATGCCATGGCCGTGAAGAGAGTGGACTCGTCGGTCCCTTCACATCCGGGTGCCCTGACTCGCCCTTTGTATTGGCGATATAAAGCGTGCGGTTGTTATCGGCCAGTGCCAGCGCGGAGGGATACCATCCCGTAGGAATGAAACCAAGCACTGTGCTATGCAGGCGGTTTGCAATGCTTGCCACGGCAATGGAGTTGTTATCCGCATTCGCAATGTAGAGAAGCTTGTGCGCATTGTCGATTGCCAGCGCATCTGGCGTCGATCCTTCCGGCGCCATTGGTGTCAGTGTGGTGGATAGCCTCTCAAGCACTTCGAGCTTGTGCGCGTCGATCACATATACGCTGTTGTCATTCGAGCATGCAACGAAAACCCGCCCATCCGCGGAGAGCTTCATGTCATTTGGGTTTGCCCCCACATGGATGGTGCGGATCACGTTGTTTGTGCTGGTGTCGATGACACTCACCGACTCACTCGACCAGTTGGATACGAAAAGATAGTGGCCGTCCGGCGAGAGAACAGTCTGATATGGGCTTACCTCAACTGGGATGCGTGTAACAATTGCGTGCGTCTGCGTGTCAAAGACAACAACGTTACTGGAGCCAGTGCCAGCGCCACGATTTGCCGCATAGAGCCAGTGTTTTGCAGGCAATAACGCAATGCCGGACCACCACACTTCTTTGGAGTCGATGGTCTCAGCAAACGTTGCTACAGGTCTGCTGCTCAGCCTGCCATCCGCGTAGTGGAACGTATAAATGGACGACACTGGCGTCTCGCCGTGATAGCTGTGATGCGCATTTCCACCCGCAACATACAGCGTGTGCCCATCCGCAGACCACGCCAGCCCCAGCCATGCCGCCGGCAGTTGAATGTGCTGTACATGTTGCTGTGTCTTCGTGTCAAAGACCTCAAGCGCATGCGGATACCATCCGCCATTTGTGGACACAACAACACGTCCGTCAGGCGAGGTGACGGCATTCATAATCACATCGCCCATGCCCTCGGACGTCACGCCTCTCCATGTGGTCGCAGTCATGCGAATCTCTTTGCCTGCCGGGGTAATGCGCCAACCGTTCGGTAAGTCAGCGCTATCGGCAAACCGCTTCGGAAGCCGGTCCGGTGCTTGCGTATCCGGCGTTTGGCTATACGAGAGGAGAGAAGAAAAAACTGCAGCGCAAAGAATGGCGTTAAGTACAGGCGCAAAAAATCTAAGAGGTTGCATGACAGCAGGGAGTCCTGTTTTTTTGAAATGGAAGTGAGAAGCAGGTTGTCTATGCCATCTTCAGATGAAGCTTATTCATCGGCTGGGTGTTCCAGCGAATGGCCAGCAGGGAAGCGGCAATGAGCGAGCAGACAACAAACAAGGTGAAGATGCTGTTCCACCCGAACATATGCGAGCAAAATGCAACCAGCACCGGCGAAATCATCTGCCCTAGCGAGCCAACGGCGTTCACATATCCGGATGTACGCCCCGCATGCGAGGAAGGCACTGCTTCTACCGGAGCAATCGAAGAGAGCAGCACATCTGGTCCGAAGATAAGAATTCCAATCAGCGAAATGCTGATTGCGGTAGGCACTGTGCCCCATGTCGTCACAAGTGGATGCAGAAGGAAGACAAACGCCGCAAGGAAGAGCATGATGGCGCCAACCGGGTAGCGCCGTTCCCCGAACCATTTGTTGGAGGCATAGCAGGCAAAGATCGCGCCGACAAAGCCAGTCAGCTCAAAGAGGGAAGACAACTGCAGTGCGGAATTGCCGCGCGTGCGCTGCGTCTCAATAATGTAGAGCGGCAGCCAGAAGAGGAGCGAGTAACGCGTCAGCTTGAGAAAGAAATAGAAGACAGCCAGCAGTTGAATCTCGGAGTTGCGCAGAACAACGCTCCATCCGCCCGCCGGGTTCTGTGCGTCGTTTTGTGCGGGCTTCGGCGCAATGCCAGCATCCGACGGCAACTCGCGCACACGCCAGTAAAAGAAAAGCGTAGTGGCCAGCAGCACCACGCAGGGAATCGCGATGGAAAGCCGTGCACCCGTCGCTGCCGGAACGGAATCTGCCGTAGAGAGTGCGGTTGCTACTGCGTAGGCCAGGAAGCTGCCAAGAGCATAAGAAGTGCTCCACCACGCAACTCCAATGGCAAACTGTGCGCGTGGCAGCCACACGCTGAACAGCTTCATCATGGACGGCCATCCAAAGCCCTGTCCAAAGCCATTCAGCATCTGCAAAACCATCATTACGGCAACAGGAGCATTGGTCATGAGCAGCGCGGTTGCCGTCATAGACAGCAGACCTCCACACAGAACCGTTTTACGAACGCCGAACCTGTCCGCGGACCATCCGCCAACGAGCTGCCCAAGCGTATAACCCATGCTGAAGAAGAGCAGCAGGTCCGCAAGTCCGGTCATCCACCCCTGATGGCTTGCAGCGGGCAGCGGAGTCCACGAGATATTTCTGCGGCAGAAATAAAAGCCCGCGTAGCCAATCCACGCGGCAACAAAAATGCGTTCAACCCAATACGCACGCAGGCGCTTTCCATCCTTTTGCGCGTCGAGTGCAGGGGTGTCTGCCTTTACCACGGGCGTGCTCCGGACTGAGACGGGATGGGAAGCGTCCGCGCGGTCAGTTGTTCATTTTCAGCAAGCCGGAAGCGCGTTGGCGTGTTTCTGCGAACAGCCATTCCCAGCGCGGCGGGGAATAAATCTGTATCTGAGATGGAGTGAATCGCAAGATTCAGCGCATTCGCATTGTTGCTGTCTACCCAGAGCTGAGGCTGGTCGCCAGGTACCACCGTTACATACGCAGCGCCATCCGAGTGGTTCGGAGAGCTGTGCGTAACGTGCACGGTTAGCAGCCCATTTGCCGGCGCTGAGGAAGAAGCTCCCGCAATCTCTGTTCCTCGATGAAAATGTGCTGCCGTCTGCAAGAGCGGCGCAATCATCTGAACGTCGTTGGTCATTACAGCGCGCGGGTCTGCAGGGTCTGCATCCAGAATCACTGCGATCCCCGTGCGGCTCGACAGCAGCGCTTCCCAGAAATCCAGATACGGCGTTCCATACGCAGCCTGCAGGCGAAACGTTGCAACGCAGAGAAAGAGCGCAATCAGCGTGGGAATCATCATGCGCGAAACCGGCAGAACGGATTCATGATTGTTCCACCACGGCATTGCCGATTCTTCTATTGCAGCTACCGGCGCGGCATCTTCAAACTCTGCATGAACGGCTGGAACAGAGGGAAGCAAAGAGGGAAGAAGCGCAATGGGTTCAACGGGCTTCGCCGCATCAAGGGCCGCAACCGGCGTGTCTTCCTTGTGTGCAACGCCATCATTCTGAACGGTCAGCGTGTCTTCATGCACAAACTCAGGAACGTAGGTGCGCAGCGGGAGGTGCAGACGCCATCCTGCCTGGCTCTTATGCGTTTCGTAATAACAGATGAGGCGTTTGCGCAGCTCATTGGCGCGAACGCGTACCACTGCGTCCGAACCTGTGTCATAAGAAATCGGGCGGCCAAAGAGTTCTTTCCCTAAGGTACGTTCTTTAATCTCATCCGCGCGGCCGGCCAGCGTCTCTCCAATGACATAGCGAAGAAACGCGCAGTTTCTCTGGCTGGTGCGGAAATGCGGGTCGTTACAGATGGCTTCCAGCTCAAGCGCAATTGCCTGCCGCATTTCAGTCGGGAAAGGGCTGTCTTCCGATGTCGATAGATTGACCATCAGGGCTGTCGATGCCATGCTGCCTCCCGTGCTCTTGATGTGCGCAATTATGTATGGCTTGCTAGCTGGGATAGTACGTCAGAATTGTTGCAGAATCGTAAACATCGCCCTATGTTCTATCGCTTAAGGGATTGCGTGTCTGTTGTTGTATCACAATATGCGGTGACAAAGCCGTAAATTGAGGTGAAAACAACCTGGCTGCGATTTCCACAGTTCGATTATTTCCCTGTATGCGCTTGAATTTCCTTTGGTTGAACCGTTCTGAACGTTTTTTGCCGGCGCATTGCGGCCTATTGTGTAGCTTGCAATGACTGCAAGTTAGTTGCTGGGCGCGGCTCGGCAATGCGAAGGGAAATACGGGCAGATGGAAAGCCGGACGGCAGATGTAGCAATTGTAGGAGCGGGAATCCTGGGGCTGGCTCATGCCTGGCATCTGGCCCGGAGCGGGAAATCTGTCCTCGTATTCGAGCGGAACCCGCAGGCGTTTGGCGCCTCGGTCCGCAACTTTGGCATGGTCTGGCCAATCGGCCAGCCGAACGGCCCTCTGCTGGAACTGGCGCTGCGCAGCCGGGAGCACTGGCTGGAAATGCTGAAAGAAGCAAAGCTTCCATATCGCAACACCGGCTCCCTGCATGCAGCTTATCGGGCGGATGAAGCCGATGTGATTCAGGAGTTTGCGGAACGCGCTCCGGATCTGGGCTACTCCTGCGCCTGGCTTGACCGCGAAGCGACTCTTGCGCGCAGTCAGGCTTTGCAGCCGGAAGGTCTTCTAGGCTCTCTCTGGAGCAGTACCGAGCTGACTGTTGACCCGCGCCAGATTATTGCCGCATTGCCGGGCTTTCTGCAGGAGCGTTATGGAGTGCGTTTCCACTTCGGCACGTCGGTTCTTGCCGTGGATGCCGGGAAGGTAACCACGGCAAGCGGAAGCTGGCAGGCAGAGGCTGTTTTTATCTGCGGGGGCGACGATTTTGAAACACTCTTTCCCGAGCAGTACGCTGCGAGCGGCATAACGCGCTGCAAGCTGCAAATGATGCGTACAGCACCGCAGCCTGCGGGATGGGAGCTTGGTCCTTCGCTCGCAGCAGGCCTCACGCTGCGTTTTTATCCCGCATTCGGAGTTTGTTCAACGTTGCCTGCACTGCGGCAGCGCATTGCCACAGAGACGCCGGAATTCGATCAGTGGGGAATTCATGCCCTTGTATCGCAGACTGCGGATGGCGCGCTGACTCTCGGCGACTCGCATGAGTACGGCTTGGGTGTGGACATCTTCAATAAGGAAGAGATTGACGAACTTATCCTCCGCTATACGACCGGATTTTTGCGCGCACCGGACCTTACGATTGCGCAGCGCTGGTATGGCGTCTACGCCAAGCATCCGGATAAGCCATTGCTCGTGATGCAGCCGCAGTCCGGCACATGGATTGTTACGTCGCCAGGAGGTTCAGGGATGACGCTCTCCTTCGGGCTCGCCGAACGTACGCTCACCGAGGCCGGGTTGTTGAAGCCGGAGCACGCGCGTTAACTGCGCCTTCATGTTTCACAGCCTCACTCTCGCATAACCAGATACCCACTCCAGACAAGGAATCACCATGAAGGAATGTACCAAGGAGCAGCTACTTGCTAACGGATAAATCAATGGAAAAAGCAGAGCTGCATCAGCAGTCCCCAACACAACGGTTTACCGGCTGGCATATCGCCACCATCGCTTTGCTGGCTGTGGGATATTCCGCCTACTATTTTTGCCGTTCTGATTACTCGGTTGCCCTTCCGCTCATCCTCGCTGAACAGGTTAAGCACGGCGTCGATGCGCATCTTGCTGAGATTCGCCTTGGCTCCATTGCATCCATGGGGGTGTTGGCCTATGCGCTCGGAAAAGTTCCGGCAGGCGCATTGGCGGACAGGTTCGGAGGCCGTTACAACTTTCTCGGCGGCATGGCAGGCTCCATCCTCTTTACTCTCCTATTCATGGCCGGCGGGGGATTTCCGCTCTTTACCCTCGCATGGGTCGGCAACCGCCTCGTGCAGTCCATGGGCTGGGCGGGACTGGTCAAGATTGCCTCGCGCTGGTTCTCGTACTCCAGTTACGGCAGCGTGATGGCTGTGTTGAGTCTCAGTTATCTCTTTGGAGACGCCATCTCGCGGGAAGCGATGTCGCTTCTGCTCGGCCACGGCATGGGGTGGCGCGGTCTCTTTGTTACGGGCGCAGGTCTGCTTGCCGTTCTGCTTGTGCTGAATCTGATTTTTCTGCGCGAGTCTCCCACGGAATACAACCTCGAGGACGCAGTAGAAAATCCAGAAAACCTTTTTGCGCAGCCGGAAGTGAAGCATCCGCAGCCCAGCGCCGCCGCTGTCTTTCGTGGACTTTTCTCTTCCTACGCGTTCTGGCTTGTTTGCTTTCTGTCTCTGGGAACCACGCTGCTCCGCGAGACGTTCAACCTCTGGACGCCCACATATTTCACGCAGTTTGCAGGCATGACCAGCGCACAAGCAGCCAGCGGCAGCGCGCTATTCCCGCTCTTCGGAGGATTTTCTGTCCTTCTGGCCGGCTTCCTCAGCGATTTCTTCGGCGCCGCAGGCCGCAGCCGAATCCTCTTTAGCGGGCTCGCATTCTCCGTCGTCGTTCTCGCCGCGCTGGCGTTTGCCCCGGCCAACTCCCCGCAATGGATGCTGCTCGGCCTGGTCGGCTTGGTCGCCTTCATGCTGGTTGGTCCTTACTCCTACCTGGCCGGAGCCATGTCGCTGGATTTCGGCGGCAAAGATGGCGGCGCAACTGCTTCGGGGGTAATTGATGCGGCAGGTTATCTGGCAGGAGCATTGTCCGGCAACGGCATGGCCTATGTCGTGGTGACACTTGGCTGGAAGGCCTTCTTCCTGGTGCTGGCAGTGGTGGCTGGGCTTACCGCAATCATCGCTCTTGCCCTGCTTTGGCAACAGCACAGGCAGCATGCCGCGATGCAACCGTAGTGGCAATTATGAAAACCGTATGAATAGGATTTACGCGGTTTTCCTCTCGTATGAGCAGGTTTTGAATAGCGTGTAAATCCCACAAGAAAGCAGGAAAAGAGTGCGATAGATGGCCTCACTCTGAACCGTTAAGAACGTTTCGGTATCCCCGGAAATCACCCAGAATCGCAATATGTTTCTCCACGATGCGCTGTTTCCCCACTTCGTGCGCATTCCGACAGTTTGATTTGCTACCAGGAGATGAACAATGTCCAGTTCCAGTCATCATCCATTCAGGCAGTCCAGGCCGCTCTTTGCATTGTTGTGCCTGATGATTGCCGTTCTGCTTTACGCTTTGCCCAGTGCCGCTCAGTCCACCCAGGGGTCGATTCTCGGCACAGTCACGGACAGTAAGGGCGCAGTGGTTGCAGGTGCAACCGTAACCCTCACCAATGTAGACGAAGGTGCTGTCCGCACCACCACCAGCAACGCTTCCGGCGATTATCAGTTCCTTGACTCCAAGGCTGGCAACTACTCCATCACGGTGACCGCGAATAACTTCCAGAAGTGGGTAATTTCGGGCCTTGTCCTGAATGCCCAGGCGCAGCTTCGCGTGGATGCTCCGCTCAAGGTCGGCAGCACCTCGGAGACGGTGGAAGTCTCCGGCGCCGATTCGGCCGTCATCAACCTCGACACGCCGGAAATCACCACCAGCTTCAAGCCCGAAGACATCCTCAATCTTCCCACCAACTCGCGTACCGTAGGCTTCGGAACTGGCTTGATGGCTCTCACCATTGCCGCGCAGTTGCCGAACGTGGACTTCAAGCCGTCTGAAAGCGTCTTCCATAGCTTCTCGGTCAACGGTTCGACAACCTTCCAAACGCAGTTTGACGCCGACGGTGTGACCATTGCCGCCATGAGCGGCAACCACCCGGATGGCACCCTGCTGCCCGTTGCTGACGCCATTGCTGAAATTCACTCGTCGGCCGTGCTGGGTGATTCCGAACACGGAAGCCCTTCCGAAATCATCGTCACTACCAAGAGTGGCACGAACACGCTCCACGGCGGTGCGTGGTGGTACAACAACAACACAGATTTGAACGCAACCCCGTACGGCGCGGCCTCGCGTCCGCACGTTGTTCAGAACGTTTATGGCGCCCGCCTTGCAGGTCCGGTTGTTATTCCCAAGATTTACAACGGCAAAAACCGCAGCTTCTTCTGGTTTGACTGGGAAAGCATGCGTTCACCCTCGCAGAGCGCCAAGCAGTACTCGGTTCCCACGCCGGACATCCTGAAGGGCGACTTCACTAACTTCATCATTCCTGATAACAACGGCGGCAACCAGTTCCAGGGCCTCTACAATCCGGCCACCGGCACCTATTGCGGCGTCACCTTTGCCCAGTGCGGATTCAACATCAATCCGGTCGCGCAGAAGTACCTGCAGTTCTGGCCCTCGCCGAACCACAGCGCCACGGTTACTAATGGCCCTGGCTCGCAGACCATCGATACCAATCACTTTGCCGCAGGTCAAACCGCTAACTACTGGGCCAACTACGACAACACTTCAAAGTCAGACCAGTTCGACGTTCGCGGCGACCAGTATTTCGGCTCTAACCAGAAGCTGCTCGTGTGGGGTCGCATGGTTTACGCCAACCAGCCAGCCAAAACCATCAACGGCATCAACTTCCCAACCACGGGGATTGAAGACGCTGATCGCAACGTGATTCTCTCTGCCAACTGGACCATCACGCAGAACATCATCAACGAGTTCCGCGCCGGCTATGGCCGCTTTGCTTATGCCGCTCCCACTAACGTGTTTGACGGCAAGGCTTTCACCAACAGCCTCGGCCTGCAAGGCCTGTCTTCGGACCTCTGGCAGGAAGCAATTCCTTACATGAGCATCCCGTACTTCAGCGGCACGCCGGGTCGCCTCGTCAAGCCCTATGACAACAAGGCATGGGTTTACGCGGATAATCTGAGCTGGATTTACAAGGACCACACCTTCAAGTTCGGCGGCAACTTCTCGGCTTATAAGGCCATCACACCGACCAACCCCATCAGCGCCGATCAGTTTGGCAACTTCTACTTCGGCAATAACGGAGCCTGGCAGGCTACGGGCAACGGCTGGGCAGACTTCCTCCTCGGCATTCCCTACGAAACCCGCTATGACGACGTACCCGCTGACAACAACTACATTGCTCACAACTAGATGCTCTATGCCCAGGACCAGTGGAAGGTGAACGCCCGCCTGACGCTGACCGGCGGCCTCCGCTATGAGTACAACGGCGGCTTCTATGACAAGAACGGCCTGATGGGCAACTTTGACGCGAACACGCCCGGCACTGGCCGCCTCATCTATCCGGACGGTGGCGAGAAGTACCTGAACAAGGACCTGCTTGCCAGCATCAACAGCTGCAATTTTGGTGGCACGACACTGAATGGCGTTGGCTGCCTTCCGGTTGTCTCGGCTTCGCAGGCTGGTGTGGATAAGTCGCTCCATCACAATACCCGCGCCAACTTCCAGCCGCGTGTAGGCTTCGCTTATCGCCTCACCTCGGATGACAAGTGGGTGATTCGCGGCGGCTACGGCCTCTACGGCAACTGGCTCTCGGCAGATATGGCCGACGACGGCGCAGGTGGCCTGATTCAGATTCCGCAGCAGACCTACTACAACGCCTACCAGGGCGGTGGTTCGTTCGGCACACCTGCCTATCAGTTCCCGCAGATCTACGCCGGTTCCAGTGCTGGTGGCAAGACCAGCTCGGTGGGTCACTTCAACCTCAACACCGTGCCCGGCACAGATTGGCACGACCCCTACACCGAGCAGTGGACTCTGTCTCTTGAGCACAACCTTGGACACGGTTACGGCGTTCGCGCCTCATACATCGGCAATGTCTCGCGCCACCTCTTCGTGGAAGACGACCGCAACTACTTCCCGTACTCCACCACGACCGAAGCATATGACCAGCCGTACACGGCGCGTCGCTTCCCGAACATGGGTATCGTCAAGCTGATGAGCACCCGCGGCAACACCAACTACCACGCTCTGGAACTCGATGTCACGCATCGCTTCCAGAACGGCTGGAGCTTTGAATCCACCCTGAACTACGGCAAGGAACTCGGCAATGTAATGGGCTCGGGCAGCAACCTTAGCGAGGAAGACGGCTCAAGCTCCATCTACGCGCCGAATCTCGACCTCGACTACGGTGTGATGCAGGCGCCGCGCAAGATGGCGTGGAAGTCCAACGCAACCTGGGCCATCCCTGTGGGCCGCGGTCGCAAGTACGGCAACAGCATGAACCGCTTCGTGGACATCTTTGTCGGCGGCTGGACTCTCTCGAACATCTTCGAGTGGGATTCGGGCGACAACTTGTCGGTCACTCTGGGTGGTTCAAACGACCCATCGGGCACAGGTTCGGGCACCAACACCTACGCCGCCGGTTTCAACGCGGACAACCACAACCAGTACGCGGATAGGGTTGCCGGTCAGAGCCTCTACGCTCAGCATAAGAGCGCGAAGCAGTGGCTGAACCCCAACGGCTTCGTCTGCCCTGGAGACTCGAACTGGAAGCCCGGCTTCGGCTGCTTCACGGGTAACGGTCACGCCATCAACACGCAGTTCAACGGCCAGACCTACAACAACCAAGAGCTGATTAACGGAGTGCTTTACACCATTCCGGGCCCCATTGGCCGCTTCGGTCAGCTTCGTCCCGGTGCTGTGGTCGGTCCTCAATTCGTCCAGCTCGACTCGGGCCTGTCGAAGATCTTCTCGCTGAACGAGCGCTTCAAGCTCCGCATCGAGGGAACCTTCACCAACGTGTTGAACCACACCAACCTCAATGGCGACACACTGACCACGAATCCGACCAGCGCATCGTTCGGGTTTATCTCAGGCGCCATTGCCTCTCGTAACGGTCAGGTCTCAGCGCGACTGGACTTCTAACTTGCTGTACTCCTGAACAACCTGCTGGGGTAGAAGGCCTCTTGCCCCAGCAGGCCTTTTTCTTTTTCGCTACATAGAAGCTTTGAAAAGAGAGAACACCTCGATGAAACGCCGTTCCTTTCTTGCTTCCGCTACTTTTGCCGCAGCCAGCCTTCTGACGCATGGCAATGCGGAACCAACAAGCCGCGTGGAAGCAGCCACACCAGAAGCCAATCCGCTCAAGTTCCGTGCAGATGGCAAATTCAAAATCCTCATCATCAGTGACACGCACTACTATCCGCGTCCTGATAAATATGGCATCGCACTCACCGAATACCTCATCGACACCGAAAAGCCGGATGTAGTCATCATCACCGGCGACGTCATCACCGGCAACGCCAGCAACACGCCCGAGCAGATCAAGCAATCCATTGCCAACGTGGCACAGGCCATGGAAAACAAGGAAGTTCCCTGGGCCATCACCTTCGGTAACCATGATCGCGAAGCCATCAAGAAGAACACCGTAACCGGCGAACAGCAAATCGCCATGTACGAGAGCTACCCCTACAACCGCAATGCCGGATGGGTGCGCGGCCTCAGCGGTACCGGCGTCAAGAACCTCCTCGTATGGAGCAGCGACGGCGCAAAGCCGCTCTTCAATCTCTGGCTCTTCGACTCAGGCAATGGCAACGCACTGCCAAAGGGAACCTATATCGAGACCGATCAGGTTGCGTGGTATCGCGAAACATCCATCGCGCTTGAAAAGCAATACGGCGCGGCGATTCCGGGAGCAATGTTCTTCCACATTCCTTTACAGGAATACAAGGAGATGATTCAGCACCGCAAGCTCGTCGGCGAGCGCAAAGAGCCGGAGATGGTGCAGGAAGTCAACGGCGGCCTCTTCTCAGCGGCAATGGAACGCGGCGATATAAGCGGCATCTTCTGCGGCCATGACCATGACAATAACTACATCGGAAAATGGCGCGGCATCATGCTCGGCTACGTTGGTATTACTGGCTATTACGCCTATCCGCATGTCGCTCCGGAAGACCCTGTAAATGGCCGCGCACGCGGCGGCAGACTCATCGAACTAAGTGCAGACGATCCAACGCAACTCAAAACCTGGCTGCGTTTCCGTGATGGCTCCGTCAGTTGGGAAGTTGGTTCCAAGGACTACATGGAAGACCACGTTGACGAGCCAAATCCGCCCAAATACTGGGCTCCGTAAACATCAAAGCCCCCGCAATTTTCGCGGGAGCTTTTTGATGTTGTTATATCGTTCACTACTTCGATACAGCAGGCAACGCCACACCCATTTCATCCAGAACAATCTTCATGTTCGCGATGAGTGCTTCCATATCTTTCGGATAAAGCTGCCCAATCGAGCCCACGCGGAAGCAAGGCTCATTTGTCAGCTTGCCCGCATAAATAATGAACCCGCGCTCGCTGAGCTTTTCGTAAAGCACCTCATAGGTGAAGTTCGGATGATCCAGATACCGGAAAGTCGTGATGATGTAGCTCACATCCTCCGCCTTCAGATAAGTCTGGAATCCCAACTCCGCCATGCCGCGCATCAGCGCTGCATGATTGCTGCGATACCGCGCCGACCGCGCAGCCACGCCACCTTCTGTCTTGAACTCCTGCAACGCTTGATGAAAGGCAAGAATCGTCTGAATTGGCGGCGTAAACCGGAACTGCCCATCCGACCGCGCCGATGCCCACTGGTCATATAAATCCATGCTCAACGTGCGCGCGCGTCCCTTAATCTCAAGCAGACGCTCCCGCTTCGCCAGCACAAACCCAAATCCCGGCACGCCTTCAATGCACTTATTCGCGGAAGAAACAAGAAAATCAATCTTCGCTGCATTGAAGTCGATATCAACCGCAGCAAAGCTGCTCATCGCATCCACAAAGTAGACAGCGCCAGCCGCAGCAACCTCCGGCCCAATCGCTTCAATATCGTTGAGAATGCCCGTCGTAGTCTCGCAATGCACCGCGGCCACATGCGTAATGCCCGGCGTCTCCGCCAGCTTCTGCTTTACGTCCGCCGAAGTGAACTTGCGATTTTCCGGCAGCTCAAAAACAACAGTCTCAATCCCGTGCACCTTCGCAGTCTGCGCAATGCGGCGTCCGTACGCGCCATTCACCAGCACCAGCAGCTTGCCATCCCAGGGAATCGCCGAAGAAATCACCGACTCAACCACATATGTGCCGCTACCCTGCAACAGCACAGCCTCAAACGTATCGGCCACACCCGCAATCGCAAGCAACTCCTCGCGAATCTCACGAGCCACGCGTAAAAACTCCGGATCGCGCGAGCCCATATCGCGCAACATCGCCGCCTTCACAGTCTCTGTGGTATTCAGAGGCCCCGGCGTAAACAACAACTTGGAAGTGCTCATGGAAACAGTCAACTCCTTTACCGCGCCTTCAGGCGCTCGTTAATCGCATCCAGAACCGGCGCAAGCTCTGCAACGCTATCCACAATGTAGTGCGCACCGGCTTCGGTCAGTTGCTTGCGCACAGCATTCAACCGCGTCTCTTTCTCCGCAGGCTCAAGCGCGGCAAACTCCTCAGCAGAAAGCCCAAGCTGATTGCCCGTAGCCACCACACCCACCGACCAGCAGCCAGCATTCAGCCCTTCGTGAATGTCAGAGATCGTATCGCCAACCTTCACAATCGCCGCCATGGGATAAACCTGCAGCCGCACCGCATTCTCATAAACCATGTAAGGATGAGGACGGCCACCGCCCACTTCACCCGGAGTTACCGTGCTATCTGGGCTATAGCCTTCCTTTGCCGCTGCGGGAATAATCACCTGCATCATGTCATAGGTGTAGCCCGTCGTCGTACCAATCTTCAGCCCGCGCCGCCGAAACTCTTCGACAGCCTCAGGAATCCCCGGCAGCACATGCGAGTACTCCAACAAGCAAGCCGTCTGCGCCGGAATAAAGTTCTCGTAGATGTCATCGGCATCCTGCTCCGTCGGAGCTTTGCCATGTGCGTCCTGCCACGCAGCAGCCACGCGCGGAAACTCCAGCATCTTGCCGATCTGCACGCGCTTGGGCCAGCCCATGTAGGCGCGAATCTCGCCGTCTGTAACCGCCACGCCCTTTGCCGCGAAAACACGTTCCAGCGTGCGCGCCGGAGCAAGGCTGCCAAAGTCTACTGTCGTACCGGCCCAGTCCAGAACCAGCGCCTTCAACTCAAGCGGCGCATCAATTCGAGGAAGCGCCGCGGAATTCAACAATTTCATTGTGTCTCTCACAGGGTTTGAAAAGATGGAATCCAGATTACTGCTCAAACGTCAGAAGTCCAGCGATTACTTCTTCTTCGTAAACGCTTCGTCAATCGAAAGACCGCGCCAGCACGGCGAAGGCTTCACCTTCAGCACATGCGCCATCGTAGCCGCCGTGTCATAGGTCATCAGCACCGGATTCTTAATCTCGTAATCCTTCTTCACGCCCGGCCCGCTGATAATCCACGGAATCTCAATCTGCTCAATCGTGTCGCCGCCATGATGCTTTCCCTTGCCGCCATGGTCAGCTACCAGCAGCACCGTGTACTGCTTGCTAAGCCCACGCTGGTCTAGCGTAGCCAGCAACCGTCCCAGCTTTGCATCCACATCCTCAATCGCGGACAGGTATTCCGGACTCAACCAGCCTTTTCCGTGCCCCGCATCGTCCACCTGGTCCTGGTGAATCACCAGCACATCCGGCTTGTCGCTTTCAAGATAAGCAAGCGCCTGATTGAAGACATCGTCATGCTCATTGATCCCGTCGTGTGCCGTGCCCCTTTCCACAATTTTCGTGGCCGCATCGCGCTCAAAGAGATACGCGTACATCTTCCAGTCGGTAAAGAAGCCGACCTTCAAGCTCGGACGTTGCTGATGCGCGACGCCAAGAACAGTGGGAAAGTATCCTGACCCCGGCACCAACTCGCACGCCGGCGGATAAGGCGCCGGAGCCGTAGACTGGCTGTCCGTCCTCCCATCCCAGCGCCAGCCATTCGAGGTAACGCCGTTCAACTCCACAGGCGAGCCCATAATCATCGAGGCCCAGTTCGGAGCGCTGCTCGTCTCGCGAACCGCCCGCATGTGCATCGTCCACGCCCCGGACTTCATCAGCGCATGGATATTTGGCGTCTTGGCTTGCTCAATGCCAGCGGTAGCCAGCCCGTCTACGCCAAACAGGATGACCTTCCCCTGCGCATGAGCGGTTGTTCCCAAGGCAAACGCCAGCGCGGCAGTAGCAAGCCCGCGCGTAAGCCAGGTCAGTTTATTCACAGAAGGCGTGCAGCCAGAACGGCGAAAAAGAAAACTCATAAGGTCAGACTCTCCCCAATACAACTCCAATCTCGCACGCATACGAGCCTCCCCGAAACGTTCGGAGCGGTTCAAAGCAGGGAAGTAGTCCCACTGAACTGTTAGGTTTGGAGTATTTCCGGGGAATTTGCCGTTAAGAACGCAATAAAGGCGGGCTGCGGTGCGGATACAAACAGATAGTCCGGGGATTTATCCCCGGCAATCAAGCAATCCAAAGGAATGGGCTTTCAAGCTCTGAGGTATGCTTTTGGATTGCATTTCCTCTTCGTGCATTAAGGCATAATTACGTTCCGTACATTCGAGCCTACTCTCAGAAATCAGCAAATGCGCGGCAACTGTTCGCCAATCTGCGCCGGAACAACCCGGTTCGCGCCAATCCTTGTCTGCGCCACCAGCATTCGCGGATGCTGGGCAACCACCCGGCCAATCGCCTGCGCATCGCCCCCTAGCGGATGCTTCCACATCGCCGCCAGCACAGCATCGGCGGCATCGGGAGCCACAAACGCCACCATCTTCCCCTCATTCGCCACAAACAGGGGATCAAGCCCCAGCAGCTCACAAGCCGCATGCACCGCCGCCCTTACCGGCAGCTTCGCCTCTTCGATGACCATGCCAACGCCAGCCGCCCCAGCAATCTCATGCAGCGTAGCCCCCATGCCGCCACGAGTAGGATCGCGCATCGCATGCACGCCGCCGCCCCCAGCTTCCAGCACAGCCGCCGCCAACCCATTCAGCGCCGCGCAATCGCTCAAAATGGCGGATTCAAACTCCAGCCCCTCGCGCACGCTCATAATCGCCATGCCGTGGTCGGCAATCGTCCCGCTGACAAGAATCACATCCCCCGGCTGTACCAGCGAAGGCCCCACCTGAACATGGTCGGGAATCGTCCCCACCCCGGCGGTATTGATGTAGCAGCCATCCCCATGCCCGCGTTCCACCACCTTCGTGTCGCCAGTGACAATCTGCACACCAGCCGCTTGCGCGCTTGCTGCCATATCCTGCACAATGCGCGCCAGGTCGGCAATCGCAAATCCCTCTTCCAGCACAAACCCCGCCGTCAGGTAGAGCGGCTTTGCCCCGCTCATCGCTAGGTCATTCACCGTGCCATTGATAGCCAGGTTGCCGATCGATCCACCCGGAAAAAACAGCGGCTGCACCACAAACGTATCGGTAGACATGGCTAGCCGCCCGCTCACCGGAGCAAGAACCGCGGCATCGCCAAGATTCTCCAGCGTCTCATTGCGAAACGCCGGAAGAAACAGATGCTCCACCAGCTCCGACGAAAGCTTGCCGCCCCCGCCATGCCCCATCACAATGTTGGGATAATCCTGCAGTGGCAGCGGGCACGCCCATGTAGAGAAATCAATCTTGGCAGTCTCAGGCATGTGTCAGTTTATCCAGTTCCTCTACAGCAATAAAGCGCCCATAGTTGTAATACGCCGCACACGCGCCTTCACTCGAAACCATCGTCGCCCCCAGCGGATGCCGTGGTGTGCACTGCTTGCCAAA
This sequence comes from Occallatibacter sp. FHG110214_02, assembly GCF_059115385.1. Taxonomy (NCBI): domain Bacteria; kingdom Pseudomonadati; phylum Acidobacteriota; class Terriglobia; order Terriglobales; family Acidobacteriaceae; genus Occallatibacter; species Occallatibacter sp. FHG110214_02. The sequence continues at coordinate 22,559 of NZ_JBZYWK010000010.1, read as the reverse complement.
CGCCGGGCACTGGTTCGGCTTTAGCGCGCCGCGCAGCACCTCGCCGCTATGACAAAGCGGCGACTCCACGGCATGAATATCCGTAACAGCAAAGCGATGCTCCGCGTCGAACTCGCGATACGCCTCGCTTAGCCTCCAACCGCTCGCCGGAATCACGCCAATCCCACGCCACGCCCGGTCGCAAACCTCAAACACTTCCGACAGCAGCTTCTGCGCCGGCCCATTGCCGTCAAACGTCACAACGCGCTCATACGCATTGTCCACCTGCGCCTCGCCGCGCTCCAGTTGCAGCAGCGTGCGCCTCAGCCCTTCCATAATGTCCAGCGGCTCAAAGCCCGTTACAACAATGGGTACATGATGCCGCTCCGCAATCGGCGGATACTGCCAATACCCCATCACGCTGCACACATGCCCCGCCGCAAGAAACGCCTGCACGCGGTTATTCTCCGACTGCATAATCGCATCAATCGCCGGCGGCACCAGCACATGCGAAACCAGCATCGAAAAATTCTTCACGCCCTGTTGCTTCGCAATATGCACCGCCATTGCATTCGGCGGAGCAGTCGTCTCAAACCCCACGCCAAAGAAAACAACCTGCTTCTCAGGATTCTTAATCGCAAGCTTCACCGCATCCAGCGGTGAATACACAATCCGCACATCCGCGCCCGCGCTCTTCACCTGGAAGAGATCCTTATCCGTTCCCGGCACACGCAGCATGTCCCCAAACGAGCAGAAAATCACCCCCGGTTGCGCGGCAATCGCCAGCGCCCGGTCAATCACCTCCAGCGGAGTCACGCACACCGGGCATCCCGGCCCATGCACCATCTCCACGCCTTCCGGCAGCAACTGGTCAATCCCATTGCGAATAATCGAGTGCGTCTGGCCGCCGCAGACCTCCATAATGCACCACGGCCGCGTAACAATTTGGCGAATCTCCTTCGCCATTCTCGAAGCCAGCTCGCCATCGCGAAACTCGGTGAGGTATTTCATTTCACCTCCAGATGCACGGAGTCTGAAGGCGCTGTTTCCGCATCAGGTTCGCCGCCTTCCAACTCTTCCTCCAGCAATCCCATCTCGCGAAAAGTAGCCAGCGTCTTCTGCGCCGACTCTTCATCAATCTTCGTCAACGCAAAGCCCACATGCACAATTGTGTACTCGCCCACCTTGATATCCGGCACATACGCAAGGCAAATCTCCTTCACAATGCCGTCAAAGTTCACGCGGCCCATCAACACGCCGTTTTTATCAGCAATCTCTTCCACCCGTCCTGGCACTGCGAGGCACATAGTGATTCCTCCCTGCGATCCCTTGCTATATCCGTTCCTTCAAATCCCAAATTGTCACGCGGTTGTTGCCGGAGTCCGCCACGGCCAACCGCTCTCCGTGCATCCATATGCCATAAGGCCAGCAAAGCGTCTCATGCGTCACAGCCTTCCACTGGTTCTCGCCATGCACATCAAAGTGCGGCTGCCCCAGTACATGCGCAGCAGGCGCGCTGCTAGCCGGAACCCCATCCCACAGCAGAATGCGATTGTTCGCCGTATCCGCAACTGCAACGCGCTCGCCTTCCATCGCCACGCTGTAAGGAAACCTCTGCCGCCCCGCTCCCTGCGGAACATAAGGAAACTCTGACGACGAAACAAAGTCTTGCTGTCCCAACACCAGCGAAGCATCGCAATCTCGGTCAGGAATTGCATCCCATCCCAGCACGCGATGATTTCCAGCATCGGCCACAAACAAGCGCCGCACATCTCCCGCAATCGCATGAGGCCAGCGAAACGACCGCGCATTCACCGCGCCGCCGCGATTCTCTTCACCACTCACCGCATCAGCCTGTCCCAACACAACATGAGCCGGTTCATTCGTTTCAGGCAAGCGAGGCCATCCCAGCACACGCCGGTTCCCCGTGTCCGCAGTCCAAAACCATCCGCCCGCAAAGCCAAACCCATAAGGCCAGTAAAGCGAATCCGCAGAAGGCGCACCTTGTCCGCGATTCACTTCCACTGCATTCAAATCCCGTTGTCCAATCGCATAATCCGGTGGCGCGTTATTCTCTTCCGGCACACGATTCCAAACCAGCAATCGATGATGCCACGCATCCGCAACAATCAACTTGCCCTCGTAAATCATCACACCCGTTGGCAGATGCAGCAGTTTCGGCCCCTCGCTGGTAAAGTCCGGCTGCCCCAGCACAACATCCGCCGCCTGCCCATCCGCATCCGGCAAGCCCTTCCACAACAGAATGCGATGATTCCCGCTATCTGCGGCAACAAACCATTCGTCATCGAAGTAAATACCGCGTGGTGCATAAAGCTGCGAAGCAGTAGGCTGTGCGTCAGGCAGCGCCAACCGCCCCGGCGAATAAGCCCCAAGCCAGATATTCCGCATAGTAGTTGCAGCTTCCGTCATACCGCCGTCCTCACAAGAATGCGCCCCGACTCAATCCGCAGCGGCAAAGCCTCAAGCTGTGCCTCGGGAACAGTCAGGCACTCTCCGCTCATGCAATCAAATCGAAACCCATGCCACGGGCAAATCAGCACTCCGCTTTCCGGATCAATACTGCCGCCATCCAGCGGCATTCCCAGGTGCGCGCACTCATTGCGAAACGCCTGCACCTTGCCGTGATAACGCACAAGAATGAAGCTCGACCCATCCGCATCCAACCGAAACGGTACAGCCTCCTGCACCGTGGACGCGACAGGCCCAAGCGTCCATCCATGGTCCACTTTCGGAGTTCCCGCAATCGAATCCAGCGGAACAAAACCCGCATTCGCCGCGCCCGCATGCTCGTGCGAATTACTTATCTGTGAATCCGGCTCATTCGGCGCAACCTCCACATTGCGAATCTGCGGCATGTGCTCGTGAATCGCTTCTTCAACCGTATTGCGCAGCGTCACCGCAGACATCGAGCAGCCATTGCACGACCCCGAAAGCCGCACTACAACAGTATCCTCGCGTACCTCCACAAGTTCCACATCGCCGCCATGCGACTGCATATAAGGCCGTACCGTATCCAGCACGCGAGCAGCCTGCGACGTAGGATCTTCCCGCACCAATCCGTGCATCTGAAAGAGCGCATACACCGCCGGATCATCTACCAGCTCAAAGAGAAGTTCCTTGCCGCGCGGATCGCTCTTTAGCAGTTGAATAATCTTCGTCAGCCCCGCCTTATGAAAAGCCTCAATCGCGGACTTCAAATCCAGCGCATGCTTCTGCGCATCCGGCGCCTGCGCATTCACCACCAGCAGCGCCTTGTCCACCGCATCGGCCAGCTTTTCCAACTCCGAATTGTTCACCGTAGCAGTCGTTGCCATCACGATTCCGTTCCGGCCGGCGCGGCCTCAAAGCTTGCATGCTGCTCAAGAACTTCTTCCGTCTTCTGCCGGAAAAGCACGGAAAAGACAGCCTGGGCGCAGGCAATGTTGAACTGCTCCACTGTCTGCCCGGGCTTAGACGATAACTCTGGCATCTTGCGCGAAGCAAGTGCACGCATCACAAATGTTGCCCCGGCGCTGTTGTTCAGCAGGAAGTCATCAAAGGCAACTTCCACAAACTCGCTCAGCCACACGCCTTCCGCTTCAGGATTCTCCCGCAGGCGCGCCAGCGCATTCGTCGCACCTTCATTGCGCTGTTCAAGCCGCTCCACATAGCGTTCCACCGCGGTGTGAAGCAGAAAATCGAATTGCTGTCGCTCATGCAGTTCCATAGTTAAGAGCGGACCTCACTCACATTCGTTTCAATCTGGCCGTTAATCTCCGCCGTCATCTCCAGCACAGACGCAGCCATCTCCGGCTCGCCATGCCAGTGGAAGAGCTTGTGCGCCTCGGTAAGCTTCTCCACCGCGGGTTGAAAGATTCCCAGGTGTGCCAGCGCATTCGCCTGGTTCGCAAGCAGCCGCGCATAACCCAGCGGATCAAACGCCTTGTTGCGAACCTCAAGCAGCTCCTCATACAACTCAACCGCCTGTTGCAGATTCTCCTGCGGATGCGCGGAAGGCAGATACTGCAGTGCATTCGCAAGATTAAGCTGCGCAGAGGACCACATCTCCGGATGCGTCTCACGCGTAAACACCTTCAGAGCCTCGCGCAATCCTTGCACCGCAATCCCCATGCGCAACTGGTCGCTCGCCTCTTTCGCGGGAATCGAAAGATAAGCCAGCGCAAGATTCATCTGCGCAAACGCATACTGCTCGGGAAGGTTATCAAGGCTAAGCCCGCAGCGAATAGCCTCCTGGTAAGCACGCGAAGCCTCAATCAACGCTGGCCTGCTTCCATTTGCGGACTCCTGCAGCACCATGCCAAGATTCAGCCACAACTCCGCACGCAGAGAAGCCAACGCACTCGCATCCGCAAGCCGAATCGCATCCTTGATATGGAGAATCGCCTTTGCCGGGGAACCTCCGCGTTCCGTCTGCGCAAGCTGATGCAAAATCTGCGCAGCCAGCAGCGGAGAAGCGGTCCTCGCATGCTTAAGCGCATCTTCCAGAAGTGCGACAGCCTCATCGGCGTCCTCGCGTTCCAGATACCACGATGCCGCTGTAAGCAAAACCACCGCACGCAACTCCCCGTCAAGGCTGCCCGGTGCGGGAAGCGTCTCGCTTAGCCCAAACGCATACGCCGCCGCATCCAGCAAGGGCTGCATCTCTTGCGGTAAACTGCGCTGCAAAGTCTTGTAGGCATCAGCGCTCGGTGCAAGCACAAACCGATTCCACAAAGCCAGTGCTTCGGAACCGGAAACCGCAGCCAACGCCTCTTCCTGCTTACCATCCAGCGCAAGAGAGTAGAAACGCCACGAGCCTTCCGCAAGGCTACGCGTGTCACCCTTCAACAACGCCGCAAGAATCGCACTGGTATCCGCCGGAGCCGCATCCGGCAGCAGCAGAAATGAAGCAGGGAAGGGAAATATGCCCACAGGCTGCGGGCGAACCGTGATGTGAGGTTGCGTAATCGCTTCAGTCATTCGCTCAATATCCCAGGTTTATCCGTAAGTCTCTATCAGCCGTGCGTTCAATCCACTCCGCCGCAATGCGTGCCCGCTCATGCGTGGGGTAATCCGAAATGCGCTTACGCTCCGTACGAATATCTGCCGATCCAGGCGAGGAAAATCCAAGCTCGAGATACACAACCCAGCGGCCCTTCTCCTGCTCCACAACAGCCTTAGCCGCAATCGCTGGCTCCAGCGGCTCCGCATGCTTATGTGCTTGGATGCGAAATGCCACGCGCAAGGCTCCTGCACGCTCATCCCAAAATGCCGGCCATCGCCCCGCCCCTGTCTCTTCGGGAAGATACGGCGTAGCGAGCAGGCTGCGGTCTCCCGCTGCATTGCGCTGCTTCAGCAGCAGTCCGCCGGCAACAGGCCCGCGCGTAGGCAAAAGCCAAACCTCGTTGTCTTTCACCATCACCACCAGTACATCGTTCGGAAAGTATTGGCGCGCCACATGCGCAGGCAACAGAATGTAACCCTGATCGGTGTACTCGATCTCAAGCGGCTCCTGTTGCGGTGCTGGCATGGTGCTCGTTGCTCCATTTCTCAAAGAACAACTCTTCCAGCCGCTTGAGCGCCTCATCGACGGCCGGGGATAAAGCTGCGCCAATCTCGAGCTGTTCGGCTTCCACAAGGAAAACCGTAACGTTTTGAGGATACTCCTCTTTGAGCAGCCAGCGTGCAAAGGCAAGTGCATGATCCCACCGGAATGCGTGTAAGTTAATTCCGGCAACCGGAGGCAGATGTTCTAACTCACTGCCAGGCACGCGGAAGAGGGAACCGGGCTTGGAGCCGCTCGTGCACGCGTCTACAAGAATGACTTCCGGCACGCCGCGCATCTGGAAAGCTACATCCATGCCACCCGTGCCGCCATCCGCGCAGCGCACGCCTTTCGGCAGCCCACGCTCCCAAAGCTTGCGAATAAAGACGGGGCCGGCCGCATCATCGCCGCGCAGAATATTTCCGCACCCGATGATAAGCGTATGCACCGGCCCCTTATCCGTGTGGATACCGTTCATCTGTCCTTATGCGCCTTCGCCAATACGGAACCGCGAAAGCTCCTTGCCCGTTTTTTCGTCGTACGCATGTACCGTGCAAACCAGGCACGAGTCATACGAACGCGCCACATGTCCCAGCTCAACCGGATCGGTCGGATCGGTGATGTGCGCGCCAATAAATGCCTGCTCCATCGGTCCGTGAACATTGTTGCCGTCTTGCGGCCCAATGTTCCACGCCGTCGGCGTAATGACTTGGTAGTTTTCTATCCGGCCATTGTTGATGACAATCCAATCCGACAGTGCGCCGCGGGCAGCTTCCGTTGAGCCAAAGCCCTTGCCTTCCGCAAACTCCGTCGGCTTGGTGTAAAACTTGTCATGCAGATCAAGCGCATCCAGCCATTTGCGAGCTAGTTTGTAGTACTTGATCTCTTCATGCATGCGAGCCAGCACGCGCGTCAGCACGCTCGGCCCAATCTTGTTCACCAGGTCCAGAATGAACGGATCGGAGTCCTGATGTGCTGCCGGATCAGGGCGTCCCGCCATCACCTGCCGTGCAAGCGGGCCAGCCTCAACCGGGAGCGGCTTGCCGTTCACCTCGTAGCGCGGCGACTTCGCCCAGCTATACTTGCCCTGCTTGTGGCCTTCGAGCGGATCAATGGGCTCTGTCACGCCCTCCCACGGATGCAGATACGTGTCGCCCTTGTAGAACGAGTGCGCCACGCTCTCGCGAACGTTGAGATGGTTAAAGTCATGGAAGGCTTTGCTGCCGCCTTCATAAATTCCCGAGCGGCTGATAAGCGCGGCATTGCGGCCATCAATCGTCGGATTCTCATAGAGCGAAGGCTCGAAGTACGTGCCCGTCGAAATAAAGTTGCCGCTGCCCGCGCCGTACTTGTCGAGGCCAATCCGCAATGCAAAGCGCAAAAAGAGCGCAAGGTCAGAATTCTTCTGTGCCTCATTCTCTTCAGCCCACGCCAGCAAATCTTCCCAGCTCTTAATCTCCGAGTAGCGTTCAATCGAAGAGCCAAGCCAAAGCCCTTCCAGCCACTCGCGACGCCAGTAATCAAGAATCGCAATCGAGCGCGTTACGTCAGACAGAGTCGGCGCACTCATCACGCCACCGGGAATCATGAAGCTCGAATGCGGCCACTGCCCGCCGAAGATTGCATACACCTCGACAGGCTTGTTCGAGAGCGTCACGCCCTTCTCATACGACGTGCCGACAAACGGAGCGAAGCGGCGAACAACCTCGTCATACTCCGCCGCTCCGGCGTAATTTTTGTTGGTTAGGTCAATCGCAAACAGTGCATAAAACCAGCGGGGAACCGACTGCAGTGTCTCGCAGGCCTGCGCAATGTTGCGAATGAGTGTTGCGTTCTGGGGGACATGGGTCTTCCAGGCCGTATCCAATGCATACACGGCCTTGTACAAGTGGCTGCCGCCGCAAATGCCGCAGATGCGTGGCGTAACAATAAGCCCAGCCTGCGGGTCCTTGCCCTTGAGAATGATCTCAAAGCCGCGGAACATGCTGGCTTCTGTCCATGCGTCGGTCACAACATTGTCACGAACAGTAATCTTCAGATCGAGATCGCCTTCCACGCGTCCGAGCGGGCTGATGCGCATCTCCGAGGGTGCTACCGTGGTTGCCATAAGCTCTCCTGGGGTTTCCTTACTCGGTTGCTAGACGACGAACATATCTTCTTTGGACCACTTCGGCGCGGCAATGCGAGCCGCGGCGGCGTGGGCCATGTAGGTAACGTGGTCAGAGCCGGTTGGAACTTCACGCGGAATCGTGCCGCTGATCTTCTGCGTCTTGAAGACCGTGCCCGGCTTCAGGTCATAGAACGGGAACTCAGGCTCCGTGCAACCCGTGCAAGGCATGCCTGCGCGAGTCTTCGACGACTGCCGGTTCCACAGGATGCGGTTGCAAGGCGAGTGCGTCATCGGCCCACGGCAGCCAAGCTCATAGAACAGGCAGCCCGTGCGTGTCCCTTGGCCAAACTCCACCGTCGACTGCTTGTACTCAAAGAACTGCACGCGCGTGCAGCCCGTCTGCGTAAACGTTTTGAAGAATGTCTGCGGCCGCTGTAGATCATCGAGTGCAATGTCGCCCGCGCGCCCCGCGGCAATCGCAACAACAATCTGCGTAATCCAGTCCGGATGCGCCGGGCAGCCGGGAATGTTCACCACTGGCAGCCCCCACTTCGACTTGAAGTCCGCACCCAGAAAGCCGCCCTGCTTGCGCTTCAGATATTGCAATCCAATGTTGTCCACCGGGTTCGGATCAGTCGCCGGAATACCACCCCAGCAGGCGCAGTCGCCAATCGCAACCACCGCACCGGCCTGCGCCGCCAACTCCTTCACCCAATCCTTCATGGGCCGGTCCGCAAACATGTTGAAGCGTCCCGTGCCGTTCGGTCCCATGATGACCGTGCCTTCAAAAACAAAAATATCCAGCGGCTTTGCTCCACTGGATAAATCATTGAAGACCTTCTTCGCGTTATCGCCCATTTCCATTCCGAGCGACGGGTGCCAGAGTACGTCGATGCCGAAATCAGTCACCAGATCGCAGGCGCTCGGTTCCTCAGCATTGAGGAACGACATCGTGTTGCCGCTACACGCTCCGCCTTGCAACCAAAGCAGGCTCGCCATAAGTCTCTCTCCTTGGATTGACCTCCGGGATTGACAGACGTACGTCAGCCCCAAGACAAGAGCCGATTATTCGCGTGTGTGATAACGATGCTCAATAGCAAGAAATATGTATTTTGAATCGGACAATTTAAGTCGGGATTCACCCGTTCAACGGTGGCTGCGGAAGCACCACCAGCCCACGCTGCGAAGCCGCCCGTACCAGCTCCATCTGCGTATGCACACCCAGCTTTTGCATCAGGTTCGCCCGGTGCCGCGTAGCCGTATGTGGACTGATGGAAAGCGTATCCGCAACCGACTGCGTAGTATGCCCATCCACAATCAATTGCAGCACTTCGCGCTCACGGTCGGTCAGGTCCACGCGTTCCAGGTGCCGGTGCTCCACGCGCTCCATATCAATCGCAGGGCTCACATACTTTTTCCCCTGCGCAATCCGGTCCAGCGCACCAAACAACTCATCATCCATCGCCTGCTTCAAAATGTACCCATAAGCGCCATCGCGCAGCGCCTGCGCAACAAACTGCTCATCGTCATACATCGAAAGCACAAGCGTCCTCGTCTTCGGAAATGACTTCGCCATGCGCCTCAATGTCTCCAGACCATTCAGCCGCGGCATCGACAAGTCGAGTATCGCCACATCCGCATCAATAGATTCCAACCGCGCCAGCGCCTCTTCTCCATCGCTGGCCTCGGCCACCACCTCATAGCGATTGTCCGCGCGCAGCAGGGAAGCCACGCCTTTTCGCACAATCGCATGGTCATCAATCAAAATGACGCGAGTAAGTTTTGTAGAAACATTCATGGACGCGGCACCTCCACCTTGATCTGTGTACCCTTGCCTCGCGCGGATTTTACGGTCAGTGCTCCGCCCAGCATTCCGGCGCGTTCCCGCATGCCCAATAGTCCAAGCCCTGCTGTTGCGGCGTCGGGATCAAAGCCGCGTCCAGTATCGCGCACGGTCAGGCTAACGCGCGTTGCATCACTGCGCAAATCCAACTGCGCACTTGCTGTCTCTGAATGCCGCAACACATTGGTCAGTGCCTCCTGCGCAATGCGATAGAGCGCAGTCTCCCACTCCTGCGGCAAGCGAGGCTCAAGCGGGTCCACCGTAATCTCCACATTCAGCTCAGTACGATTCTTCAGGTCAGTCGCCAGTTGCCGCAACGCCATCTCCAGCCCCAACTGGTCCAGCGTCGGCGGACGTAGCCACTGCGCCAGGTCCTTCAACCGGCGTGTTGCTTGATTTACCTGGTCGCGCAACTCATCCAGATCATGGCGCAAGTGCGTATGTTCCGCAGGAATCTGTCGCGCCGCCACCTGTAGCGCCAGCTTGATGCCGATCAGCACCTGCCCCGCCTCATCATGCAGCTCACGCGAAATATGCTGACGCTCTTCCTCGAGCCGGTTCACATGGTTCGCAGAAAGCGCACGAATCTCCTGCCCACGCGCCTCCAGCGCCTTCAGCAATCGCGCATTCTGAATCGAAACAGCCGTCACGCTAGCAAGTGACTCAAGAAACGCCGCCTCTTGCCATGTAAACGGCGTTTGCGGAGTAGAGCGGTGCAGCTTGAAAAATCCAATCACCGCCTCAGACTGGTCTTTAATCGGCACAGCCAGCGCATGCCGCACATCAAAGTTATGAATCAGCTCCGGATCAGCCAGCGGGTCTGAAGGATACTCATTGGAAAGATAAGGGAACTCGCTCTCCATCATGAAGCCCGCAATGCCTTCGCCAATCTTCCATCGCCGCTGCAGGTCATGCCACTCATTGCGCGCCCAAAGGCCGTCACAAACCATCTCGGACTCGCCATTGAGGTTCTGCACCAGCAGCCCCGCCATGCCGCCATCGGCTTTCAGAAATAACCCGGCATTCTGCACAAGATGTCGTATCAGTTGCGTAGGATCAAGATGCTGATTCACCGCCGCATTAAAACTCAGCAGCATCTCCAGAGACCGCGACCACTCGCTCAACCTGTCCAGCAGCCGCGCACGCTGTATCCCCACGGAAACAGCCGCAGCCAGCGCCTCAAGGCTATGCACATCCTCATGCGTAAAGAACGCAGCGCCCTTTCGGTTAGTCACTTCAATGAAAGCAATCACCGAAGACTGGTGATTCAGCACCGGAATACATGCAGCACTGCGCACCTTATGGCGCTCGGCAAACCTCTCGCCCAGGTTCGCGTCCGCACGCGGATTCTGGCATACCACCGTATGCGCCGAATCCACCACGCGCGGCGCCAGCCCATTGCCCGGACCGGAATGCAGCTCCGAAGGATAAACGTAAGCAACGTGCCCAGATGCGTCGATGCCCGGAAAATTAGCCTGCGCAACCACAGAGCCATACTCCAGTACGCCAACCGTAGCCCGCTCAGCAGAAGCAATCTGCGCCGCAAGCCGCGCCAGCGCCTCCGCAAGCCGCAACGTATCAAGCTCATCCACGGAGAGCCGCGCCGCCGCCCGCAAAATCTCCATATTGCGGGCCCAGGCGCGATTTTCCTGTGTGAGCCTTGCCACTTCAAGGCGTAGAGCTTCGATTTCCTCCGCGGCAGGCGCGGTAAGGTCGTGAGCCATTGCGTCGATAGTATCAAGCATCGACGCCGTTCGATGCTAGGAGAGAGTAACGCGTGCCGTCTGCCGTTCCGCCCGCCGTTTCGCCAGAAACTCCAGCCACTCTGCAAATCCCGCGCCGGTCTTCGATGAAACCTCCAGCACAGGAATCCCCGGACGAACTTCATTCAGATTCGCATGCGCCAGCTTGGCATCAAACTCGCAAGCCGACGCAAGATCAATCTTCGTAATCACCGCCAGATCTGCAGAATTAAAAATCGTCGGATATTTCAGCGGCTTATCCTCGCCCTCGGTAACAGAAAGCAGCGCCACTCTCACAGCCTCGCCCAAGTCATAAGAAGAAGGGCAGACAAGGTTCCCGACATTCTCAATAAAGAGATAGTCGAACTCCCCAAGCCGCCATCCATCCAGATGATCCCCAATCATTTCCGCTTCCAGATGGCACCGCCCATGCGTATTGATCTGCCGCACCGGAGCCCCGCTCGCCGCAAGCCGCCGCGCATCGTTGTCCGTTTCCAGATCGCCAACCAGCGCCGCAGGATGCTCCCCCGCAGTCCGCAACTCACGCAGCGTACGCTCAAGAAAAGCTGTTTTCCCTGTGCCGGGGCTCGATACAAGATTCAGCGCCAGCAACCCCGCATCTTCAAAACGCGCCCGCAGCCCATGCGCCAACTCATCATTCTTCTTCAACACGCCTTTGCGCAACTCAACAATTCGCGTCATGCAGCGTCCTCAACTTCCACCGATTCAATCTCCAGCTCGCGCCCCTGCCGAATATCCCCGCTCGGCGTATTGCATATCGGGCAGCGAAAACTCTGCACGCCGCCCAGCTCGCGCAGCTCCCCACACTGCTTGCAGTAAATCACCACAGGCAGATTCACCACCACCAGTTGCGACCCCGCCAGCACGGTCCCTTCGGTAGCAATCTCATACCCGAATTGCAGCGCACCCTCCACCACACCGCTCAGCGCGCCCACCTTCAGGCGCACGCTGCGTATCTGCACCGCAGGCTGGTCGTGCATCGCCTCCGATACCGTGGACACTACGCTTTGAACAATCGACAGCTCATGCATTACAGTTTCGACCCAAACCGTTTCGATGCCTCAATGGCAATGTTCAGCGTCTTCTGAATCGCCGGATCTTTAAGAACCTTCATCAGATCAAACACGCCATAATTCTTCTGCGGCGCAGCCTTGGCGGAATCAAAACTATCCGCCGCAGCCTTGCCCATCTCCGCCAGCAGGCTAACGGTCTTTGGCTCAAAGAACCCCGCATTCGCCAGCGTCATGCCCGCATTGCTCAACGTGGAAACCTGGTTCAGCAATCCGCTCACCACCACTTCATGACCCGCAGTAGTCAACTCCGGCAGCGCTGCGGCAATGTCCTTCACCTGCTCCAGGTTCACTGAAGAAGACACCGAGTTCACCAGCGTATGCAGGTCGCCCATGCTCTCGGCGGCATTGTCCGCAATCTCATCGCCCCGCCGCAAAAATCCATCCACCGCATCTGCCGCAAAGCTCAGCAGCGGCAGTTTGTCCAGCAAATCCGTCAAACCCGCAATCGTCTCCGGAGCCGCAAGCCGCTCCAGCAGCCCCGACTTCAGCAGCGCATCAAACGAAGTTGAGTTGGCAACATCCGCCATCTTCGTTCCAGCCTTGGCCAGCCCCGGCAGCTTCTCCACAAAGCCCACGGCCTCTTCGCCCTGCCCCCGGAAATCATCAACAGTGCTAGTAATGTTGTCGGCAATCTCATCGCCGCGCTTCAAAAATCCTTCCAGCATCTCCAGGCTTGCGGATATCGTGTCCACATGGTCCAGCAGCCGGTTAAGCGAGTCCACGGTTTGCGGATCAGCAAGCCGGGCCTGCAGTTGTTCCTGTGGGGTAGTGGGGTCGAGTACGGGCATCGCGAATTCTCCCTCCGAAAACCACCCAAGTATCCACTTCTGCCAACGCCTATGACTATGGCATAAATTAGCCATTCCGCCTGTGCGCTGCGCCACACCTTCTACAATGACAGCGAAACGCACAGCTTATGCCGCTCATTATTCGGAAGCAGATTCGCATCACCGGGGTTGTCCAGGGAGTCGGCTTCCGCCCCTTCGTCTATGCAACCGCCCTGCGCTGCGGCATCGGCGGCTTCGTCGCCAACAATTCCGCCGGCGTAGTCATTGAGGCAGAGGGCCCAACCGAATCTGTAGAAGAGTTCCTCCGCATTCTTCGCGAAGAGCCTCCCGCGCTCGCCCGCATCGACACCCTCGAAGCCTCCCCAATCATTCCCGCGGCAGAAACCACTTTCGCCATTCACCACAGCCACTCCATCGCTGGCGAAAACACCCCCGTCCCTCCGGACATAGCCACCTGCCCCGACTGTGTCCTCGAACTCTTCGACCCCACAAATCGCCGCTATCGCTATCCCTTCATCAACTGCACCAACTGCGGCCCACGCTACACCATCATTGAGGCGCTCCCCTACGACCGCCCGCTCACAACCATGGCCAGCTTCGCCATGTGCCCCGACTGCGAAGCCGAGTACCACAACCCGCTCGACCGCCGTTTCCACGCGCAGCCCATCGCCTGCCCAGTCTGCGGCCCGCAGTTGCATCTTCATCCCAACAACCTGTCAGCAGACGCCGCTCTAGCCGAAGCGCAACGTCTCCTCAGCACCGGAGCCATCCTCGCCATCAAGGGCATCGGCGGCTTTCACTTAGCCTGCGACGCCACCAACCAGTCAGCCGTAGAAGAACTCCGCCGCCGCAAAGGCCGCGCAGGCAAGCCCTTCGCCGTCATGATGCGCTCCATCGAGCAAGCCCGCCTCTACGCCGAAGTCAGCGCGGAAGAAGGACGCATCCTCACCGGCCGCGAAAAACCCATCGTCCTGCTCCAGCGCAAAACCGGAGCGCAACCCGCACTCGCCGACTCCGTAGCCCCCGGCCAGCAGCAGCTAGGCATCTTCCTTCCATACTCGCCACTACACATGCTGCTACTCGGCGATACCCCTTTGGTCATGACCTCCGGCAACCGCTCCGACGAGCCCATCGCCCGAGACAACGCCGAAGCCCTCGACCGTCTCACCACACTCGCCGACGCCTTCCTCCTCCACAACCGCGCCATCCATACCGTCTGCGATGACTCCGTAGTTCGCGTGCACAACAATCGCGAGCTTCCCATCCGCCGTTCCCGAGGCTACGCCCCACTCCCCATCCTGCTCCCCTTCAGTACCACATCCGTCTTCGCCGCCGGAGCCGAACTGAAAGCCACCTTCTGCCTCGCCCGAGGCAATCGCGCTTACGTAAGCCAGCACATCGGCGACATGGAAAATCTCGAAACGCAACAAAGCTACGAACAAGCTTTCACGCTCATGCAGCAACTCTTCCGCATTCAGCCCCAAGCCGTAGCCTGCGACCTCCACCCCGGCTACCTCTCCACGCAATGGGCAAAAGCCTTTGCAGAGGCCAACAACCTCCCGCTCATCCCCGTGCAGCACCACCACGCCCACGCCGCTGCGCTCATAGCAGAGCATGGCCTTGCAGAAGACGCCCGCATCCTCGCGGTAGTCTTCGACGGCACCGGCATGGGAACCGACGGAGCCATCTGGGGCGGCGAAATCTTCACCGCCGGCTATCGCAACTTCGAGCGCCGGGCGCATCTTCAATACGTGCCGCTCCCCGGCGGTGACAGCGCCATCCGCAAGCCTTACCGCACCGCGCTCTCGCATCTCCGCGCCGCTAATATTCCATGGGACAAAGACATCCCATGCGTACAAGCGGCCTCGCCCAATGAACTCAAAGCCCTCGAACGCCAGCTATCGCAAGGCCTGAACAGCCCGCCAACATCCAGCATGGGCCGCCTCTTCGATGCAGCCGCATCGTTAATCGGTGTCCGCCATGAAGTCACATACGAAGCACAAGGCGCAATGGCGCTCGAAGCTCTCGCATCTTCTTCCCCCGATGAAGCCCACTATGAATTCATATTCACTTCCGAGCCAGACTTAGTGTTGGACCCCGCCCCCGTATGGCGCGCCATTCTCAACGACCAGCTCTCCGGCGTAGACAAAGCCGCCATCGCCACCCGATTTCACCGCGCCGTCGCAGCCGCCATCGCCACTTGCTGCGTCAATCTGCGCACACAAACAGGAATCAACACAGCCGGACTCACCGGCGGCGTCTTCCAAAATGTGCTCTTAACGCGCCTCGCAGCGGAAGCATTGGAAAAAGAAGGATTTCAGGTTTTAACTCACCGCATAGTGCCGCCCAACGACGGCGGCCTAGCGCTAGGCCAGGCCGCGATAGCAGCATTCAAGTCAGAGAATTAAACGAATAACCCGCAAAGAAAACTACTTGGCCGCAATCGGCTCATCGGGCTGCGTAGCCGCAATCTCAAATGTAGAAAAGCGCTTATGCTGCCCGGTAATCTCCTCCCGCAGCGCGCGCCACAACTCATCGGGAATCTTGGTAAACGCTTCCACAACAGCCGGATCAAACTGCGTACCGGAGCAGCGAAGGATCTCCGCGCGTGCAACGTCAAACCCATTGGCAGAGCGATAAGGCCGGTCGCTCGTAATTGCGTCCAGCGTATCCGCTACCGCAAAAATCCGTGCCCCTAGCGGAATATCCATCCCCTTGAGCGCCGTAGGATAGCCGCTGCCGTCAAAGCGTTCCTGGTGCGAGAGAACAATCTCCGCGGACTCATTCAAAAACGGAATCTTCCGCAGAATGTTATATCCTCGCGCACAATGCTCGCGCATCACCGCCTGTTCCGCTTCCGTCAGCGGCCCCGGCTTGCGCAAAATCTCATCCGGAATCGCCATCTTGCCGATATCGTGCAGAAACGCCCCGCGAGCAATGGTCTTAATCTCCTCCGGCCCAACACCCATCGCACGCGCCAGCACAATCGTGTAGGCCGTCACGCGCTTGGAGTGTCCTTCGGTTTCCGCGTCCTTCAAATCCAGCGCATCGCCCAGGGCCTCCAGCGTAATGTCGTAGGAGTGCTCAAGGTCTTTCATCGCCTGCTCAAGCAACTCCGTGCGTGCCTGCACAGTGCGTTCCAGGTCCTGCTGGTAGCTGCGATTCGCATGCGCCGCCTGTCCATGCACCAGCGCCCGCTCAACAGCAGCCATAAGGCTCTCGCGCCGGAACGGCTTCAGCACATAGTCATACGCCCCGCGCCGCATGGCATCAATGGCAACCGCAATATCGTCAACCGTCGTAACAATCACCACCGGAAGATGCGGCTGCGCCGTGTGCGTGCGCTCCAGCAAGGCAAGCCCGCTGCCGGTCTGCATATTGATTTCCGTGAGCACCAGGTCGAACGCCTCACGCTCAAGCAACTCCACAGCTTCGCGCACGCTCACTGCAGAATGCACCCGGTAGCCGCGCTTCTTCAGCGTAGTTGTAATCAGCGATCGGGAGTCTAGTTCATCGTCTACAACAAGAATCTGTGTGCAGCCAGAAGAGCGCTCGTCAGCGTGCTCAAGGGGGGGATATACCGTATTTCTTCCGGCTCTTTTCATGCCCGTTCCTTCCAATTTCAGGCAACCTTTCCGTTGTTGGCAACCCGGAATGGAATTGTTTCTAGTCGAATCAATCTACATTTTGTTAAGGCCGGTTTTACGCTCAGGACGCTGCCTGAGTCGAACCGCGGCCATAACCGATTATGGGATCTATCGGATGGTCTAAGCATTATCTTCTCGCCTGCATGCAAGGAAAAGCTACAGAAACCACCAGCAACGTACTGTTCTGATATACAGACGACGTCTCATAGATTTAAGGTGCAGAAATGTGTCCATTTTTCAGCCAATTTAGCAGGCCAATTTTCCCATAACGAAACATCTAATCTGTTTATGCCTTGTTCTGTTCTTTCTCCTGCTGCAACCGCTCCCTCCGCGAAGCAGCCCAGTTCTCCTTGGTAACCTGCCGCGCCCGGCCCACCGCAAGCGCATCCGCCGGCACGTCGCGGGTAATCGTAGACCCCGCGCCAATTAACGCGCCTTCCCCAACAGAAACCGGAGCCACCAATATTGAATCGCTCCCGACAAAAACCCTGTCGCCAATCTCCGTGCGTGACTTTTTGAAACCATCGTAATTCGCGGTAATCACGCCCGCGCCAATATTCACGCCCTCGCCAATCTCGGCATCGCCAAGATAGGCCAGGTGACCAGCCTTCGCTCCCTTGCCCAGCCGTGTCTTTTTCAACTCCACAAAGTTGCCCACATGTGCGTTTTCGCACACCTCGGCGCCGGGCCGTAGCCGCGCAAACGGCCCAATATCTGCACCATCGCGCAGCGCGGAATCCTCAAGCACGCAGTTCTGCCGGACAATCACGTTGTCGCCCACCGTGCAGTTCTCAATCACCGTGTACGAGCGAATCCGGCACCCCGTCCCAACCGTCGTATTCCCCAGCAGTTGGACATAGGGCTCAATTACCGTGCCCGGAGCCACGCTCACCCCCGCGTCAATCACGCAGGTGTCAGGCCGGTAGATCGTCACGCCGGCCTCCATTAGCCGCAGCGCAGTCTCCGCATGCAGCTTGCGGTCCTGCTCCGCCAGTTCCACCTTGGAAGTTGCCTTCTCCACGCTCACTACTGCTCTCCTCCACCGCCGGGCCCGCCCGCTGGCGCGCCGGGAATTGTGATATCAACGGAATGCACCGCGCCAAGCTTCAAAGCATCCAGCCCCGGCTGAATCTCGCCCTTGTTGCCCACAACCAGCACCGCCAGCTTGTCCGGATGAATATACTTCTTCGCCGCCGCATCCAGGTCCGCCACCGTCACCTTGCGAATCGCCGCTTCATAGGTCTCCAGATAATTCGACGGATACCCATAAAACTCCAGCCGCACCTGTTCGGCAAGCACCTTCTCCCGCGTGTCATAGCGGAAGAGGAAGGAGTTCAAGATATTCTCTTTCGCCCTCTTCAGCTCTTCCTCGGTAAAGGGCCGCGTAGTCAGCCCGCCAATCTCGTCAAGAGCCGCCTTCGTCGCGTCCACGGTGGAAGCGCTCTTCGTCAGCACCTCCACATTGAACAGCGCCGGATGGTCATAATCAAACCCCATCCCGCCGCCCACTGCATAAGCAAGCCCCAACTCGGTGCGCACCTTCTGGAACAGCCGGCTCGCAAACCCGCCTCCCAGAATGTCATTCATCACCGCCAGCGTCGGCACGTCCGGGTTACGCCTGTCCGTACCCAGCCCGACAATCTGGATATTCGACTGGTTCACATCCTGCTTGTCCACAAAGTAGACCGCGTGCGAAGCGTCCGCAAAGCTATCATGCCGCGCAGGCAACGCCTTCGTCTGCGGCAGTGCCTCAAAAGCTGCACGCAGCTTCGCCTCCATCGCCGCCGAGTCAAAATCACCGCTTACCGCAACAATCAGCTTGCTGCCAATCGTTCGCGCATGCCACGCATCCAGATCTGTAACCGTAACCGCACCAATCGTAGCCAACTCCGGCTGCCGCGCATACGGGCTCTTCGCGCCATAGACCAGCTTCGCCGCCTCGCGTCCCGCAATCCCGGCCTCATCATCATTGCGCCGAACAATCGCCGCGGCCTCCTGCTGTTGTGCCAGTTGCAGCTTCTCCGCATTGAACTTCGGATGCAGCAACAAGTCCAGCGCCAGAGTAAAGACCGAATCAGCATCGCCCTTCAGCGACTCCCAGGAGAGTGACGTCGAATTATCCCCGCCACTGGTCTCAATGTGCGCCGCCCGTGCTTCCAGAAAATCGTCCATCTGGTCGCCGCTCATCTTCGCCGTGCCGCTCGTGCGCCACGACTCGCCATAAAGATCCACCAGCCCAATCTTCGTCGTAGGCTCATCCAGCGCCCCGCCCGGAATCAGCACCGACCCGGAGATAAACGGCAGCTCATGGTCTTCCTGCAGAAAAAGCACAATCCCGTTCTTCAGTTCCACGCGCTTCGGCATCTGCGGCTTGAACTCTTTCAGCGCCGGAATCGGAATCTTCTCCCATGGCTTTTCCTGCTGTGCCCCAGCAATCGAAGATCCAGCCGCAACCACAGCAGCAAGCACGCCCGCAAACGCAATACGCAATCCTGTACCCTGCACCCTGTACCCCGTACCCTGAATCCTCATTTCGCACCGCCATTCTTGCCCGCGCTCGCCGTCTCCGTCTCAATCCACGCACTCGTCCGGTTGCTGGCCACAAACACCTTATTCGCCACGCGCCGAATATCCGCCTTCGTCACCTTGTCTACCTTGTCCAATTCCCGGAAGAGCTCACGCCAATCGCCAAAGCGTGTCTGATACTCCGCCAGAGCATTCGCAAGCCCCTGGTTGTCTGCCAATCCACGCAGCAGGGAAGCCCGCGTGCGCGTTTTGTACATCTGCAGCTCTTCGTCGCTCACGTCCGTCGTCTTCAACTTCTCAATCTCTTTGTGAATCGCATCGCGCATCTCCGCAGGCGTATGCCCCGGCAGCGGAAAAGCATAAAACGCAAACAGCCCCGGATACTTGTCTCCCGGAAACGGACTGAACCCCTGCGCCTCCGCGGCAATCTGCTGATCGCGCACAAGGCTGCGATACAGTCGCGAAACACGCCCATTCGACATGATGTCCGCAATCGCGTCATACACCACATCATCAGGATCGCGATAATTCGGCCTGTGATAGCCCTCGATATAAAACGGCTGTGACTGCTCGCGAATAAAGACTGTCTTCTCCGCAAACTGCTGCGGCTCAACCGTGGTCATATCTTCCGGCTTCGGCCCGCCCGGCACGCGGCCAAAATACTTCTCAAGCACCGGCATCACTTCAGCGGCCTTCACATCTCCCACCACGGCCACCACAAGGTTTGAGCCCACGTAGTACTTCTTGTGAAACTCCATCGCCTCCGTCGCCGTAATCTGGCTCACCTCGCTCGGCCAGCCAATGCTGCTGCGCCCATAGGGATGCGCTACATAAGCCGTAGCCAGAAACTGCTCAACCAGCCGCCCAATCGGATTGGAGTCCGTGCGCATGCGCCGCTCTTCCAGCACCACATCGCGCTCCTTGTAGAACTCACGCGGAACCACATCCGCAAGCCGGCTGCTCTCCAGCCACGCCCACAGCTCAAAGCGATTCTCTGGCATCGACCAGAAGTACTCCGTCGAGTCCAGCCCCGTCTCTGCGTTCAGCCCCTCGGCCCCGTTGCGTTCCGCCACTTCCGTAAACTGGTTCGGAATCACATACTGATGCGCCTCATCCTGCGCAGCCTTGAACTTCGCCTGCAGATCCTTTAGCTTCTCAGGATTCGCCCCCAGCGGATTCAGCTTCTCCGCCTCATAAGCCTTGTTCGCGGCCTCAACCTTTTCGAGAGCAACCTTCTCGGCGGCATAGTCCTTCGTGCCAATCTCCGTCGTGCCCTTGAAGGCCAGGTGCTCAAACATATGCGCCAGCCCGCTGTCGCCCGAAGGGTCATTCACATCGCCAGCATCCACATAGGTCACATAGCTGAAGACTGGAGCTTCAGGCCGTTCACACACCAACAGCGTCAACCCGTTCGGCAACACCTTCGTGGTAATGCGCTGTTCAAAACTCTTTAGGTCCTGCGCGCCAGCCGCATGCCATGCGAGCGCCAGAAGCGTCACTGCCGCGATGCTTCTCCCCGCTCTCGAGAAAAGTGTCTTCTTCATCGAATCCTCTGTGAATCGGTGTCAGTATTCATTGCGCATCTCATCTCAAGCTATGTTCCTTGTGTGGGCTGCGTCAAACCGTTGCCATGCTTATCCCGATGGCAGAGCCTTCCACGACCAGGACGCAATCGAGCCAAACAGTAGAAGGATTGAACCATCCCGTACAGCTAAAACCAAAATCATCGTGTTTTCACGGTCAGTCGCTTGACACGCCTTCGCATAACTGCGAAGCTACCTTCGCTACCCCCAGTGCACTCCAATTCTGCATTCTACGTTTGCATTCCAGCGCAATGTACGTTGGTCGCAATGCAGCACTGAGTATTGAGGAGACACTGCCTTGGCCGATCCTACAGCCGTAAACAGCCAGATCACAGACGCCGTTACCCAAGCCAATCTGAATGTTCTGGGCGACGCCCCCGCCATAGCCATATCGACGTTGTATCAGGCGACCTCCCTGGCGCTTGCCAACGCAGCGCACAACGCCACAGCCGCCCAGCAACAGGCATCCATCCTTG
Source organism: Occallatibacter sp. FHG110214_02 (assembly GCF_059115385.1). Lineage (NCBI taxonomy): Bacteria > Pseudomonadati > Acidobacteriota > Terriglobia > Terriglobales > Acidobacteriaceae > Occallatibacter > Occallatibacter sp. FHG110214_02. Next base: position 1,226 of record NZ_JBZYWK010000010.1, on the reverse strand, counting down.
CGCAGTCCGTAACCACGGCTTGCCTGGATACCCTGTTAGGCTAGCCATCTCTCAACGCATGATTCGTTCAACACTTACTTTCCTGCAAAGTGCAGGATAAGGAGCAGCGTCATGAGCGATGAGACAACGTCCGGCACGCCGGCGGAACAACCGGCCACGCCTGCACAAGCCGGAGATGCCAGCCCCGGGACTCCATCGGACCCGCATCCTGCCTCGAAGGAAGCGGAAACTGCCGAGTCGAAAAGCGACAGCAGCAAAAATCCAACCAACGAAGTTCAGACCGCGCCTGAAACTGACGGCAATACAACAGGAGGGGACATGTTTCCCACAGAAGTCAACGATCAGATCACGGATTCCGTCACGCAAGCTGGCCTCAAGGTGCTGGGAGATGCACCCACTGTGGCGCTTGCCAATCTGTACCAGGCCACTGCTCAGGCATTGGCCAACGCCGCCCAAAACATAACGCTCGCCCAGCAACAGACCACGATTCTCGCCCAGGCAGCCACCACTCGGAGCGTTAGCCTGCTCTCCCGGGCTCACGCGCCCGTCGGCAGCACGCAGGCATCCGACAAAACCGAAGCGTCGGAGCGCGAATAAGCCATGCCGGACGAACAGGCACCTCCAGCTTTATCCGCCAACCCGGTTCCTCCCTCGTCCGGCTCTGCGTTGAACGATCAGGTTCTGGATGCTTTTTCGCAGATTCAGGCAATCCTGGGCAGCTCCGATACCAGCGTTTTTCGGGTGGCTGCATACCAGGCGTTCGTTCACTCCATCGCTCTCGCCATGCACAATGCCGTGGCCCAGCAGCAGCAGAGCCAAATCCTGCGGATGGCGCTTACCACCTCCGCAGCAAAATCCATCCTCGCCGGGCGCAAAGAGGAGGCGGAAAGCATTCTCGAACTCACACGTACCGGGCTTGCTTCCTTCGACTTCTCGAGCCTGTTAACCGAGATGCGCGCGCTTATCGAGGCAATCGGTGGCCAACCGGCTAAGCCGGCTGCTTCTGCGGTGGAATCCGCATCCTGAAAACCTAATCCGGTCATGGCAGGTGTTTCGTTCCTCTGAAACACCTGCCGTGAACCACTCCGCATTCCACTGCGTATACTGCCGCAGCACTGAGGTGCACCGAATGCGGAAATGGATTGCCCGTGCCGTAATCGCCATAGTCGTGCTGATTGTGCTTTTCTCCGCAGCCGTATGGCTGTTCTTCCTCTATCCCCGCCGCA
>NZ_JBZYWK010000009.1:0-178648 GCF_059115385.1 Occallatibacter sp. FHG110214_02 | reverse complement strand
AACTCCGCCGAACAGGAGATGCGCAACCTCTACACGCTCACGCGATGTACGTTGCATATTGACCTGCATGAGGAGCCGGGACCGAAGCTCGTCGAGCTGATTCACGAAATCTTTGCGCCGGAAGCAGTCGCCATCTTTGACCGCGACCTGCACGCCGTTTACAAAGCGGGCGAGTGGGGCATTGATCCCAGCGAGCTGGCGCAGAACGTCTACCTCTTTGAAACCACCTCGGACGACCCCACAACCGGCATCAGCCGCCGCGTGCTGCATCTTGGCTCGGTTCCCGTAGGTAGTCTCGTCATGCGTGGCGAAATCAGCGCCATGACAGGCGACGCCATCGCCGACCTGGTGGCAATCACCTTTGACCGCTACCGCGCCACGGCCAATGAAAGCCGCATCGAAGCCGAGCGCGAAGCCGAGCGCATGCGCACCGCTGTGCTCGACGGCCTCGCCCATGCTTACAAAACGCCGCTCACGGCAATCCGTGCGGCAGCCAGCGGCCTGCAGGAGATGCGTCAGCTCTCCCCCGGCCAGTCTGAGCTCGTCGCTCTCATAGATGAGCAGGCGCAACGCCTCAGTGAACTGACTACCCGCCTGCTGCGCACCGCCCGGCTGGCCGAGAGCGACGACAGAAAGCTGGCCTACGAGCTGCAGGTAGCCTCGGTTCCTGTAGCCGCGCTGATGGAAGAAGCATGGTCGCTGCTCGGAGAGCGCACTGCCGATGCACAGCTTCAAATTCCGAAAGAAGAGATTCCGGTCCTCTGCGACCGCCAGCTGGTTTCGCTCATGCTCACGCAATACGTTGAAAACGCTTGCAAGTATTCCGATGTCGGCACGCCCATTGTCATGCGCGCCGAGCAGGTAGGAGAGGAAGTGATTTTCTCCGTGCAGAACTTTGGCCCTGTCATTCCGCAGGCAGACCGCGAGCGCGTCTTCGATCGCTTCTTCCGGTCGGCGTCTGGCGTGGCCATGGCCGGAGGCACAGGCATCGGGCTTTCCGTAGCCAAGCGCGCCGCACTGGCACATGGCGGCTCCGTCTGGGTAGCCAGCGGAGAGCGAGAAGGCACCACGTTTTTTGCAGCAATCCCTTTGATTCCCCAAAACGAAAGAGATGTACTACACGAGAGGAGTAGGGCTCTATGACACAGACGCAGGCAGCACTGCGCGTTTTGATTGTGGATGATGAACCGGCAATCCGGCGGGCGCTCCGTCCCTCGCTGGCCGAGCTGGGCTTTGAGGTGGCCGAAGCTTCACGTGGCGAAATCGCGCTGGAAATGCTGCGCGCCGAGCCGTATGACGTAGTGTTGCTTGACGTAAACATGCCCGGAATCGGCGGTCTGGAGACGCTGCGGCGTATTCGCGCAGCCTCTCCGCGCTTGCCCGTGCTCATGCTCACCGTGCGCGACACCGAGGACGAAAAAGTTCACGCCCTCGAAGCCGGCGCGGACGACTACGTGACCAAGCCCTTCAGCGTGCGTGAGCTCGTGGCCCGCATGAAGGCCACCGTACGTCGCGTGCACCAGCCGCAGCGCCCCGACGACGCTCCCATTGAGATTGGCAATATCCGCCTCAATCCGCCGCGCCGCCTTGTCACCAAGCGCGGCCAGCCCATTCACCTCACCCGCAAGGAATTCGACATTCTCCACTGCCTCATGAGCCGCGCAGGTCGCGTTGTTACCTATGCACGCTTGCTGACCGCCGTATGGGGCGCGGACTGCCGCGAAGAAGTCGAGTATCTGCGCACCTTTGTTCGCCAGCTTCGCAAAAAGCTGGAAGACGACCCCGCGCACCCGCTCTACCTGCTCACGGACATCTACGTGGGCTATCGCTTCGCCGACCAGCAGATGCTCGAAGAAGCACAGGCAGCGCGTGAATCCGGCATAACCGACACCCTCGCGCAGGAAATCGGCGCAGGCGACTAGTCCGCACCAAAGCCCCGTACCCCATCCTTCTGCGTTTTTTGCAGAAGGGCGGGAAACCCATACCGTGGGTGCCCAGGTCCTTGCAGTTGGGGACCTGGGATATCCATACCGCCAGCTCTCCCGCCTCCCGTCCTCCCACAACCAGGGCTTCACACGCTACCATGATGCAGCGAAGCTATGCGCGAGCATCTGGGTACACTTGTTGACGATTTTCTCCGTTATGCGCACGAGACAGCCGTGGTGCGCATGGAAGGCAACCGCCGTCGCGCCACAACCTACGGCGAGATTGCGCATCTTGCCCGGCGCTTTGCCGCGTTGCTGGCAGCGCAGGACGTGCGCCCCGGCGACCGCGTTCTTCTCTGGGGAGAAAACTCCGCCGAATGGATCGCAGCCATGCACGGCTGCATCCTGCGTGGCGTTCTGGCCGTTCCCCTCGACGCCTACGGCAGCGCGGACTTCGCCACCCGCGTAGCCGCAGACGTACAGCCCAAACTAGCCGTCGGCGACGCCGCGCTGCTCAAGCAGCTCCCCACCACATTCCCGCACATCGTCTTCGACAACTGGCTAACCATGATGCCAGGCAACGAGCTTGGCGCTATCGAAAGCCTGAGCCGCGAAACCCCGCTGCAAATCCTCTTTACCTCCGGCACTACCGGCGAGCCCAAGGGCGTAGTTCTCACGCACGGCAACGTGCTCGCAAGCGTAGGCCCCATTGAAGACGCCGCGCAAAAATATCTCCGCTACGAAAAATACGTGCATCCAGTGCGCTTCCTTCACACGCTGCCGCTGAGCCACGTCTTCGGCCAGACCATGGGCCTCTGGATTCCCCCCATCTTCCGCACCGAAGTGCATTTTGAAAGCCGCCTCGTCGCCCAGCGCCTCATCGAAACCATCCAGCGCGAGCGCATATCTGTCCTCGCCGCCGTCCCCCGCGTCTTTGCACTGCTCAAAACTCATCTTGAAGCCACCATCCCAGACCTCACCGACCGCTTAGCGCAGGCAAAAGGCAAATCCGCAGGCAAGCTAGGCTGGAAAAAATGGATGTGGTTCCGCGACGTGCATCGCACCGTGGGCTTCAAGTTTTGGGCGCTCATCTCCGGCGGCGGTGCGCTCGCTCCCGCTGTCGAAGAGTTCTGGAACGCTCTCGGCTTCGTCGTCGTGCAGGGCTACGGCATGACCGAGACCACTGCGCTCATCACGCTCAATCATCCCTTCCACGTCGCAAAGGGAACCATCGGCAAGCCGCTCCCCGGTCGCGAAGTCAAAATCGGTGCAGACGGAGAAGTCCTCGTCAAAGGCCCCATGATTTCGACAGCCACATGGTCCGGCGGCCAGCTTCGCCAGCGCGAAAGCGAGTGGCTCGCAACCGGAGACCTCGCCGAAACCCAACAAACCGGCGAACTGAAATTCCTTGGCCGCAAAAGCGAAGTCATCGTCACCGCATCCGGCGTCAACATTCATCCGGAAGACCTCGAAGCCGTCATCGAAGAACAACTCGGCGTAGCATCCTGTGCAGTCGTCGCGCTGGAAACGCAGCAAGGCCCCGAGCCATGCGCAGTCCTCGCCATGCGCGGCGCGGCAGAGGGAGCAGCGGACGTAATCGCACAAGCCAACACCAGGTTAGCCGACTTCCAGCGCATACGCCGCTGGCTGCTATGGCCCGAGCCTGACCTGCCGCGTACCTCCACCGGAAAAGTTCGCCGCAAAGCCGTAGCCGAATGGGTTCATGGCGTGGAAGCAGCACGCCTCGGCATACGCCCGGATGTAGCCTTCGCCGCCACATCGGACTGGCTTCTGCAACTCATCGTGCATATCACCGGAGAAACGCCGCACACTGCCGGCGATGAACTACGCCTTGACGAAGACCTGCATCTCGACAGCCTGGGCCGCGTGCAACTCGCCGCGGCAATCGAGCAGAAACTAGGCATGTCGCCGGAAAGCGGCCTGCTGGAAGATGTGCAAACACTAGGCGACCTGCGCGCACTGGTAGGCGGCGGCTCTGCAAGCGACGCAGCCCCACTCCCAACGGAATTCGCCGCCAATATACAAACCGCAACGGCCACAGCTCCCGCAGCAGTCGAGCCAAAATCGCGAACCTACATCTATCCGCATTGGCCATGGTCGCGGCCAGTGCGCGTGGTGCGCGCCTTCTTTCAGGAGACGATTGCAAGGCCGCTAACATGGCTGCTCGGTGCGCCCAAAGTCACCATGCCGCACAATCTGGAGTTGCTCGCCGCCCACTCCGGCCCCATGCTGATTATCGCCAACCACGTCAGCACCTACGACGGCCCCCTCGTGCAATACGCGCTCCCTGGCAAGCTCAGCCGCCACATGGCCTCGGCCATGTCCGGCGAAATGCTCGACGACTATCGCAACTGGCGCAACCCAAATCGCGGCCCGCGCTATCAGCAGTTCACGCCCTTCGGCCCGCTGGCATGGTTCCTGCTCACCGCGCTCTACAACGTCTTCCCGTTGCCGCGCTCGCGTGACTTCCAGCGCAGCTTCGCGCACGCTGGCGAAGCGCTAGACCGTGGCTACAGCGTGCTCGTCTTTCCGGAAGGCACGCGCTCGGCAACAGGCACGCTTGCCCCATTCCGTCAGGGGATCGGCCTGCTCGCGAAGCAATCGAATGTCCCCGTACTTCCCGTAGCATTGCGCGGAATAGGCGAGCTAAAGCAGCAGGGAAGAGGTTGGTTCCGCTCCGGCAAGATTGAAGTCCGAGTAGGAGAGCCAATAACCTTCGCGCACGACGCAACTGAAGTGCAGATAACCGAACGTCTGCATGAAGCAGTCAAGCAACTGCTCGAATCGTAATGCAACACGCGAGGAGAACAAGCCAATGCCACGCGACAAGGGCCTCGAAACCATCATCAATGACGATCTCGACGGCATCTCCGGCATAAGCGGCAAAGCAATGTTCGGCGGCTGGGCATGGCTGCTCGATGGCAAACTGCTGCTCGGCGCGCGTAACGTCGGCATGCTTGCCCGCATCGGCGAAGCCAACGAAGCATGGGCGCTCAAGCTGCCCGGAGTTATCCCCATGAAGATGCGTGAAAAACGTATGCGCGGCTGGGTTCGCGCCACCATCGACGCTTGTGGAGACGACGCACTGCGCCGCAAGCTGATTGCTTCTGCAATCGAGTTCGTACAATCGCTCCCTGAAAAACAGCCCAAAGCTATGCGCTCTGCTTAGGCGTATAGTGGCAAGTCCCGCCCGTAAGAATCGGATTCCACAACGACATATCCGAAGGCTGTTCGCTCGACCCAAGAAAAAGCACGCCATCCGGAGCCAGCAAGCGATGCGCCTCGGCAAGCACTTTGCGCCGCGTCTCATGCGAAAAATAAAGCATCACGTTACGCAAAAAGATAATATCGAATTTTTCAAGGAAGGGAAGCGGCAGCCTGCAGAGATTCGCCCTGCGAAAGCTGCACATCTGCCGCAGTTCAGGCTTCACAATCCACTCCTCTCCCGCGTGGTCAAAAAACTGAACAAGGCTCCGCGCAGGCAGGCCGCGGTTAATCTCAATGCGCTGATAGCGTCCCGCCGCAGCCCGTGCCACCACCTCCGCGGTAAAGTCCGTTCCTTCAATGCGAATATCCCACATGCCAAGGTGCGCAAAGTGCTCGCGCAGCAGCATGGCAATCGAATAAGCCTCCTGCCCCGTAGAGCACGCAGCCGACCAGAAGCGCAGTCGGCGCGTCTTCTGCCGCTTCTCAATCAAGGAGGGCAACAACTGCGTGCGCATCAGTTCAAAGGGGCGCCCATCGCGAAAGAAGCTGGTCTCATTGATGGTCATGGCCTCAGCTACGGCATGCTCAAGCGAGGCATCTTTGTGCGCACGCAGCTTCTCGACAAGCTCTCGAATGCTGCGCATGCCGTAATTGCGCAATAGCCGTGCCAGCCGCGTCTCAAAAAGATAATCGCGTGAGGGGTCGAGAACATTATGCGAAAGCGATTGCACCATCTCGCGCAGATAGTCGAAATCAGCAGAACGCTGCAAGTCATGACCGGGGCCCGATTGCGCACTGGGCGGAAAAGATGCGTTGGTAACGGATTCCACGCTATACCGCCTTTTCATGAAGTGGCTGAGCTTCTGTATAGGAAGTCTGTGTGATGCGCAAAATCTCATGCGCAAGCATAGGAAGCGGCAAAACTGCATGCGCAAGCCCTGCATGAACAACCGAGCCCGGCATGCCCCATACAGCACTGGTAGCTTCATCCTGCGCAAGGATGGTTGCGCCAAGTTGATGCAGCATGCGGCATCCGGCCAGCCCGTCGTAGCCCATGCCGGTCAGCATCACGGCCAGCGTGGATGCCCCATAAATCTGTGCAACCGAGCGAAACAAAACATCCACCGCGGGCCTGCAATGATTTTCCTGCGGCTCCTGCGTAAGATGCAGCGCCGGAGGTGTCCCATGCGCCGCCCCATGCAGCAGCCGCATATGCCAGTTGCCCCGCGCAATGTAGACGTTGCCTGCTGTCACAGGCAAGCCCTCTTCCGCTTCGCAAACATGCAGCGGACAGCGCGTGTTAAGCCGCTCCGCAAGCTGGCGCGTAAATATCTCCGGCATGTGCTGCACAATCAGCACAGGCAATCGAAACGAAGCAGGCAGCGCAGGCAGCAGAATGTCGAGCGCCGCTGGCCCTCCCGTAGAAACACCAATTGCCAGCACCGCCGGCGCAGTCCGCCGCGCAATAGGGCGTGCAGGAACCATGCCAGATTGGACCACTTGCTTGTAAGGCAAGCGCTCTAACCTGGCAGCAAAATTGGCACTACGCCGTGCCGTCAACGCACGAATCTTCGGAATCAGTTCCCGCGTAAGCGCCAGTGTAGCGGCTTCGCGATTCTCCTGCCCTGCAGGCTTGGCAACATAATCCGATGCACCCGCCGCAAGCGCTTCAATCGTCACCGTAGCGCCGCGCTGCGTCAGCGCGCTGCACATAATGATAGGCAGCTTCGGTGCGCGCTCACGCATTGCCTTCAACGTGGCAAGCCCATCCATCACGGGCATCTCCACATCCAGCAGCACAATATCCGGCTTCAGCATGCCAAGCGCATTCAACGCAGAACGTCCATCAGACGCGGTTCCGGCTACTTCCAAGGCAGGCTCTTTGGAAACAACAAAGCGCAGCAAGCTGCGCATCACCGCCGAGTCATCCACAATAAGGACACGTGTGCGCAGCACTCCAGGAGGCCCAGGCATCTTACGCCTCCACCAGGCCCAGCATCGCGAGCTTATCGGTTAGCGCCTCTTCTTCAAATGGCTTCATCAGGTACTCATCCGCACCTGCTTCCAGTGCGCGCAGAATGTGGTCGTTCTCATCTTCCGTGGTCACCATCAGCACCTTCACGGAAGTGAAGCCCTCAGCGCGCATGCGCTTCAGCATGTCGAGTCCCGTCATGCCCGGCATATTCCAGTCAAGCAGCGCAAAATCAAACGGCGCGGAGTTGCGCAATGCCTCAAGCCCCTGCATGCCATCGGCAGCCTCGGCACATTCAATTCCGCGCAGCGCGAGCAGGCCGCGCAGGTGCATGCGAATAAAGCGGGAATCATCAACGATAAGCGCTCGCATAAACTCTCCAGGCCCCTCGTGCTCTAGTTGACCTTCGCAAGTTCAAGCGGGTCGATGCACTCGCGATTCAATATCACCATCAGCTTGTCCTTCAGCTTGTACGCACCCGCAAACAGCTCCTTCGAGCGCTCATGCACCGTAGACGGATTCTGTTCAAAGCATTCCTGCTCCACGGTAAGCACCTCGCGCACGGAATCCACAAGCAGGCCAAAACATCCGTTCGCGCCCTCGACTACCAGCAGGTCCGGCATCTTGCCTTCCAGCGGCGGCATATCAAGCAGCTTGCGTGCGCTGACAGCCGTCAACACATCCCCGCGATAATGTACCAGCCCGCCAACAAAGGACGGTGCAAGCGGCACATTCTCCGGCCTGGCTCCGCCAACAATTTCAAGAATGTGAGAGATGGGTAATCCAAAAAGCCCATCTCCAAGGTGAAAGGAGCAGACCTCCGCTGTTTGCGAGGCCGCGGCGTGTTTCTGCGATGCCTGTGTGCTCATCCTGCGCTCTCCACAAATGCCGGGCTATACGATTCCCACGATTCCGTGGCCTGCTGCATCTCAAGCGGAGCCACACTGCCAAGGTCCACAATGTTCGTCACGCGGTCTTTGAGCAGCGTGACGCCTGGCGCAGCCTGTGCCGCTCCGGACTCAAACAACTCGCTGCCCGCCGCAACATCCAGAACATTGCTAACAGCCACTCCCACCTGCCGATTGCCATCGCGGCAGACAACAATGATGAGCTGCATCTCACCATGCGCCTGCTGCAAAATACCGCCCGCATCTTCTACAGGCAGAAGCTGTCCGTCAAAGTTGAGCACCGGGCGCATGCCCATGTACTCAATGCGAGAGAAGGGCACCTGCTCAATCCGCAACACATCCGAGAGCTGCACCGCAGCGCGCCGCTGCATCACTTCCACAAGTAGATACTCTGTGCCGTGATCCTCTTCCTGCGCAGCTTCTTCAAGCTGCATCTCTGCCTCTTCCGTGCTCATGCTCACGCCAGCCTTAGCAGCAATCGCGCCTGGATCAAGAATCAGCGCGAGGTCGCCATTGCCCAGCACCGTAGCACCGGAGTAAAGCCCAATATCCTTCAGCACCGCGCTCAACGGTTTCACAACAATCTCTTCCGGGTCGGCAAGGCTATCGATGATGAGTCCATACCTGCGCCCATCCACATCAAGAACGGCAATGAAGACATCGCGCCCTTCAAGCCCGCGCCCTCCCTTACCTTTCGTCAGCATGCGGTCAAGAAAAACAAGCGGCAACAACTGCCCGCGCAAACGATAGAGCGGCGCATTATCCATCCACTCAATCGAGCCAGCAACGTTCTCAGCCGAAACATGCACAAGCTCCGAGAGCGCGCCCTGCGGCACCGCAAAGCTCTGCTCAAGCGAGCGCACAATCAGGGCGGGAATAATCGCCAGCGTCAATGGAATACGCAGCCGCAGCGTGGTGCCTTTGCCCATGCGCGACTCAATCTCCACCTTGCCGCCAATCTTTTCCACGTTGGTCTTCACTACATCCATACCAACGCCGCGCCCGCTCACACTGGTCACAGCAGCGGCAGTAGAAAACCCCGGCAGAAAGATAAGGTTCAGCAGTTCGCGCTCCGGCAGATGCGCAGAAGCTTCTGCCGTAATAAGCCCGCGTTCAATTGCCTTGTTGCGAACCTTCTCCGGTGAAATCCCCGCGCCATCATCGGAGACCTCAATCACCACATGGCTGCCTTCCTGCGCCGCGCGCAGCTTCAGCGTGCCTTCCGCATGCTTCCCGGCAGCCATGCGCTTCTCTGGCGGCTCAATGCCGTGGTCGAGAGAATTACGCACCGCATGCGTGAGCGGGTCCTTGATAGCTTCCAGCAAGCTCTTATCAAGCTCCGTATCCTGCCCTTCCATCTCCAACCGAACCTTGCGGCCGAGCTGCTGCGAAAGGTCGCGCACAATGCGCGGCATCTTGGAAAAGATATTGGAAACCGGCTGCATGCGCGCCTTCATTACGGACTCGCGCAAATCCGCCGTTACCATATCCAGCCGCCGTGAAAGCAGCGTCATCTTTGGGTCGGCTGCGGTAGCCTGCAGAACCTGGTTGCGTGTCAGCACCAACTCGCCCACAAGGTTCATCATCTGGTTCAACAGCGCCACATCCACACGCAACGTGCTTTCCGCAGCGGAGTTCGCGTTTGCATTTGCAGTCTGTGCCGGTTGCGCGGAAGCCGCGACTGGGGCGGGTTTCGCCGCTTCAGTCACAGCAACCTTCGTCAGTTGCGGCAGTTGCTTGACCGCAGAGGCCTCCGCCTGTTTCTTGGCCTGCTCAATTGCAAGCAGCAGCGGATTCATCACCTGTGAAGAAGCAAGCCCCGCCGTTGACGCATCCAGAGCAGCCGCCGGCTTTTGCAACTCATCGAGCCGGGCAATCAGTTCGCCGTCACTGTCCTCGCCTTCGCCGTCTGTCTCTTCCACAATGCGAAGAATCGAGCGCAGCCCATCCAGCAGTTGCAGCAACCCGGTAACAATGTGCGGCTCAGCGGTCAGCTTGCCATCGCGCAAAAGCCCAAGCAGGTTTTCGCCCGAGTGCGCCAGCTTCTCCAGCCGCTTGAACCCAAGGAATCCCGTAGTGCCTTTAATGGTATGCACCGAGCGGAAGATCTCAGACAACAGTTCTTTATCGTCCGGTCGGCCTTCAAGGTCGGTCAGGCACCGCTCCATGCGGTCCAGCCCTTCCTGGCTTTCAATTAGAAACTCCCTCGTCAACTCATCCATGGGTTCACTCGTTCAGGCAGGCGTAGTGTTGAGACTCAATACCGTTTATCGGAGGGATACCCGCCAACTTGAGCGAAAACAGAGCAGCATGCGCGGAAAACAGGTACGCGCGAGTTTGTGAACAGGTAATTAGAAGTTGCACCGTCGCAGAATGAGTCACGCCAACTGTGCTAGCCTCAAATTCTCATGCAGAGCGTGGAGAACAATTCGGTCAACGAAGCAGAGTTGGACCTGCTGGTCAAAGCAGCGCGCCGCGTAGCGAAGCATTCTTATTCGCCCTACTCGCATTTCCGTGTAGGCGCGGCAATCAGGCTGGACAACGGCTCCATCGTTACAGGCACCAACGTAGAGAACGTAAGCTACGGCCTCACAATGTGCGCCGAGCGCTCCGCACTGGTGCGTGCCATCGCGGAGTTCGGTCCCACAATTCGCATCCATGCAGTTGCCGTAGCGAACCTCAACGAAGCCGCCAGCCCACCCTGCGGTGCATGTCGCCAGATGCTCGCCGAGTTTGCAGATCCGGACGCTCCGGTCATCTTCCCCTCTTCAGAAGGCACGCGAACCATGAGCTTTGCCGAGCTGCTTCCATGCTGCTTCGAGATGAAACTGAAGTGAGGCGCAACCTTTTATGAGCAGCAATGCGGAAACACCACTTCACGCGGTAGATATCATCCGCAAAAAACGCGACGGCCTCACGCTCACCGAACGCGAGATAGCATTCCTCGTCAAAGGTGCGGCAGATGAGTCAATCCCCTCAGACCAGTTAGCCGCATGGCTCATGGCCGCATGGCTCAAGGGCCTCGCGCTTGATGAAGTACGCGCCTTAACGCTGGCTATGCGCGACTCTGGCGAAAAATTCAACCCCAGGCCACTTGGCGTTGCAGCAGTAGACAAGCACTCCACCGGCGGCGTAGGCGACAAGACAAGCTTCCTCGTCGCACCCATCGCCGCAGCCTGCGGCGTCATCGTTCCCATGATTAGCGGTAGAGCGCTCGGCCACACCGGCGGAACTCTGGACAAATTGGAATCCATCCCCGGCTATCGCACCGCTCTCTCGCTGGAAGAGTTTGAAGCTGTGCTGCGCAAGTGCGGCGCATCCATCGTCAGCCAGACGCCAAAGCTGGTCCCCGCCGACCGCATCCTCTACGCATTGCGCGACCGCACGGCAACAGTAGAAAACGCCGGCCTTATCTGCGCATCCATCCTCAGCAAAAAACTCGCAGCCGGTCTTGATGCGCTAGTGCTCGATGTAAAAACCGGCTCCGGCGCATTCCTCCGCAAGCGAGAAGACGAAGAGTTCCTCGCCGCACTGATGGTTGCCACAGCGGAAGCCGCAGGCACCCGCACAGTAGCCTTGCTCACTGACATGGACCAGCCGCTGGGTCGCACCGCAGGCAACTGGATTGAGCTAATCGAGTGCATGCAGTTGCTGCGCGGCGAACGCCCCACCGCAAGCGAAGACCTGCGAGAGCTTTCCCTCATCCTCGCCGGATGGATGATTCACCTCGGCGGCAAAGCCAACACAGCAGAGAGCGGTTACAAACTAGCAGAGCAAGCACTCAGCAACGGCTCCGCACAAAAAATCTTCCTGCAAATGGTCGAAGCGCAAGGCGGCGACATCCGCCTCTTCGACAACATGGAAGCCGCGCACAAGCCCGCCGCAACACGCGAGCTGACAGCATGGCAGAGCGGCTACATCGCATCCATGGACACCACGCAGATTGGCTGGGCCGTGCAGCGCACCGGCGCAGGCCGCGAGAAAGCCGGTGAGCCCGTAGACCCGCACGCAGGCATCGTTTTCCACGCCCGCCGCGGCGCGCGGGTGGAAAAAGGCCAGCCCATCGCCACCTTCTACGGCACCAGTCAGGCACATATCGACGAAGCCATCGCGCTCTACCAATCTGCTATCCACATTGCCCAGCAGCCCAATCACGACGCAGGCCAGTTAGTCAGCCACACCTTCACCGCAGAAAAAGCAGGAGAATATCTAGCCAAGTTTGCTAAGGTAAATCAGAAAGGCAGGGACTAAGGGACATAGGGACTAGGGACTAGTCAGTGTGTCCAAAGCCGCAAGCTGCTTTCCGTTCCGCGATAACGCTCTGCGCAATTTGATGTTCCTAGCAAGCAGTTTTTCTAGTCCCTAGTCCCTATGTCCCTTAGTCCCTAGCTCCGAAGGAGCCCTCTTGGACAGATTTACAGGCTTGTTGGGCATTGCAGCCGTCCTGCTGGCGGCGTGGCTTGGTTCTACCAATCGCAGCAAAATCCGCTGGCGCACCGTTGCGTGGGGCCTCGGCCTGCAGGTGCTCTTCGCCTTCTTCGTGCTCAAGTTCACCTTCGGCCAGGAGTTCATGACCTGGGCCGGCGGCGTAGTCAACAGCATGCTGTCCGCCACCTACGCCGGCACCAACGTTCTCTTTGGGGAGTTCGGCAAGCCCGGCGCCGGAGCCGTCGGCAAACTCATCGCGCCCGCATCCGGCTCTGTCTTCGCCTTCCAGGTCCTGCCCACCATCATCTTCATCTCCGCGTTCTTTGCGGTCATGTACCACATCGGCCTCATGCAGTTCATCATCCGTGCCCTTGCATGGATCATGCTCAAAACCATGCGCATCTCCGGCGCGGAAAGCATGAACGTCGCGGCCTCCATCTTCATGGGCCAGACCGAAGCCCCGCTTACCATCCGCCCGTTTCTCTCGAAGGCCACACGCTCCGAGCTAATGACCATCATGACCAGCGGCATGGCGCACGTCTCCGGCGGCATCATGGCCATGTATATCTCGCAGGGCGTCGAAGCACGCCACCTGCTGTCCGCCGTCATCATGACCTCGCCCGGAACCATCCTCATGGCCAAGATGCTCGTGCCCGAAACGGAAACGCCAGCGACAGAAGGCAAAGTCGTCATCCCCAAAGACGAGCAGCACAAGGAAGAAAACCTCATCGGAGCCATCGCCCGCGGCACCATCGACGGCGGCAAGCTGGCCATGAACGTGGCCATCATGCTCATCAGCTTCCTTGCATTAGTCGCATTGCTCGATATGTTCCTCGGCTGGATTCACATGCACCTCGGCTGGTTCCCATCGAGCCTCGGCCAAATCCTCGGCTTCGTCTTCGCGCCCGTAGCATGGCTCATCGGCGTTCCGTGGCACGACTGCCTCGCCATCGGCGACCTGCTGGGCACGCGCATGGCGCTCAATGAAGTCATCGCCTACATCCAACTCGGTGGGTTGAAGTCCACGCTCTCCCCGCGAGCCTTCACCATCGCCACCTTTGCCCTCTGCGGCTTTGCGAATCTTGGCTCGATCGGAATGCAAATCGGCGGCATCGGCGCATTGGTCCCCGAGCGCCGCAACGATCTGGCGAAGCTAGGCATCCGCGCCATGCTGGCCGGAACCATGGCCAACCTCATCTCCGCATCAATTGCAGGAATGTTTTTGGGATAGGAAAATGGCATCAAAAAGTCAGATGACCGGCATGGTCGGCGTGTATTTAGTTGCGGCTGAGTTGTCGAAGCGAAATTGGATTGTGTCTGTTACTTCACGTGGCGCTGCGGGAGCAGATTTACTTGTTACCGATCACCAGTGCAAAACGACGTGGTCGGTTCAGGTAAAAACAAATGCTGGAAATGCAAATTTTTGGTTGTTAAGCCCAAATGCAAAGACAATGGGCGATGAGTCTCACATGTATGTTTTCGTCAATCTAGGCGACCCTCAAAAGAAGAGGTTAGACGAGTTCATTGTGGTTCCAAGTGGCCATGTGAAGGAGAAGATGACTATAGAGACAAGCAAGACGGGTTCAATTTGGTATTCATTTGCGCGAAAGTCTAGAAAAACCGAAGACGCAGGTTGGGATCAGTTCAAGACGCAAGACTAATTGTTTAGCACTGGAGCCGGAGATGGACCGCTCGTTTAACCCCCAAACCGAGCCGCACCACGCGCCTTAGCCTTCGCCGCTTCCTCTTCGCGATTGCGATGCGGAGCCACAGTCTCCAGCGATCCAAGCAACCGCGCAGAAGCCGCGGCAACCTCATCCACAGCCGCATCAAAAGCCGCTTCATTTGCCTTGGAAGGCTTCACAAACCCGCTAATCTTCCGCACATACTGCAGGGAAGCCGCATGAATCTCCGCCTCGGTAACCGGCGGATCGAAGTTGAAAAGCATCTTGATATTCCGGCACATGCCTCACGCCCTCCCTTCGCGCTGCAGCCGCTTCATGCGGTAAAACGCCGTCAGCAGCGTAACCGTCCCGCAGCTCAGCAAGCTCGCCGTCATGCCTAAAATGAGCGACCAGTCATGCTGAAACACCCCATGCACAATCCCGATAACCTGCAGCACGCTGAACCCGCCAAAGGTAATCAGCGACACGCCCTCATCCGTCTTCTTCCGCCACACGGCAATCACCTGCGGCACAAACAGCAGCGCATTGCAAACCAGCCCCAGCCCAAAGATAACGGCGACAATCTCTTTCATCAGCAAACTCCACAAGAGTGTTGTCCCAAGTGTATCGCTCGCTGGCTTGCCGACCCGCTGGCCTGCTGACTTGCTCACACATCCGTTCACTCCCTTGTAAAATAGCCCAAAGGCGATGAGTTACTACGACCAGGTTCAAGAAGCCGCAAAATTTCTCCAGTCCCGGCTCGGCTCTCTCCAGCCGCAAATCGGAATCGTGCTCGGTTCCGGCCTCGGCGCCGTCGCCGACGCAGTAGAGAACCCCATCTTCGTTCCCTACGCCGAAATCCCGCACTTCCCGCAATCCACAGTGGAAGGCCACACCGGCCGCATCGTCGCTGGCACGCTCAATGGTACGCCCGCCCTTGTCATGCAGGGCCGTGTGCATTTCTACGAAGGCTACATGCCGCAACAGGTAACATTCCCCATGCGCGTTCTCGGCCTCTCCGGCATCCGCGCCGTGGTGCTCACCAACGCCGCAGGCGGCATAGCCCCCGGCCTCCACATCGGCCAGCTAGTCGCCCTCAGCGACCACATCAACGCACTCGGCTTCAACCCACTCATCGGCCCCAACGAACCCCGCTTCGCCACCCGGCCCGGCACCGGCCTCCGCTTCTTCGACATGACGGAAACGTACTCCAAGCCTCTCCGCGCCCTAGCGCAACAGGCCGCAAGCGAAGAAAACTGGCAATTGGACGAAGGCGTCTATCTCGCCACCCCCGGCCCCAGCTTTGAGACCCCCGCTGAAATCCGCGCCTTCCGCACCATGGGAGCCACGCTCGTCGGCATGTCCACCGTGCCGGAAACCATCGTCGCCCGTCACATGGGCATAGAAGTCCTCGGCATCTCCTGCGTCACCAACCTTGCCGCCGGCCTCAGCGAAACCCAGCTCAGCCACGAAGAGGTCTTTGAAGCAGGTCGCAAAGTCGAGCACACGCTGGCTGCACTACTCAAGCGCCTTATTCCAAGAATTGCCGAGCGCATCGCCAACCACCTCACCACAGGAGCACAATCCTGAACGTGAGCCATACCGCAAAAACAGTAGTCCTGGGGATAGCAGGCTGTTCCGGCTCCGGCAAAACCACCCTCGCCCGCGAACTCGCCCGCGCCTTCAACGGCATCCATTTCCCGCTCGACAGCTACTACCTCGACCTCTCCCACATGCCACCCGCCGAGCGCGCTCTCCAGAACTTCGACGACCCCGCCATCATCGAAAGCCCGCTCCTCGCGCAGCATGTCGCCGCGCTCTCCCGCGGCGAAGCCATCGACCGCCCCATCTACGACTTCGCAACCCACACCCGCGTCTCCGGCCAGACCGAGCGCATCGGCCCTACAAAGCTGTTGCTCGTCGAAGGCCTCTTCGCCCTCGTCTATCCTGATTTGCTCCCGCTCTATCAGCTCCGTGTCTACGTCGAAACCCGCGATGAAGTCTGCTTCGAGCGCCGTCTCCGCCGCGACATCATCGAGCGTGGCCGCACCGAGGAATCCGTGCGCCATCAGTACGCCGAAACTGTGCGCCCCGCCTGCATCGAACACGTCCGCCCCTCTTCCATCCACGCCGACCTCAAGCTCGACGGCTCCGAAGACCTCGACTTCAAAGTCGAACAGGTCGTCTCTGAACTGCGCCGCCGCAGCCTCTTATAACTCCTCCC
The DNA here is from genome assembly GCF_059115385.1 of Occallatibacter sp. FHG110214_02. Taxonomy (NCBI): domain Bacteria; kingdom Pseudomonadati; phylum Acidobacteriota; class Terriglobia; order Terriglobales; family Acidobacteriaceae; genus Occallatibacter; species Occallatibacter sp. FHG110214_02. The sequence goes on along the minus strand of NZ_JBZYWK010000009.1, from coordinate 162,299 downwards.
CTGTCCAAAACAAGCACAAAGATTCCCAACTTGATTCCAGTCACGAAAGATTCACTGCATCCTGAAGCGTAATTCACTGCATCAACACTACTGTGGGAGTAGCGATGCGGAATTTCCTTCCCAACTGGAAAGCACTTCAAGCCCCAAAGGCCGTGCGGCAAGCCCTGCAGCAGGGAATTGCCCCCCGCCGCCTCGCCTTCGCGCTTGCACTGGGCTTCGTGCTCGGCTGCATTCCAGTCATCGGAATCCCCACCGCCCTCTGCGCCATGGCCGCTGTCCTCTTCCGGCTCAACCTCCCGGCAATTCAAGCCGCCAACTACCTCGCCATGCCGCTGCAGGTAGCGCTCATCGTGCCTTTTCTACGCCTCGGCGGCTGGATATCTCCCTTCGCCGCACGCAGCGCCGTCGATATCCGCATGCTCACTCACTCGCCCATCGAGCTTATCCGCCACTCCTCCGTGCGCTTGCTTGAGCAGATGGGCATGATGGCCGGTCAGGCACTTCTCGGCTGGCTCATGATTGCTGTCCCTCTCGTGCTGCTGCTCACCGCCATGCTCACGGTGCTTCTGCGCCGCGTCCCCGCCCTCGCACAAGCCGACCAGGTATAACCGTCCGGCTCCCCAAACTCTGCCACACATTTAAGCGAAGCGTAAGCTCAGGATGCGCCGCGTCAAATTTTTGCGGATAAAGTTAAAAACCTCTGCTACGCTTGTCCGCATGAATCCTAAACTGCTTGCTGTCTCCGCCCTGTTCCTGGCCGCAGTGTCGCAAGTCGCTCTCACCCAGACGTCCAGCTCTGTAGCCTCACGCCTGGCCGCTCAAAACGCCCTCTTCGACGAATCATGGCAGACAAGCCTCAAGATGAATCCCACCATGGCAACCTCCGTCGGCGATTACCGCTATAACGACCAGCTTGGCGACTATTCGCTCGCCGCCCCCGCCGCCCGCCACAAACTCGACGTAGCCGACCTCGCCCGCATCAAGGCCATCGACCCCACTGGCTTTCCCGAGCAAGACCTCATCTCCCACGACCTCTTTCTCCGCGAGCTACAACAGCGCGTCGAAGACTACGATCTGAAAGAGTACGAGATGCAGGGTGGCATCCACACCCGCCTCGCCGACCTGCCGCTCTCCATGCCCTTCGATTCCGTCAAGCACTACGAGGACTACATCGCCCGCTTGCACCAAATCCCCAAGGCCTTTCAGCAGACCGAAGAAGTGCTCAGCGCCGGCGTCAAAGACCACCTCGTCCCCGTCCGCTTCCTCGCGGAAAAAATCCCCGTGCAGGCCGAAGGCGTCATCGCCGCCAACCCTTACATCCTGCCTCTCAAAAAATTCCCCGCCAGCTTCTCCGATGCCGATAAAAAGCGCCTTACGGATGAAATCACCAACACGGTGAACAAGGAAGTCTTCCCGGCATATAAACAGTTCGCCGAATTCATCCGCACCAAGTACATCCCCAACTGCCGCACCACGCTCTCCGTCAACTCGCTCGGCGGCGGCAAACGCCGTTATCAGGCCGCCCTGCGCCGCTTCACCACCACCGACCTCACCGCCGAGCAGATTCACAACATCGGCCTCAAGGAAGTCGCTCGCATCACCGGCGAGATGACTGCTCTCGCGAAGGCCAACGGCTACGCTGACCTAGAAAGCTTCCGCGACCACGTTGAGAATGACCCCAAGTACCGCCCCGCCAACGCAGAAGAAATCGTAGAAGACTTCCGCAAGTACATCGCAGCCATGGAGCCGCGCCTGCCCGAGCTCTTCAACCTGCTCCCCAAAACAGCCGTAACCGTCGAGCCGATTCCGCCTTTCCAGGCCGCCGCAGCCACCCACTATCAGGGCGGAACTCCCGACGGCAAGCGCCCTGGCCGCGTCTCCGTCGCTGTCTCTGACCCCACACACCGCAGCTTCATCAACGATGAAGCCGTCGCCTATCACGAAGGCGTCCCCGGCCATCACCTGCAAATCACCATCCAGCAATCACTGACCGGCCTGCCCGAATTCCGCAAGCACGGCGGCAACTCCGCCTATACCGAGGGCTGGGGACTCTACGCCGAAGAGCTAGGTAAGGAAATCGGCTTCTACAAAGACCCCGGCTCCGATTACGGCCGCCTGCGCTCCGAGCTCTTCCGCGCCGTGCGCCTCGTCGTCGATACCGGCATTCACGACATGGGCTGGAGCCGCGACCAGGTCGTCGATTACATGCGCAAATCCCATTCCATCGACGAGCCAACCATTCAATCCGAGACCGACCGCTACATCGGCGGCCCCGGTCAAGCCTGCAGCTACAAGCTGGGCCAGCTCAAAATCCGCGAGCTGCGCGAACGCGCCAAAGAGAAGCTAGGCGTAAAGTTCGACCTCAAAACCTTCCATGACGAAATTCTTTCCGGCGGCGCGCTCCCGCTCGACATCCTCGACGCCCGTGTAAACCGCTGGATTCAGGCCCAACTATCAACATCAGCCGGCGAGTAAGCTCGCTGACATAGCAATGTTTTTCTGAAGTGGAAGCCAAACAGAAAAGGCGGGAGCATCGCTCCCGCCTTTTCTGCAACCAAATCCCTTACATCCCATAATTAGGCGCAGGCACCGGCTGCCCGCTATCCACCCACGCGGTGTAAATCATGTCGCGCAGCATGCTCGCGCCCGCAGCCAGCCGCTCCGAAGTAAACTCCCGCGACTCCTCCGAGCCTTTACCCGTAAACCCGCCGGCCCTCTCCAGTTGATAAACCTTCTCAATATATGTCGCCGTATGCCGCAGATAGCCCATGTACTGGTCGAAGATATCGCCGTCAATCACACGCGCCGCAGTCAGCTTCTTGCTCGCGTCCGCAGCCAGCGTCTCCTCGTTGTCGTGCACAAAAAGCCCCTCAAACTGCCAGTGAATCTTGTGCTCCGTCGTGTAGCCATTCGGATTGGGCCCGGTCCATCCGTTGTACTGCACCGTAGTATGCAGCGGCTGCGAAGCATCGCCAACATAGTGCCCCAGCCACCCCGCATAAAACAGCACCGACGCCTCAACCTCGCGCGTCTCCTTGTGCTGCGTAGAGAGCAGGCGATAGGTCCGCAATGCCGCCTTCAGCCGCTCCCAAACCTCCACAGCTTCCCACGGCTGCAACCCAATCTTCGCGGGATTCTGCCCCGCCGCATAAGCCTTGGCCAGAAAATCAAACCGCTTGTGCGGCAGCGCCCCACCCAGCGCATCCGCCAGCTCCAGGTCAATAAAGTGCTCCGGAGCCTGCGTCGAAACCAGCTCCGGCTCAGCCTGTGACCGCCAACGATCCGGCTCCGGCCCAAGGTACTCAATCTCGTGAATCGCACTCTCCGAGCGCAAAAACTCAGGCACATCCTTAGGCAGGTTCGAGGCGGCCAGCCGATTCACCATGCGATGGCCTTCATCGCCCCAGGCATGAGCCTGCCGGGGCAGGGCAGCAGTCAAGGCAAGCGCCACAAGCGCAGGAAAAGCAACGGACAAGGAGGAACGAAATGCCAGCATGAAAAAAGTATACGGTCGCCCCCATCCACCCCGTTTGAAAATTCCCGCACAACGAGCCCACCAAGCCGCACCTCTAACAAGACCAGCAAAAGAAACAAGACAATAAACCTGCATAAGCCCTCGCATCTGCCGCAGCAACAGTTTTTGCTTTCCTCGCACCCTGCACCCCAAAACTGCCCCAATCCCAAACACTTTTCCGTAATTTTCATAAAACAAACGCAAAAATTGATAACACAAATACCATTTTGTGAAACCAAGCCACCAATCGCTAACCAAGTGCTTCGGGTCATTGCCAGTCGTATTTTCAAGGGACTATATTCCTGACAGTTTCGATCGGGAAAGCAGAATCCTCTCCGCTCCGCCCGGCGTGTGTTTTGGCAGCATGCAGTTAATTCCCCGCAGTACACAGATGAGCGGCACGCATTGGCGGCCGCAGGGAGCGATATAAATATGGCATGGTATGCCTACTGCATCGGTGAAAAGCAAGCATTTCCAGAGTTGGCCAGACATCGAAAACCCGTTCCCATGGTGAGCGTGCATGGGGTCAGCGGTAACCAGGTTTTCCTTTATCCAGCCAGTGATCTCGCAATCGTCGTCAGCGAGCATAACCCAAGTGACAACCTGAATCAGAAATCGGGAATCGACCATGCACGCGTCATTGCCGATTGTTTTCAGCACTCCACAGTTCTCCCATTCCGCTTCGGCACAGTCTTCGATTCGGATGAATCCCTCCGCAAGTCCATCCGCTCCAACCAGCGCCAGTTCCTCTCCAACATCGATAAGCTCCGCGGCAAAACCGAGATGCACATCAAGATTGTTGTAGACGACTGCTGCACCGGGGCGCTCACCGGGTACACCCATGCTGAAGGCGTAGGCCGCGAGTACCTCTCCAGCCTCCGCGAAAACGCAACCCGCCAGCGCGAACGCCAGACCCGCGCCCGTGCCGTCAGCTTCCAGATGCGCCGCCTCTTCAACCCGCTAGATGAGGAAGTAACCTGCCGCGTCGCCGAAAACGGCAAAATGGTCCTCGACATCTCGCACCTCATCGAGCGCAAGTGTGTCGAGCGCTACCAGAACAAGTTCCTCTCAACCGCCGCCACCATGAAGGAATGCCAGATGCAGATCTCCGGCCCTTGGCCTCCTTATCACTTCGTCCACCGCCTCACCCGCGGCAGCCACGCCCCGGCACATGCGCCCGCCGCAGTAGCCGCAGCGCCCCGCGCCGCCGAGCCGGTCCCCGCAATGGCCTAAGCAAGCGTTAGCTTTTAGCCACAAACAAAGTCCCCGCTCCGGCGGGGGCTTTTGCTATGGACCTGCAACGAGACCATCGACACACAGATGTACAAAGGTAGGCCGGGGCTTTAGCCCCGGCAATCAGCACAGCACAATCTGTCGGGCCTTAGGCCCTGAGGTATGCTTTTCCGCTGACTCCATTACAAAGCTCAAAATAAACTCCACCGTGCCATCGTGATAGAACCTTTCGGTATTCAACGCACAGATAGACAAGAATGGAAATCATCCATCTGTCTTAGCCAAAGATCGACTGCAATATTCCTGCCTGACTCCAGCCTGCAATAAGCAACTCGGAGGGCTTATTGCAAAGCTGTTCCTTGCCTTGGTTCTCGGATATTCACAAAAACACCCAAACGCCGGGTCTACCGCAAACAAAAAGCCCTCGCACCAGCGAGGGCTTTTCCTTATTTCCCATCAAATCCGGGCAGCACACACAGAAACAGCCGCTGCCCACATCTCGTTAAACCGTCTTCGCGATAGCAGGGTCAGTCCGGCTGTCCTTCCCGGTTTCCACATGCCCTGCAAACTGCCGCAGGAAGCCCGAGCCTGCCGCAACCGTAAAGTCGTACCAGTTAAAGGTGTGCGCCAGCGACCACTCCAGCTCCTTCGTTTCGCGGGGCTGCAGCTTGTGGAAGAGGTTCTTTCCGCTGTACGCATCGCTGATATTCACCTCCGCGGCCTTGTGCCCGGCATTGGTAATCCTTGCCGCAATGCTGTCCGCAAACGCCAGGTAGGAAACCGAAATATCCAGCGAGGCCGCGTCGTGCGCAGACAGGTTGCCCTTGAACACCCGCAGAAAGCCATTCGGTCCATAAACCGAAAGGTCGTAATTCCCCTGCGAATCCGTCGCGAAGCCATCGGACAGCTTTTCGCCCGGACTCACCGTATATGTCCACGGACCGTTCGGACCATAAACTTGGTACACAGCGGTTTTCCTTCCGGCATTGCCAAAGGTCAGTTCAAATGCGCCGTTCCAAGCCCTGCCGCTCACCTCCAGTTCATACGGCACCGCGCGCGCAAGCCGTGTTCCCGGCTCCTGCTGCGGCATCGCCTGGTCAGTCGGCGGAACAGGTACATAATCAGGATGCCGCTCGGTGTCCGGTGGAATATAAGCCACTGTCTTCGGCAGCGGCACAGACGCGTCATTCGGATTGGCAAAGTTAAACGCCGACATCAGGTCACCCGCCACCGCCCTGCGCCACGGAGTGATGTTCGGTTCCACCAGTTCCGGATTGTGCGGGCCAAAGCGTTGTTCAATGAAGCGGATGATCGACGTGTGGTCGAAAACCTCCGAGTTTACCCATCCACCCTTGCTCCACGGCGAAATAACCAGCATCGGCACGCGCATGCCCATTCCATACGGCCCCGCAGGATTCTCCGAAACCGGATAGGTCGCCGAGCCGTCGAAAAGCTCGTTGGTAATCGCAACCGTCGATTTTCCCTGCGCATCGCTGGGAGGAACCGTCGGCGGAGGCACATGGTCGAAGAACCCGTCGTTCTCGTCATAGGTCAGCAAAAAGACCGTCTTGCTGAAGACCTCTGGGTTTTCGGTCAGAATTTCGAGCATCTGAGAGACATACCACGCGCCGAAATTGGCAGGCCAGTTCGGATGTTCCGTATAAGCCTCAGGCGCTGCAATCCACGAGACCTGCGGCAACTTGCCAGACCGCACATCCTTGCGGAACTCATCAAAGAGCGTTCCGCCCGCCGAAATATTCGTGCCGGTTTTTGCCCCGTTCGCCAGCGGGCTGCCCGCGGCGGCATTCTGATACTGGTGGAAATAAAGCAGCGAGTTATCGCCGTAATTGCCAATGTAGGCATCGCTGCTGCTCCATCCCCAAAAGCCCGCAGCCGTCAGGCCATCGCCGGCGTCCTGGTAAATCTTCCATGAAATACCCGCCTTCTGCAGACGCTCCGGATAGGTGGACCATCCATAGCCCGCCTCGGCGTTATCAATCACCGGGCCGCCGCCCTGTCCATCGTTGCCCACCCAGCCCGTCCACATGTAGTAGCGGTTGGGGTCTGTCGGCCCCAGCAGAGAGCAGTGATAGGCATCGCAAATCGTAAAGGCATCCGCAAGCGCATAGTGAAAAGGAATATCGCTGCGCACCATGTGCGCCATCGTGGTCGTGCCCTTTTGCGGAACCCACTGGTCGTACACGCCCTGGTTCCAGGCATTGTGTGTGGTCGTCCAGTCGTGCGCCAGGTCCTGGATAAACTGCAGTCCGAGGCTAGGCGCGCCGGGATGAAAGGGAAGCAGGTAGTCGCCGCCGTTCGGCTGGTAGAACACCGGATCGCCCGAAGGTAGTTTGATAGCGCGTGGGTCGCCATAACCGCGCACGCCGCGCAACGTTCCAAAGTAGTGGTCGAAGGAGCGGTTTTCCTGCATCAGGATGACGATGTGCTCCACATCGCGAATTGTCCCTGTCCGGTTGTGTGCGGGAATCGTAAGAGCGCGGGCAATGCTGGAAGGGAAGGCGGCGCTGAGAGCGCCCGTGGTTAGGAGCTCCAAAAAAGAACGACGATCGATTGCCATCGGAGAATAGACCTCATCCACTTGGAATTACGACACGGACAATGCTCACGCCCACATCGTGGATGAACCCTAGCCTCGGGCAATTACACGGAGATAAATAACAGATTGAAATCTATAGCGAGAAAATGACCTGCGCACAGCGATAGAGAGGCAGCTTTAATTCGCTCCTTGCGTATCCTTATTCCGGCTCAACACAAACGAGCTGCGCCTGTCCGCGCTCGCCCGGTCAATCTTTTTCCAGAAGCCGATAAAGTAATCAATCGCGGAAATGGTCGAAACGCCCACCGTAAAGTACATCCCCGTAATCGCCGTCCACTTTACGGGAATAATCAGCAGCCCAAACTGCCACTGGAACCAGTAATGCGAAAGAATCGCCGCCGTCACCGAGACAATCTGCAGCACAGTCTTAAGCTTTCCCAGATCGCTCGCCTGGATCGTAAAGCCCTCGGACGAAGCAATCGACCGCAGCCCTGAAATCAGGAACTCGCGGCTGATGATGACCACGGCAATCCACACCTTCACCACATCCGGTGTATAAGCCACCAGCGCAATCAGCGCCGCCGTGACCATAATCTTGTCCGCCAGCGGGTCCAGCAGCATGCCGATGGTCGTAATCTGCCCACGCTTGCGAGCCAGGTACCCATCCACCCCGTCCGTAATGGAAGCAAGAATGAACAGCAGCGCAGCCGAAGACTCCTGCCACGGGCTTCCATATGGAAACTTCGAGGAGAGCATCCACAGCAGCAGTGGGATCATCAAGATCCGGCTCATCGTGATGGAGTTGGGTAGATTCACGCGGTATCTCAGCTAAAGTTATCGTGCAGTCTGCCGTTTATCGTGCCAAAATCTGGGCGAAGGCTTTCTTCTCTACTACTATATTCGCTTAGACGCAGCGCATGAGTCGCGGTTCCACTTCTTTCCGCTTGGATTCTCCCAATAGAAAACTAACAACCGGCGAACTCTCCCACACTTCATCCCCGCCCAAAAACAAGTTGGGCGAGACATAAGCCTCGCCCAACCCCAGGTATTCGCAACAATGGCGCGCGAAGCGCGCACCCGCTGCATGCAATGCCTAGGCGTAGATCCCGCGCTGACGAATCGTAAACGCCACGCGATCAATCGCCAGCATATACGCCGCAATGCGGTTGTTTACATCATGCGCCTCGGCATACCGCAACACATCCTCAAAGCTGGTCCGCAGAATCGTCTCAAGCCGCTCATTCACCTCAGACTCGGTCCAGAAGTACCCCTGCCTGTCCTGCACCCACTCAAAGTAGCTCGCCGTCACGCCACCCGAGTTCGCCAGGATATCCGGCACTACAAAAATCCGCTTCTCTGCCAGGATCTCGTCAGCCACTGCCGTAGTCGGCCCATTCGCGCCTTCCACAATAATGCGAGCCTTCAGCAGCTCCGCATTGCGGCTCGTAATCACATTCTCCATCGCCGCCGGAACCAGGATCTCGCACTCCATCGTGATGAGTTCATCGCTCGGCATCGCCTCCGCGCCTTTAAATCCAAGCACGTTGCCGTTGCGATACTTGTACTCCGTCAACTGGTGGATATCGATGCCGTTCGGGTTATAGAGCCCGCCGTCTTTCTCGGCAATGCCGATAATCTTGTACCCGTTCTCCATCAGTAGCCGTGCAGCGTTAGAGCCAACATTTCCAAACCCCTGCACAATTACGCGGCAGCCTTCCCGCGACAAATTCAGATAGCGCAGGCTCTCATTGCAAGCCACCATCACGCCGCGTCCCGTAGCTTCCGTGCGTCCGCGGCTACCGCCAATATTCACCGGCTTGCCCGTCACCACGCTCGTCACCGTCTGCCGCATGTGCATCGAGTACGTGTCCATAATCCACGCCATCGTCTGCTCATTCGTATTCATATCCGGCGCGGGCACATCCTTTTCCGGCCCGATGAAATCAATAATCTCCGACGTATACCGTCGCGTCATGCGCTCCAGCTCCGCGCGGCTCATCTTCGCCGGGTCGCAAATCACGCCACCCTTCGCGCCGCCAAACGGAATATTCACCACCGCGCACTTCCACGTCATCCAGCTAGCCAGCGCCCTCACTTCATCCAGCGTCACATCCGGCGCATACCGAATCCCGCCCTTCGCCGGCCCGCGCGCCTGTGAGTGCTGCACGCGATAGCCCGTAAACACCTCAATCCTGCCGTCATCCATCATCACGGGGAAATGAACAATCACCTCACGCGACGGCGAGCTAAGTACCTTCCAAAGTCCTTCTTCCAGGTTCAGCTTTCGCGCCGCGAATTCAAACCGTGCATTCTGCGCTTCCCAGGGGTTAATCTCCTGGTCCAATGTCACGGTCGATGTAAGAGTAGCCATAAACTTTCGTCAAATCCTTTCGCTTTGCCGGAACCGGCCAGAAACGGGGAAGCCCTCCTAGTCCGTATCCTGCTGTAGCGGCACAATTTGTTTAGATGCGCCGGAAGCCTTTCGTGTCCCCCGCACATCATGAAACCCCTATAAAACGGGCCTTTGAGCCGTCTTTTTCGCTGAATCGGCCCAAACCTTGCAAAGTCTAGTCCCGCCAGGTAGCCCAGTCAACCCACCCGTACCATTCCAGATATAGGGAACAGGGAACAGGCGTGCGATTGCTGTCCCACAAACTTCGGGTGCCCCCGGTCCCTCGCATTTGGGGACCGGGATACCAAGACCACCGCCTTCCGTCCAAGCGTTCCCACCAAATCATCGGTTGTCATCCTGAGCAAAGCGCATTGGGGTAGGTGGAGCGAAGAATCTGCGGTTGTCTTTTATAGCTTTTGCTTTTTACAGTCTTTCCGCTTTATAGTTTTCACCCTTTTATCTAAAACCCTGTGCTCCACACCCCGTACCCTATCCCCAGTCTTTTACACTGAACAACGTGAAGCAAGCCAACATAGCCGTCCAGCCCACCCGCAAAGAGTTCCTCGCCCTCGCGAAGAACCACACGCTCGTCCCCGTCTGCCGCGTGCTCACCGCAGACCTCGAAACCCCAGTCTCCGCCTTCCTCCGCGCCGCCTGGCAGGAAAACGAGTGCTTCTTACTGGAGTCGGTAGAAGGAGGTGAGCAGGTAGGCCGTTACACCTTCATCGGCCTCTCGCCCTACAAGCGCATCGTCGCCCGTGGCCACAACATCGCCATTACCGAAGGCAAAAAGACCACCCACATCGAAGGCGACGTCTTTGCCATCCTCCGCGACGCCCTCAGCGGCCACACCCCCGCGCGCCTTCCTGGCCTGCCGCCGTTTACAGCGGGCGCAGTCGGCTTCTTCTCCTACGACGCCGTCCGCCTCGTCGAACGCCTCCCCGAAAAAGCCGTAGACGAGCAACAAATCCCCGATGCCTGCCTCCTCTTTTTCGATGAAGTTCTGGCCTTCGACCACGTACGCAAGGAAATCTGGCTCGTAGTCACCGCCGACGTAACCCTAACGCCACCAGCAGATGCCTACGAAAAGGCAATCCAGCGCCTTAAGAAATTAGAGAAGCGCCTGGCCCAGCCTCTGCCCAAACTCAAGGCCGCCAAGGATACCGGCAAGCTCAAAGTCAAATACCGCACCCGCAAGCAGGACTTCCTCGCTGCAGTCGAGAAAACCCGCGAGTACATCGCCGCCGGAGACGTCTTCCAGACCGTCCTCTCGCAGCGTTTCGACGTAGACCCCGGCGTGGACACCTTCCAGATCTACCGCGCCCTCCGCACCGTCAACCCCAGTCCCTATCTCTACTTCCTGCGCTTCGCCGTGGACACTCCCGCCAAACCCGGCAAAAAATCCGCCGCCAATTCCAAACCACTGGCGCTGGAAATCGCTGGCTCGTCCCCTGAGCTTTTAGTCAAAGTCCAGAACGGCAAAATCGAGTACCGCCCCATCGCCGGCACCCGCCCTCGCGGAGCCACCGAGGAAGCCGACGAAGCCCTCGCCAAAGAAATGCTCACCGATGAAAAGGAGCGCGCCGAACACGTCATGCTCGTAGACCTGGGCCGCAACGACGTAGGCCGCGTCTCCGGCTTCGGCACCGTCAAGGTAGACCGCCTCATGTACGTCGAGCGCTACTCCCACGTCATGCACATCGTCAGCAAAATCGAAGGCAGCCTCCGCAAGGGCCTCACCGCCGTCGATGCCCTCCGCGCCTGTTTTCCAGCCGGAACTCTCTCTGGAGCCCCCAAGGTCCGCGCCATGGAAATCATTGAGGAACTGGAGCCAGCCCGCCGCGGCGTCTACGGTGGAGCTATCCTCTACGCCGACTTCTCCGGCAACCTCGACTCCTGCATCGCCATCCGCACACTAACGGTAAAAGACGGCCACGGAGCCATCCAGGCCGGCGCAGGCCTCGTAGCCGATTCCAATCCCGAAGCCGAATATCAGGAGTGCATCAACAAATCCATGGCCGTGATCCGCGCCATAGAACGAGCAAGAGAACTCTAACCCATTCTCACCACCACATCGGGTGCCCCCGGTCCCTGGCATTTGGGAACCGGGAATACCCATACCGCCAGTTTTCCCCGTCTAAGCTCTCCCACAAATGAAGGTGTGTCATCCTGAGCGAAGCGCTTTGGAGCCCCGCGCACGGTTGTATTGTGCGTGGGGTAGGCGGAGCGAAGGATCTACGGTTGTTTTTGCAGTAGTCTTTCTCTCCGCACAATCACAAATGCGCATATCCCACCCTCACTCCAATCTTCCCCAGTTTTTCATTCCGTTTCCCCCGCCATTGCGGTAATATCCCCTCACGCAGAATCCTCCGAAATCTCAATCGTCTGTGAAGGAGGGCGTATGCCCGACAATCCTCCCACTGGCATCAGCAAATGGCACTGGATCGGCTACATCCTGGTCATTGGTGTCTTGCTCATCCTCGCCGCCAACGGTTTTCTCTTCATCTTCTGGAATCACATCAGCGACCCCAGGGTATTCATCGCCATCACCCTCATGAGCCTCTTCGTGCTGGCCACAACCACCACGCTGGCCATCATCTTCCTCTGGGGCGCCGGAGTCCTCACCTTCCAGCAGGACTTCATGCACTGGCTAGGCGGCGCAACCGTAGCAGAAGTAGCCGGAATTCTCATCATCATCATCAACTTCTACTTCAACGGCCAGAACCCAAAGCCCCAGCCCCCCGCTCCCGACGCCGCCACCCAGCAAATCCAGTCGCCAGCGGCAGCCACTCCCGCTCTGGCACCCGCAGCAACCACCCCCTGAAAATATTTTCCAAATCTGTGGAAAACTGTTGCGCTCAATTAACCCCTTTTGTGCCTAACCGATTGATTCAAAGCATTCTACGAGAGAACCAACAACACCGGACGCATCAGGAACAAAGGGTAGGCCGGGGATTTATCCCCAGCAATCGAACCAGCAAGAACGAGAAAAATCACTCCGCCCCAAACAGCTTCCGGAAGAACCCGCCAAGCCTCGTAAAGAAGCCCTGCTTCTTAGGCGCAGGCTGCGGCTGAGCCGCAGCAACCGGAGCCGGAGCAGCAGAAGCAGGCGCAGCCTCCGGAACCACCGGAGCCGCATTATGCTCCATCGCCACCGTAGCCTCGGGAGCCTTTTCCTGCGTCCCCTGCGGAACGGCTACAACCGGCGGAGCTGGGCCAAGCCCCGCACTCTCCGCCAGCGGAAACTCATTCGCCTCATGCTTCGCCTCCGCCGGACACCCGCAAGGCTCCTTCTCCTGGTCCGCCACCTCGCGAATCGAGCCATGCTGAAACATCACGCGCTGCCCCGGCTGCACGCGATAAGCGCCGCCCTCAAACACGCTGCTCACCAGCACATAAGGAGCATTCACGCCGGCATTATCCACGCAAGTATCGCCATGCTCTCCCAGCCGCACCTTCAACTCAGCAGCCCCGGAATTACCAGAACTAGCCCCGCTAATGAGAATCCGAAAATCCGGCGTCAGCACCACGTCAGCATTCTTGCCCGTGGCAAAACTGGCCTCCACCGCGCCGCGGTCCAGTCCAATCACCAACCCCGGCGTATCTCCCGCCGGAACAGAAGCATCCGAAGCAAGCTTCACCGTAGTAGAGGCGCAAACCCGCAGAACCCCGCGATGCGGCAGCACAATCTCGGTAGTCTTCCCACCGGAAGTCACCGACCCGCTGGCGCCAATCATCGCCTTGCCGGAAGCAATCTCCAGCGCTCCGGTAACAGTAGTAGAGGAGTCAACCGGAACAATCGCAATCGGAGTAGCAGGCACAGCCTGCTGCGCCGCACATGCAGCAGAAGCCAGCAAGCCGACTAGAAGGAGAGCAAAACCGCTTTTCAGTTCCACAAATTTTAGGTGTGTCATCCTGAGCGAAGCGCTTTGGGGCCCCGCGCACGGTTGTATCGTGCGTGGGGTAGGCGGAGCGAAGGATCTGCGGTTGCCTTTTCCCAGCTCCATATCACCAAGCCTGCTCACATTCCCAGGAAATTCCGAATCATCTGCCGCCCGCCTTCCGTCAGCACACTCTCCGGATGAAACTGCACACCCTCAATCGGCAGCGACCTATGCCGAAGCCCCATAATGACAGGCCCATTCTCATCCTGCGCCGTAGCCGTAACCTCAAGCTCAGCCGGCAGCGACTCCTCAGCCACAATCAGCGAGTGGTAGCGCGTACAAGTCAGCGGAGTAGGCAGCGCGTTGAAAATGCCCTTGCCGTCATGCTGCACTTCACTCGTCTTGCCATGCATCAGCTTCTTGGCGCGAACAACATCTCCGCCAAAAGCCTCGCCAATCGCCTGGTGCCCAAGGCAAACGCCAAAGATAGGCGCTTTGCCCGCCATATGCTTGATAAGCGGAACAAGAATCCCAGCCTCTGAAGGCGTACACGGTCCCGGCGAAAGCAAAATCCGTTCCGGCTTCAGAGCCTCCACCTCTTCCACGGTGAGCTCATCATTGCGGCGCACTTCCACCTTTGCACCCAGCTCACCAAGGTACTGCACGAGGTTGTAAGTAAACGAGTCGTAGTTATCGAGCACAAAGACCATGGAGATTCCAGTGTAGCGCGTTGTGCTCTTGCATTGCGCAATCCTGCTCTGCCACACTTGCCTCATGGTTCTCCATTTTCTCGTTCGCGGACGTGTGCAGGGCGTAGGCTTCCGCTGGTTCGTCCATCGCGAAGCCAGCGAGTTAGACCTGCGCGGCTGGGTACGCAATACCGAAGAAGGCGAAGTCGAAGTTGTCGTGGCAGGCGAGCCGCAAGACCTCGACGAGCTACGTACCAGCCTTTACAAAGGCCCACGCGGCAGCCGCGTAGACGGCGTTCTGGAGCACAAGCTGGACGAAAGCGAAGCTGCAAACCTCGACAGCTTCAAAATCGAAGGCGCGTGGTGAGTGCAGCACATTCCGTATAATTGAAAGGGAAGTCGGCATCCTGATGCAGCCGTTTTCTTCCATACATACGCACAGGAGATGCCGGTTCATCCATGCCTAGCTCAAAGCAAATCAACGTAGACGCCCTGAAAGCACTTGTCCGCACCGTTCCCGATTTTCCCAAGCCCGGCATCCTCTTTTACGACGTCACCACGCTGCTCAAGGACAAGACCGGCTTCGCGCAGATGATCGACGCCCTCGCGGCGCACTACATCGAGCAGAAGATTGACCTCGTCCTCGGCATCGAAGCTCGCGGCTTCATCTTTGGTCCCGCACTCGCCTACCGTCTCAACGCAGGCTTCGTGCCCGTCCGCAAGCCGCGCAAGCTGCCCGCGCCGGTTGCCCGCGTAACGTATGACCTCGAATACGGCTCCGACACGCTCGAAATTCACCTCGATGCCATCCAGCCCGGCCAGCGTGTTGTCCTCGTCGATGATCTGCTTGCCACCGGCGGCACCATGGAAGCGACAGTAAAGCTCGTAAAGCAGCTTGGCGGCGAAATTGCGGGCCTCGCTTTCGCAGTCGAACTCGACTTCCTCAAGGGGCGCGACCGCTTCTCCGAGTACGACGTCTTCAGCCTCCTGCACTACGACGAATAGGCTTGTTAGCGGGCGTATCCTGAACGAGCATGGCTCGCAGGACATCCAAATCCGGGAAAGACACAGACGAGGCATTCGCCAACTTTCATCCCATTACAGCGCAGTGGTTCCGCCATGCCTATGGCGAGCCCACTGCGCCGCAGCGCATGGGGTGGCCCGTGATCGCACGCGGCGAAAACGCCCTGATTCTCGCGCCAACCGGCAGCGGCAAAACACTGACGGCATTTCTCTGGTGCCTTGACCGCCTCATGCTCCACCCTCGCGCAGACAATGCAGCGAAGGGAACCCGCATCGTCTATGTCTCTCCGCTGAAAGCGCTGGCTGTCGATGTGGAGCGCAATCTACGCGCACCCTTACTTGGAATCGCAGAAGCAGCGCGTCAGGCAGGAGTTCCGTTCTATGAGCCATCCATCAGCGTGCGTACAGGAGACACGCCGCAGCGCGAGCGAGCGAAGTTCCGCCGTCATCCCGCGGACATTCTCATCACCACGCCTGAATCGCTGTATCTCATGCTCACCTCGCAGGCGTCAGAAGCGCTGCGAACCGTAGACACAGTCATTATCGATGAAATTCATGCCCTGGTGCCGACCAAGCGTGGCGCGCACATGGCGCTCACACTCGAACGTCTCGAAGCATTGGTAAAAAAGCCGCTGCAGCGCATCGGCCTTTCCGCAACACAGCGTCCATTGGAAGAAGTAGCTCGTTTCCTTGGCGGCGTAGAGCTGGCAGCTACGGTACAAACAAAAGCCAACAGTGCAGCCGAAACAGCATGGTCGGTCGAAGATACTGAAACATCCACAGTTCGTTATCGCCCCGTCACAGTAGTCAATGCCAGTGCGCAAAAGCAGCTAAAGCTGCGCATTGAAGTTCCCGTGGAAGATATGGCGCGTCTGCAAGCGCTCGAAGCCCCTCCGGGCGAGTCAGCTTCCCAAGTCCCGCGCCGTGTCTCTATCTGGAATGCAATTCACCCGCGCCTGCTTGAGTTGATTCGCGAACGCAACTCGACCATCCTCTTCGTCAACAGCCGCCAGGTTGCAGAGCGCCTTGCAGGAGCGCTCAATGATCTGGCTGGCGAACCAATCGTGTCGGCCCATCACGGCTCACTCGCTGCGCACCAACGCGCATTGATTGAGGAGCAGCTAAAAGCAGGCAAGATCAAAGCGCTCTGTGCCACGTCCACGCTTGAGCTTGGCATCGACATGGGCGCAGTAGACCTTGTTATCCAGATTGAAGCGCCTCCGTCCGTTGCCAGTGGCATGCAGCGCATTGGCCGCGCCGGCCATCAGGTGAATGCGGTAAGCGAGGGTATTTTGTTTCCCAAGTATCGCGCCGACCTCATAGCTTGCGCCGCCGCCACACGAGCCATGCACGAGGGCCACATCGAATCCACGCGCTATCCGCGCAATCCGCTCGATGTCCTCGCGCAACAGATTGTTGCAATTGTGGCGCATCCGGCTGTTGCAGCAAAGCCTGACAAGAAGAAGCCGCGCAAAACCGAGGCTGCAGAAGATGTTGCCGGAGCAAAGCCGGAAGTTTCCGTCGATGGGCTCTACGACCTTGTGCGCAGAGCAGCACCTTTTGGCGGGCTAACGCGCACCTCCTTTGAAGGTGTTCTGGATTTGCTGAGTGGACGCTATCCATCCGATGAATTTGCGGATCTGCGGCCTCGCCTCACATGGGACAGAATTCGCAATGTACTTACAGCAAGAGATGGCGCAGCCCGCATAGCTATTTTGAATGCCGGCACAATTCCCGACCGCGGATTGTACGGCGTTTTTCTCGCACACAATACCGGCAAGTCGGTGCGTGTAGGTGAACTCGATGAAGAGATGGTCTTCGAGACGCACACGAATGAGACCTTCATTCTCGGCGCATCTACCTGGCGCATTGTAGACATCACGCATGACCGCGTTCTCGTTGAGCCTGCGCCCGGCGAACCGGGTAAAATGCCTTTCTGGAAAGGGGATGGCGCAGGCCGTCCACTGGAATTTGGGCATCGCATAGGCGCGTTGATTCGCGAGCTGCGTGAGATGCCAAAGGCGGCAGCGCTTGCCCATCTCGTCTCCGAGCATGACCTGGACACTGTGGCTGCAGAGAACCTGATGCAGTTTCTCGCCGACCAGGAAGTTGCGACCAGTGTTGTTCCCGATGACCGAACCATCGTGATTGAGCGCTGCCGCGATGAGTTGGGCGACTGGCGAGTCTGCGTACTCACGCCATTCGGCAGCCGCATTCATATTCCATGGGCAATGGCTGTGACCGCAAAGATTCGCGCATCTGGCGGCTCGGATGTGGAAACGCTATGGGGCGACGATGGCTTTGTTCTGCGCTTTCCAGACACAGACGAGCCTCCCGATGCGGAGTGGTTTCGCGTTGCTTCTGCTGAAGCAATGCAGTTGGTGCTAAGCCAGCTTGGTGCAACGGCGTTGTTTGCGGGAAGATTTCGCGAGGCTGCGGGACGCGCATTGTTATTGCCGCGCAAGCACGTCAATCAGCGTTCTCCACTATGGCAGTTGCGCAAACGGTCTTATGACCTGTTAAGCGTAGCCTCGCGTTATCCTTCGTTTCCACTCGTGCTTGAAGCGTACCGCGAGTGTATGCGAGATGTTTTTGATATGCCTGCGCTTATCGAGACACTGCGTTCCATTGAGCAGCGTGTCACGCATGTGCATGTCGTGGATACGCAAAAGCCGTCACCCTTCGCATCGTCTCTGCTGTTTAGTTACGTCGCCAATTTTCTCTATGACGGAGATGCACCGTTGGCAGAGCGGCGGGCCCAGGCATTGACCATCGATCATGAGCAATTGCGCGAGCTGCTGGGCGAGGCAGATTTGCGCGAACTACTGGATGCGGATGCGATTGCAGAGGTCGAAGCGACAGCACAATGTCTGACGGAGGCAACACATGCTCGTTCCTCGGATGGAATCCACGACCTGTTCCTGAAGCTAGGGGATTTGTCACGCGAAGAACTGGCACAACGCATAGCCTCACACGATCTGCTTGCACATATCGATAGATTGGTGCGTGTTCGCCGATTGATAGAGGTGCCAATTGGGAGTGAGCGCCGTTTGATTGCGATAGAAGACGCCGCACGCTATCGCGATGCCTTGAGAATCACCTTGCCGAAGGGAATTGCTGAGGCTTTTCTAGCGCCAGTTGAACGTCCGTTGCTGGAGCTTGTACGGCGTTACGCACGAACACATGGCCCATTCACTTCCCGGGAGGTTGTGGAACGCTTCGGATTGCGTATAGCGCCAGTAGAGGCAACTCTGCGTGAGCTTGCGCAGGAGGGACGAATACTGGAAGGCGAATTCCGTCCAGGAGGCGTTCATCGCGAGTGGTGCGACGCGGAGATTTTGCGGCAGATTAGGCGAAAGTCACTGGCAAAGCTGCGCAAAGAGGTGGAGCCTGTTGAGTCGCACACTCTCGCACGCTTTCTTACGCATTGGCAAGGGCTGGCTATGCCGCGCAGAAACGCAGCACATCTTGATGCGCTGTTAGATGTGATTGAAAATCTGCAAGGCGCGCCTCTGCCAGCTTCGCTATTAGAGTCGTCGATTCTTCCCGCACGCATCGCGGGCTATGAACCAGCCTGGCTTGATACCTTGATTACCTCCGGCGAAGTTGCATGGGCAGGGATTGAGCCATTAGGGGAGCGGGACGGACGTGTTGCACTCTATCTGGTCGATAAGCAGCCTTTATTGGCGCTGTCACGCGTACAGGTAGAACCACTGACAGAACTCGAAGAGAAATTGCTCGCCGTGCTAGGCGCAACAGGAGCAAGCTTTTTTGAACCATTGCATGAGGCTGCAGGCGGGGGCTATTCCGGCGAGTCTATTGACGCGTTGTGGAGTCTCGTATGGCGCGGGCTTGTAACCAATGACTCCTTGCACGCGCTTCGTGCCTATATTGAGCGGCCTGAAAGTGTGCGACCTGCGCGACGCGTTCATACGGGCATGGCTTTCCGCTCGCGGCGCACGATGCCTCCTTCAGCGCAAGGGCGCTGGGCTCTTGCGCAAAATGTAAATCCTGCGCTGTCTGCGACTGCCCGGAGTCATGCGTTGGCTTTACAGTTGCTCAACCGTTATGGTGTTTTGCTACGCGAATCTGTCGCGGCGGACAATGTGCCCGGTGGCTTTAGCGCTGTTTATGATGTGCTGAAAGCTCTGGAAGAAAGCGGGCGTGTTCGCAGAGGATATTTCGTAGCGGGACTTGGTGCCACTCAGTTTGCTTTGCCGTCGGCACTGGATTTGTTGAGAAGGTTGCGCAGCGCGCCAGATACAGCGAAGACAGAGTTTGTGCAGATGGCCGCAGCCGATCCGGCAAATCCATACGGCTCGATTTTGCGTTGGCCAGAGATTCCCGTTGCGGAGGTGGACTCGGAATCGGCGCCGCGCGTGCTGACACGTGCTGTGTATGCGGAGGTAATCTTACGCAATGGAGAACTGATTGCGTGGATGCGCAGGAATAATCCCAATCTGCTGTTTTTTCTGCCGAGCGAAGAACCGGAGCGCTCCCACGCGGCGGCAGGTTTGGCGCAGTTTCTGAGTGCGCGGGGGCAGGAGCGGATGCAAGCTGGTGAGCGTCATGCCGCTCTTATTTCTACAATCAACGGCGTGCCTGTCGCATCGCATCCCATGGCGAGTTTTCTGATGGATGCAGGTTTTTATCCGGGGCCGCTGGGGATGCACCTGAGGCGTCTGCCACTATCCGCTCAGCAGAGCGCAGCGCAACTGGAAGAAACGCAGTAGCGCTACGGCTGAGTCTGAGGTTGAGGCGGAGCCTTCGGCTTATCACCCAGGCCAAATATCTTTTGCAGCAGGTTACGATGGTCGTCGGAGTCGGGCAACGTAATTTCCGGGTCGGTGCCATCCAGAAACGCGGCAGTGCCTCCGTCTGGAAGAGGGGAGAAATGCACACCGGAAGGCGCAGAGAACTCGTGCGTATCGGAGTACTGCGGCAGCTGCACGGCTTTCTTCATGAACTCAGCCCAAATGGGAGCCGCAGCGTCCGCGCCCTGTAGCTTGATGTCCGTGTAATCGTCGTTACCCACCCACACGATGCAGAGCAGGTTGGTGGTATAACCGGCAAACCACGCGTCATGGTCGGTGCCGGTTTTACCTGCGGCAGGTGACGTGAAGCCTCTGCGGCGAACTGCGTAACCAGTGCCTGCGTTGATTACGTTCTGCATCAGGCTGGTTGTGAGGAAGGCAGCGCGAGAGTCGAGGATTTGTTTCGATGTCGGTGTGAAGTCTGTAATGACGTCGCCAGAAGTGGTGCGGACACTGGCCAGCATCCACGGGTCAATATGCAGACCACCATTGGCAAACGTGGTATAGGCGCCAGCCATGTCGAGCGGAGTGGCGTCATAAGCGCCGATGGCCATGGCGGGTGTCCCGCGAGCGCTTTTAATACCAGCAGAGCGCGCGAGCGAAGCTACCCGGTCAAAGCCAACCATGGCTGCGAGGCCGATGGTGGCGTTGTTCAGAGATTTCTGCAGTGCGTAACGTGCTGTGACTTCGTCGTGATACTCGCCCTCAAAGTTGCGCGGAGTATAAGACTGCCCGCCAACATCGTAGGTCGTCTGCTCATCCTTCAACATGGTGACAGGAGAGAAGAGGTGATCCTGCCCGCTGAGCATGGTGCCTTCCACCGCTGTAGCAAAGGCTGCTCCATAGACGAACGGTTTGAAGATGGAGCCTGTTGGCCGCTTTGCAACCGCGTGGTTCAACTGCGATGCGCCATAGCTGCGGCCGCCGACGAGCGCCAGAACCTGCCCGGTATGAGGATTGAGTGCGACCAAAGCAACTTGCGGGTAAACATAAGGCTGGCCAAGCTTCTTTTCCTTGGCATGGCGCCGGTCTACCAACTCGTCTACAACGTGAATGGTGCCTTCGACGGCAACCGTAGCAGCGCGCTGCAGGTCCGGGTCCAGCGAGGTGTAAATGCGGAGGCCGTCGAGGTTTGCGCCGCGGTCGCCGAGCTTTTGCAGAAGTTGTTCGTGAACCAGGTCAACAAAGTATGGCGCTTCGCTTGCATCTACGCTACCCGCAGAGAGATGTAACGGTTCGGCCTTGGCGCTTTCAGCCTGGTCCTTGGTGATGGCCCCTGTTTCCACCATCGAATCCAGCACGAGATTGCGGCGCTCGATGGCACGGTCGCTATGGCGCCATGGATTGAAGTAGTTGGGGCGCTGAATAATTCCAGCAAGCATGGCGCCTTGCGCTAGATCGAGCTGGCGTACATCGCGGCCAAAGTAGGTTTGTGCCGCTTCGCCGAATCCGTTGATGGAGAAGCTGCCGCGCTGGCCGAGAGGCACCTGGTTGGCATATGCCTCAAAGATTTGCTGCTTGGTGAAATGGTGCTCCAGGTGGAAGGCCACCATGATTTGCGTGATTTTGTACTTGATGGTGCCGGTGTCCGCGACAAAGAGCAGCTTGGCAAGCTGCATGGTGAGTGTGGACGCGCCGCCCTTGTGCTTGCGGTCGTGAAGCAGGTCATGCCACGCCCAGCCAAGCATGCTGATGTAGTTGACGCCACTGTGCTCAAAGAATCGGCGGTCTTCAATCGCAAGCACGGCATGCACCAGGTTTTGCGGAATCTCCTCGTAGGTGACGAGGCGGCGCTTGGTTCGATTGGCGTCGTCGCTCAGGCCGGTAATCAGCAGCGGTTCGAGCTCGTAGCTGGCAAGCTGCTGGCCGCGGTTGTCAGTGATGGAACTGACCTGGCCGTTGTTGAAGTGAATGGTGGCGCTGTCTGGCGCGTGGTACGACTGCGGACCGGGCGAGACTTCAATGGAGTTGCCTGATTCGCTGTATGTACCGAGTGGAGATTTCTTGTCTGCACTGGAGTCGGTGTATCCCGCCTGGCGAAGCTCATTGGTAATCAGGCTCATCGAAAGCTTCTGAGCCGGGCGAACTTCGCGGGGAGCAGCATAAATCTGTGCTGTGTTGGTAAAGAGCGGATGCTTAAGCCGCTCATCCACAATGCTGCCGTATTTGAAATAGAAATATCCGCCGACCGTGCAAACAACAATAATGCAGGCTGCAACGCCAATCAGCAGGGCACTTACCAGCATGGAGGACCACGAGTGCTGGCTTGCGGGCGATTTTAATTTAATTTTGAGTGCCATTGCTGCTCCTTAAAACAGCTATTAGCCTTTAGCTTTCCGTGCGCTTTTGTCGGCCATCAGTTTAGTTCACTACGGTGTAAAAGATAGCGGGAAAGCGAACAGCTAAGAGCTGACGGCTAATAGCTGTTCTTCCGCAATGCGCGCTTTCACTTCATGTGCGACTGCATCCACCGCCACATCTGCACTTTGTGACTTGGCGCGTGTTACTAGCTCTACCAATCCGCTGGC
Organism: Occallatibacter sp. FHG110214_02; assembly: GCF_059115385.1. Taxonomy (NCBI): domain Bacteria; kingdom Pseudomonadati; phylum Acidobacteriota; class Terriglobia; order Terriglobales; family Acidobacteriaceae; genus Occallatibacter; species Occallatibacter sp. FHG110214_02. The sequence goes on along the minus strand of NZ_JBZYWK010000009.1, from coordinate 139,665 downwards.
GGCTTTTTTCCCGACGTTGATGCGGTAGGGAATGCCGACAAGGTCTGCATCTTTGAATTTGACTCCGGCGCGTTCGTCACGGTCATCCAGCAGCACGTCGAGTCCGGCATCTTCCAAGGCAACAGCCAGCTTTTCGCCGGTCTCGCGGAGAGCGGCGTCAGCAACGTTGGTGACGGTGACGACAACCTGGAAAGGCGCAATGGCGGCGGGCAGCCAGAAGCCGTTGGCATCATTGGACTGCTCGATGGCGGCGGTGAGAATGCGCTCTACGCCGATGCCGTAGCAACCCATGATAGGCGTGACTTCCTTGCCGTTTTCGTCGAGCACGCGCGAGCCCATCGACTTGGTGTAGCGGTCGCCGAGCTTGAAGATGTGGCCTACTTCGACGGCTTTGCCTACAACGAGCTTGCCGCTGCAGTCCTCAACGGGGCAGGCTTCTCCTTCGTTGACGTTGCGAATGTCAGCGCTGAGTGTCCAGGTGAAGTCGCGGCCCGGGGTTACGTTGCGGAAGTGATAGTCGAGCTTGTTGGCTCCGCAGACCAGGTTCTGGCGGCCTTCGAGCGACTTGTCGATGACGACGGTGAAGCCGTCGCCTAGCGGCTTCTCGTCATGCTGCAGGCCGACGGGGCCAAGGAATCCGGCTGGGCCGTGGAGGTACTTTTCCAGTTCCTCTGCCTGCATGGTGCGCAGTTCTGCACCGCCAGAGGCTCCGAGAAGCTTGGTTTCGTTGACCTGATGGTCGCCGCGCAGGAAAGCTGCGACGCCGTGCCATGTGTCCTTTTCACCGTGCTTGAGCACCATGTAGGCCACGCACTTGATGTCGTTGGCGGGCTGCATCTTGAGGAAGGCAGCGATGTCCGCGATGGCTCCCATGCCGGGCGTGTGAATCAGCTCAGGCTTGCCGTCTCCGGTGGGTTCCAGCTCGGCGACAGGCTCAAGGCGCGAGGTGGCCTTTTCAATGTTCGCCGCGTAGTTGCAGACGGGACAGCTTGCGATGAGGTCTTCGCCGGCGTCGGTATAGACCATGAACTCCTGCGACTGCGAGCCGCCCATGGAGCCGGAGTCGGCTTCCACGGCGACGAACTTGAGGCCGCTGCGGGTGAAGATGTTGCGATAGGCCGCGTCGTGCAGGTTGTAGCTATGGTCGAGGCTGGCCTCGTTCAGGTCGAAGGAGTAAGAGTCCTTCATGGTGAACTGGCGCACGCGCAGAAGGCCCGACTTGGGGCGCGGTTCGTCGCGGAACTTGGTCTGAATCTGGTACCAGATTTGCGGGAGTTGCTTGTAGCTGCGGAGCTCGCTGCGGGCAATGACGGTCATGATTTCTTCATGCGTCATGCCGAGGCAGAGGTCAGCGCCTTTGCGGTCCTTGAAACGGAACAGGTTATCGCCGAAGACGGTCCAGCGTCCGCTTTCCACCAGGATGTCCTTGGGCAGAAGGGCGGGCAGGTAGAACTCCTGTCCAATCTTGTCCATCTCTTCGCGGACGATGGCGATGATCTTGTTCAGCGAGCGCTGTCCGAGGAAGAGATAGTTGTACATGCCTGCACCGAGCTGGCGAACGTAGCCTGCGCGCAGCAGAAACTTGTGGCTGGCCACTTCGGCATCTGCCGGGGCCTCGCGAAGAGTGGGGACAAAGAGTTTGGACCAACGGTGCATAGAAAAACGCGCAAACTTTCCCGCCAATTCAGATTGGCGCTGAGCGAATAGGAAGCAGTGTCTATTTTAAATGCCGGTACTCATCTGCCTTATAACTTTACGGATGCGCGGCTAAATGAGTTCCACGCCCCATAGGTCGTGCAGGTGGAGCACGCCTTCTACCTTCTGGTCGGCGTCGATGACGATGAGCGAGGTGATTTTACGCTCTTCGAGGATGGACAGGGCTTTGGCGGCTAGCTCGTCGGCGCTGATGGTGGCGGGCTTGGCGTTCATGGCTTCGCCAGCGGTGCGGCTCAGGGCTGCTCCGCCTTCACGCTGGAGCAGGCGGCGAAGGTCGCCGTCACTGATGATGCCGTGGAGTTTTCCGTCTTGCTGGACGGTTGTGATGCCTAGTTTCTTTGAGGACATTTCAAAGATTACGTCGGTCATGGGCGTGGCTGGCGTGACGGCGGGGATGGCTTCGCCGGAGTGCATCAGCTCGCGGACCTTGGCTAGTTTTTTACCGAGTTTGCCGCCGGGGTGCAGGTCGGCGAAGTCTTCGGGCTGGAAGCCCTTGCGGAGGCTTACGGCGATGGCTAGTGCGTCGCCAAGAGCTAGCATGGCGGTTGTGGAGGCTGTTGGCGCGAGGTTCAGGCTGCAGGCTTCACGGTCTACGCAACAGTCGAGGGCTACATCGCTGGCTTGCGCTAGTGTTGAGTTCAAGTTGCAACAGAAGCTGATGAGCGCGTCGCCTTTGCGCTTGAGCGTGGCTAGCAGGCGCAGGATTTCTTCGGTTTCTCCGCTTGCGGAAAGCGCTACGACTACATCGCCGGACATGAGGACGCCGAGGTCGCCGTGGACAGCTTCTGCAGGGTGCAGGAAGAGCGCCGGGGAGCCGGTGGAGCTGAGCGTGGCGGCGATTTTTTGCGCGATGATGCCGCTTTTGCCCATGCCGGTGACGACGACTCGGCCATTGGAGGCACCGCAGCGGAGGATTAGCTCGACGGCTTGCGTGAAGGGCTCCTGCATGGGGCCGTCAAGGCGCGTGGCGAGTGCTTCGAGCGCGGCAGCTTCGGTGCGGACGAGTTCCGCGGGAGTCATGGTTTCCGGTTGTGGGTTCTTGCCTGGCATCGGTTTTTGATTTTACGGTACTTTCCGCGTAACCGCAGTGGTGGGTGCTGCGTCCAATGGCTCGTACAATAGAAAACAGAGGTCGATAACCGTGAAGCGCAATACGCTTGTTCTTGGCATTACGCTCTTTCTGCTTGCCGGGTTTGCCTGGGCTGGCTGGGCTAACTGGGAGTACCGCAAACAGGCTGCCGATAAAGTGATGGCTGCAACGCTGCCGCCGGAGATGGTGATTGCCGGGGATGACGGGCCGCCTTCTCCGCTGCTGAATAAGCCTGCGCCGAACTTTACGCTTGAGGACATTCACGGCAAGAAGGTGACGCTGGCCGATTACAAGGGCAAGGCCGTGCTGGTGAACTTCTGGGCTACGTGGTGCGCTCCGTGCAAGCTGGAGACGCCGTGGCTGGTGGAGTTGCGCAACAAGTATGCGCCGCAGGGCTTTGAGATTCTTGGCATCTCTGCCGAGGGCGATGACCTGAAGGCTGACGATACCGACGGATGGGCGAAGGACAAGGCTGCTATCAACAAGTTTGTGACGCAGATGAAGATGCCTTATCCGGTGCTGATTAACGGCGACAGCATCAGCAAGGATTACGGCGGGCTGGATGCGATGCCGTCGTCGTTCTTTGTGGACAAGAATGGCGTTGTAGTTGCTACGCAGACCGGGCTTACGTCTGAGAACGAGATTGCGGCAAAGATTGAGAAGTCGCTGGGAGCAGGGAAGTGATTCAGCGATTCAGCGTTGCGGCTGTGTTGCTGCTTGCGGGGCTTTCTATTTACGGTCAGTCTCCTTCTCCTTTCTTTGATAAGCCTGCGCATTCGTTTGCCAAGAGCGATGCGGTTCAGTATCTCTATCCGGAGCAGGTTACGGTTGCGGCGGGTAAGTCTACGGCGGTAGCGTTGCACTTTCGGATTGCGGATGGGCTGCATATCAACTCCCATACGCCGAAGGATGAGCTGCTGCTGCCGACGTCGCTGACGATTCCGGCTGCTTCTGGCGTGAAGCTGGATGGTGCGAATTATCCGGATGGACACGAGTATGTGTTGCCGGCGGAGCCGGGGACTAAGTTAAGTGTTTATTCAGGTGAGTTTGCGATTCAGGCTCACATTACGGCGCAGCCGGGAGACCACCTGGTTGAGGCTAAGCTGCGGTACCAGGCTTGCGACCAGACGCAGTGTATGCCGCCTAAGACGGTGAATGTTGCGTTTGATGTGGTGGGGAAATAAAGCAGCTTCCAGCTATTAGAACAAAGGCCGCCGATGCTTGGCATCGGCGGCCTTTGTTTTGCGATCGGTTCGGTTATTTCGTCAGCCTTGTTACTACGCGGTCTTTTCCGAGTGCGATCATTACTGCGAAGAGGCTGGGGGCTACGCCCTGGCCTGTTAAGGCTACGCGGGAGCCGTTGATCAGGGCCCCGGCTTTTAGTCCCTTTTCTTCGGCGAAGGCGCGGAGGACTGCTTCGGTGGAGGCTTCGGTGAATTCTTCGGTGTCGGCGTAACGCTGGCCTAATTCGCGGAGCAGAACGGGCACGTCGCCGGTCAGGAACTTCTGCGCGGCTGCCGGGTCGATTTCATACTCGTCGGCGAAGTAGGCGCGGAAGGCTGTCGCGAAGTCCTTTAGGTTGCGGGCTCGTGGCTTCAAAAGCTCGATGGCTTCGGCTATTTCTGACTCACTGCGCGTGGGAGTGAAGTTGGCTTGCTTCCACTCTTCTTCGATTAGCGGTTTAAGCAATTCTGCCGGGTAGGCGCGGATGTACTCGGTGTTGAACCAGGCTAGCTTGTCGTTGTCGAAGACGGCGTTGGATTTGCTGATGCCTTCGAGCGAGAAGAGCTTGATTAGCTCGTCGGTTGAGAAAATTTCGCGGTCTTTGCCGTTTTCGTCTTTGATTGAGCCGGGCGTCCAGCCGAGGAGGGACAGGAAGTTGGTGAAGGCTTCCGGCACGATGCCCATTTGCTTGTAGGAGATGACGCTGGTTGCGCCGTGGCGTTTGGAGAGGCGCGTCTTGTCGGGCCCGAGAATCAGCGGGACATGCGCGAATGTTGGCAGGTCTGCGCCAAGGGCTCGGTATTGCAGGACTTGCTTGGGCGTGTTTGAGATGTGGTCTGCGCCGCGGATGATGTGCGTGAGGCGCATGTCGATGTCGTCGGCTACTACGCTGAGGTGGTAGGTCGGGATGCCGTCGGAGCGGAGGAGGACGAAGTCTTCGATTTCGGTGTTGGCGAACTCCACTTTGCCGAATACGGCGTCGTTGAAGCTGGTGGAGCCTTCTTTGGGGACGGCGAAGCGGATGGCGGCGGGTTCGCCGGCGGCTATGCGCTTCTGGGCGTCTTCCTTCGAGATTTTGCGGCAGCGGCGGTCGTACATGGGCGGGCGGCCTGCGGCTGTGGCTTCAGCGCGGCGCTGTTCCAGCTCTTCCTTGGTGCAGAAGCAGGGGTAGGCGTGGCCGGCGTCGATGATTTTCTGCGCGGTGGCTTTGTAGAGATCGAGGCGCTGGGACTGGTAGAAGGGACCTTCGTCCCAGGTGAGGCCGAGCCAGCGCATGCCGACAAGGATGCCTTCGACCATCTCTTCGCTGGAGCGCTCGAAATCGGTGTCTTCGATGCGGAGGATCATGGTTCCGCCGGTGTGCCTGGCGAAGAGCCAGTTGAAGAGGGCGGTGCGAGCTCCGCCGACGTGGAGGTAGCCGGTGGGTGAAGGCGCAAAACGGACACGGATGGGCTTGGGAGAGGCTGTTTCCTGAGACATTTCTGGCTGTTCTTTCCTAAGCTCCATGCTATCGCACTGTGCTGCGCTATTCCCAGGCTGGCGTTCCGTGTGTATGCGCACAGCGGGGTGCTTTTTCATGCTGTTTATTTTGTGTAGGTTGCGGGGAATTGCACAGGGGCTGTGCAGTTTCTTTATGCGCGAACTGTGGAACTGTGTAGAAGGCAGGGTACAGGGGGTTGTGCCTGCCATTGACGGCATTGGGTTCTCCTTATCTTTATGAATTAGCGAGTTAGCGGAAAAACAGAACGGCCCGATTCCGTGGCAGAATCGGGCCGTTCTTCTTGCTGATTTTGAGTATGGCATATATGGGGTTAATTGAGCGCAAGAGTTATCCACAGATTTGAGATTTATTTTTCCAGAGAGTTTATGGCTGTGGGTAGGGCGGCTGCGGCGGCAATGGGGCATTGGGCCAAGAAGCTTGCAGAGCCCGGCGCTGGGAGGGCCATTCGGCGAAGGCGAGGACATAAAGCAGGATGAGCCAGCCGAGAGGGACAAGGGCGATGAGGGAGAGCCAGGGCGAGAAGCCGGCTTTTTTGAAGATGAACCAGAGCGGGATGATGAGGATTGCTGCGCCGATGAGGAAGAAGAGGGGCAGCAGGGCCATCATTCCGAGGACCATCTTCTGGATTGCTTCCTGATCTGGGGTGCTTTGGAGGAGAAACAGGGCCAGGGTGTGCATTCGGTGCTCCGTTGCTGTGGGATACGAACTCAGGTGCAACGGTACGGCGGGTTTTTGGGAAAGGCAAGGAAAAACAGGGAACAGGGAACAGGGAGTAGAAAGCAAAGGCAAGCACAAAAGCAGGTCCTTCGGCTCCGCTGAAAAAACGCTTTGTTCAGGATGGCGTTGTTTTATTTTGTGGGATGTAGAAGAAAAGCGCGGCTTTCGCCGCGCTTTTCTCTTGTTCCTATTCCCTTGTCCCTGCTTTACGTAATGTCTTCTGTGTCGTAGACGGGGTTGGTGCCGCGCTTTTTGGGGAGGCCGTGGACGCTGGAGAGCAGGTCTTCTACTACGTCTTCCAATTGGCGCTGGGATTCGATTACGGCGCTCATGCTCTTGAGGTCTTCTTCTTCGGTGACTCGCTCGACTAATGCGATGGCGTGGCACTGGGCTACGTGGTCGAGGTTGAGGCCTTCCGGAGTTTTGGCCTTGATGCTGACCTGGTTGAGTTCTACGCGGAGCAGTTCGGCTACGCGGATGCGCATTTCGCCAGCGATGGGCGAGATTTTGGGCGCGGCGAGGACGAGGGATACGTCCACGTTTACGATGCGGTAGCCAGCGTGCTTGAGCTCTTCGAGGGCCAGCTTAAGAAAGATGGAGGAGTCGGCGTTCTTCCAGCGCGGGTCGCCGGGAGGGAAGAAGGTGCCGATGTCGCCGGCGGCTACGGAGCCGAGTAGCGCGTCGGTGATGGCGTGGAGGAGCACGTCGCCGTCCGAGTGTCCGGCGAGGCCTTCGGGGTGGTCGAGCTTGAGGCCGCCGATGTAAAGCGGGACACCGGGCTTGAATTCGTGCGAGTCGTAGCCTAAGCCGATGCGTGTGTCCATTTTCTTTGCTTTCTCCAAGGCCCGATGCGGGCGGGGGCTAAAACCCCAGGCAGTTTCTTGATTAAGAGGCGCGTTTAAGCCATGCGCCGTAAAAGCAAAACCTCAGGGGCTAAAGCCCTCAAAGATTCTTCCCCGTGATTACCGGGGATAAATCCCCGGTCTACCTTTTCTACCCGCAAGAATGTTATTCGCGACCAGCGGGAGCGTCACCGATGCTGCACGGCGGGCGAAGGCCGCAGTTGCACAGGCGGCTAGCCCCGCTGGCGGAGGTAGAACTCGGCCAGGTCGAGGTCGCCGGGCTGGGTAATCTTCAGATTAACCGGAGAGCCGGGGACTACGGCAACCGCGTTGCCGGCGCGCTCGACTACGGATGCCTCGTCGGTGCCGACAAAACCGTCTGCCGTGGCCTCGGCAAAGGACTTTTGCAGGAGGCCGTAGCGGAAGCCTTGCGGGGTCTGGGCGAGGACTACGAATTCGCGGGGGATGGTGGAGGTGATGAGTGCTCCGTGGGCGGTGCGCTCGACCTGCTTGATGGTATCGACGGCGGGGAGGCCGACGATGGCAGCTCCGTGCTCGGCTACGGCGTCGATGGTGCGGTCAATGGTGGCGGCGTCAATAAGCGGGCGGACGGCGTCGTGGACGAGCACGATGTCATCCGGGCCAGCGGGGACTGCGGCGAGGGCGTGGGCGACGGATTCCTGGCGGTTGTCACCGCCTTCGACGACGTGGATGGGCTTGCCGATGGTGTACTCGGCGATTTGGGCCTGGACGCGCTCGATTTCCGATTTACGGACGGCGATATAAATGGCCGTGACGCGCGGAACGGCGTCGAAGGCGCGGAGCGAGTGGATGAGAATGGGCACGCCGCCGAGGGCGAGGAACTGCTTGGGCTCGGCTGAGGCCATGCGTGTGCCTATGCCCGCCGCGGGTAGGATTGCGAATACCTGCATAACAAGCGGGAGTATAGCAGGACTGGGTTGACGGAAGCTTTTAGCTATTAGCTCGTAGCTTCTAGCTCGGGTGTGGAGAACGAGGCTTTCGCGGGTTCCCGCAACCGAAGACATGGGCTTTGGGCGGGCTGTGGAGCACTCGCACGCTAAGAGCCAATAGCTAAAAGCTGAGAGCTACTTTTATCATCCATTTGATGCGAGGGGATTCTTACAGTTTGAAGTTGGATGCTGCGCTGCTTCGTCCGGGGATGCGGCTGGGGGTTGGTGTGTCTGGCGGGGCGGACTCGGTGGCGTTGCTCAGGGCGCTGCATGCGCGGGCGGCGGAGCTTGGGCTGGTGCTGCATGTGGCGCATCTGCATCATGGATTGCGCGGGGATGAGGCTGACGGTGATTTGGGGGTTGTGAGGGGGCTGGCTGCGGAGCTGGGGTTGGCATTTCATGAGGCTCGGGTGGATGTGGAGGCCGAGGCTCGGGCTGCGGCGGGGAAGGGTGCGGAGTCGATTGAGGAAGCGGCGCGTCGGGTGCGGTATGCGTGGTTTCGGGAGCTGATGCGGGACGTGCCGCTCGATGCAGTTGCTACGGCGCATACGCTGGATGACCAGGCGGAATCTGTGCTGGGGAAGTTTTTGCGTGGGGCGTGGACGGAAGGGCTTTCGGGGATTCATCCTGTGGTGCGGTTTGAGGAGGGCGTGATTGTGCGGCCTCTGCTGAGGGTTAGGCGGGGGGAGATTGAGAGCTATTTGAGGGCGTTGGGGCAGGGGTGGAGAGAGGATTCTACGAATGCCGACACGGTGTTTACGCGGAACCGGATTCGGCATGAGTTGCTGCCGCTGCTGGAAGGGTGGAATCCGAGGTTGAGGGAGCATTTGGCGAATATGGCGGAGCTGGCGCGTGGAGAAGAGGACTGGTGGGATGAAGAAGTGGCGCGGGTGGCTGCTCCGATGATTTTGCCGGGGAGGCCGGTTCGGGGTGGGGGACGGGCTGGGACTGGCGCAGGGGTTGAGGGGATTGCGCTGGAGATTGGGCAGTTGGCTGCGCAGCCGGTGGCGATGCAGCGGCGGATTTTGCGGTTTGTAACGGGGAAGCTGGGAGTTGCACTTGACTTTGCGGGGACGGAAGAGCTCCGCTCTTTAGCGTTGTCTGGGTTGGCGGGGCAGCGGAGAGAGCTGGCTGGCGGATTGAGGGCGGAGCGGAGTCATCGCGAGCTGCGGTTGGCGATTTTGGCTTTGGTGGATGCGGGGGCTGTACCGGGGGCGGTGGAGATTCCGGTGCCGGGTGAGTTGGAGTCGGCGGATTTTGGGGTGCGGGTGCGGATTTTGGGGGCTTCTGCCGATGCTGCGATATTGCGGAACTGGAAGGCGGGGGACCGGGTGACGCTGCGGCATTCTTCCGGGCCTCGGAAGGTGAAGGAAGTGCTGGAGCGGATGAAGGTTTCCGGGGCGGACCGGGCGGTTTGGCCGGTGGTGGAATGGCAGGGGAAGATTGTTTGGATGCAGGGAGTTGTGGTGGAGGCGGTGCCGGGATTGGATGTGAAGGTGGAGGTACTTGGGAACTAGGCTGGGAACACCGTTGGTGTGGGGTGCGTATTTCCCTTTGGTAAGTGCTGCGGGGAAGGTGCGGCGGGAGTACAATTTGAAGTACTGTTCCTCCGGAATCTCTTTGGGCGGGTTGCCCGGGGTTTTCGGGGCGGCGCTTGTGGGACGTCTTGAATTTTCTGAGTGAGAATCACTCATTTTTGTGACGTGGAAGCGAGTTTGCGCGTCTTATATGGATGCAGTAGGCGTTGGAGTTGTCCTTTGAATCGGATTCTCCCCGCCGGGAAAGAGGAGTCCTGGTGAATTCGACTGTCAAAACCATCATGTTCTGGCTTTTTATCCTTGTGTGCCTGGTAATGCTGTGGGCCGTTGTGTCCAAGAGCGCAAACCTGGGCGCGAAGGATGTGGAGATTCCGTACTCGGATCTGTATGCGAAGGTGAATGCGGACCAGGTTCAGGACGCTGAGATCCAGGGGCCCGATTTGCGCGGGCATCTCAAGGGAGCGAAGGACCAGTTCCACACGACTGTCGGTGGCAACTACGAGGACCTGAAGCGCGCAATGCTGGCGCACAGCGTGAACTTCAAGATTAAGCAGGAGTCGAGCAACCTGCCGCTGCAGCTTCTCCTGAACATTGGACCGTTTGTGCTGATTGGCGCGATCTGGTTCTTCATGATTCGCCAGATGCAGAGCGGCGGCAACAAGGCGCTGAGCTTTGGCAAGAGCAGGGCGCGGCTGCTTTCGATGCAGCAGAAGAAGGTTACGTTTAAGGACGTGGCCGGCGTGGATGAGGCCAAGGAAGAGCTGAAGGAAATCATCGAGTATCTGCGCGAACCGCAGAAGTTCCAGAAGCTGGGCGGACGGATTCCGAAGGGTGTGCTGCTCGTCGGACCTCCGGGAACGGGTAAAACTTTGCTGGCGCGTGCTGTGGCTGGTGAAGCCAATGTGCCGTTCTTCTCGATTTCCGGTTCGGACTTTGTGGAGATGTTTGTAGGCGTGGGCGCGAGCCGCGTTCGCGACCTGTTTGAGCAGGGCAAGAAGAATGCGCCTTGCATCATCTTCATTGATGAAATCGATGCGGTGGGCCGTCACCGTGGTGCCGGTCTTGGCGGTGGGCACGATGAGCGCGAGCAGACGCTGAACCAGTTGCTGGTTGAGATGGACGGCTTTGAATCGAACGATGGCGTGATTCTGGTTGCCGCGACGAACCGCCCTGACGTGCTTGATCCTGCGCTGCTTCGTCCGGGCCGTTTTGACCGCCGCGTGGTTGTGGGTCTTCCGGATGTTCGCGGGCGCGAGGAAGTGCTTCGCGTGCATGTGAAGAAGGTTCCGGTTTCTGACGATGTGAACCTGAACGTGCTGGCGCGTGGGACACCGGGCTTCTCTGGCGCGGACCTTGCCAACATGGTGAACGAGGCGGCGCTGAATGGTGCTCGCCTGGGCCGCAAGCAGGTTACGATGTACGACTTTGAGCTGGCCAAGGACAAGGTCCTGATGGGCGCTGAGCGGAAGTCGATGCTGCTGACGGATACGGAGAAGAAGGTTACGGCGTATCACGAAGCTGGTCACGCGCTGGTTAGCTATCTGCGTGACAACTCGGACCCGATTCACAAGGTGACGATTATTCCGCGCGGTATGGCACTGGGCGTTACGGTGTATTTGCCGGATGACCGCCACAACTATACGCGGGAATATCTCGAAACCCGTCTGGCTACGGCTTACGGCGGACGTGTGGCGGAGGAGATTTTCCTCAACCAGATGTCTACCGGCGCGGGCTCGGACATTGAGACGGCTACCGACCTTGCTCGCCGCATGGTTTGCGAGTACGGCATGAGCCGCCTTGGTCCGCTGACCTTCGGCAAGAAGGAAGAGCAGATCTTCCTGGGCCGCGAGATTGCGCAGCACCGTGACTTCAGCGAAGAGACGGCGCGGCAGATTGATCTCGAAGTTCGCCGCTTGATTGATGAGGCGTACCAGTCGGCTTACTCGCTGATTAACACGCACCAGGATGCGATGCACCGCTTGTCGCAGGCATTGCTTGAGCGCGAGACGATTGATGCGGAAGAAGTGAAGCTGCTTATCGAAGGCAAGGAACTGCCTCCGATGCGGTCTTCGCTGGCTGCTCCTTCGGATGGCTCGGGCGGCACGCCGCAGCAGGTGTACAAGCCGGAGAGCCGCGGTGGCGCTGGCTTCCCGGAAGGTTCGCCTTCACCCGCTTAACCATTGCACAATGCTTCAAAACAAAGGCCGCTCGAAAGAGCGGCCTTTGTTGTTTGCAGTGGGTGGGTTGTTATCTTAGGTTTCCAAAAGTAGGAGACTGGGGCACCCGGCACTACACGAACGCGCAAGCCGATACAAATAACCAAGCTTTTCATAAGAATAAGCTGCTAATTGGCGGAAGGTTTTTCGATGCGATCTACGACGATTGTGTCTACTGTTTCTTTTACCAATTGAAGTTTGAGGCCAAGTTGCCGCCGCAACGCTGCAGTCAGAGAGAAATCAGATTCATCTGGCAATGACGAAGGCATCTGCCCATTTGCAGTATTCATGGTTGGCCTCTGAGCGTCACCCTGAACCCATTGCAAGCTTATATCGTAGCGGCCTTTTAAGCCTGTTTTATCCAGAACGATCCTGCCACCAAATTCGCGGCTTAATATCTGAGCGAATCCGGCCATCGAAACTTTCTGGACATCCAGGGCGCCGTTGCCACTTCGCCGCACCAGTCCGTCAATGCCCTTGATCTCGCCTTCGTCTTCGTGTGCGGATGGTGATTCATGAAATTTTATGCCGTTTTTTTCAATAGCAAGTTCAAGAACCGGAAGAGCTTTGGGCTCGTGATGTATTTTCAACTGAAAGCGCTCGGATAAGAGTTCCTGAAGCATTCGTCTGCGCTGGTCCAGGGGAATATCTCGAACATCTTCCACACTAGCATTGGTCATCTTTGCTTCAATGTCATAGCGGACCGATTCTACCCACTCGGGGCCGGCAGATAATCGATATGGTTCATAAATGCCATATGCTTCCTGAATGACTTGTCGAATAGGCACGTTTTTTGCGACAAAGCCATCCATCGTAAATTGCAATTGCCAGCCACTTGCACTCTCAGAAGCAGGCTTTACAGTCGCAACATCCAGTACAAGTATCTTATTGTCAGCCGCTGGAGTATTGATCTTTCTTTCATTTTGGCTGGAGCATACTTCACACACCATCAATATTGCCAGGAGAATACCCATAGCGCATTTGTTGCTAAAATGCCAGGTGCACTTAACAGGTACTCTAAGTTCAATAAGCTTGATGATTTTTATCATGAACGTTATGCGCTCCAAGTAACTGTAGATGCCTAGTGGTTAATGCACTCTTACATTCAGCTTTATTACCATGTGGTGGTAACGGTTCTTGCATTGCACTTCCGATGGATAAACAAAGATTTGCAACGAGATTGTAGAGGCTAGCTAATTTACAGGCTGCCATCTGCCTCCCGGCCCACAACGCTGCAGACTGGATGAGACTTTTCTTTGTGCGCCGACAGAATAAAATTTTCCCTGCTCATCTCGACACATTGTGTCTGCATCTCTCGAGGGACGGTTCAATAGCACAGACCCCAGAGCAACGAGTGTAACGAAAAGTAAGGGGATAACTACAAATTTCAATATCTCTGCTTTTAACGAAATGCGCATTTCTCTATTCTCCATTAGATACCAAACCGGGGGAGTGTAACAGCGAAATTGCGCCGAATTGAAATAGCAGTGTCCCCACTATACGCTCCTACCCAATTCTGGATGATCTTTCCATCTCGAGATATCTCGATCGTCTGTGGTGTGCCCACGAAACTGAGATTTTTGAGTTCAGACTGGTCATCAATAATGTAAACCGGAAATGGAAGGGGCATACTCTTCAGATATGCGCTCAGACCATCAGCAGAAATCGAAATGCCGATAAAATGTTCCTTCGTTGTACGTTGAGTGCTTAGTGACTGAATGTTTTTTATATTTGCCGCACACCATTTGCATGTTGGCCTAAACACATAAAGAACAGTTGGCTCGGAGGTACTAAAAGACAGGCTAATTGGTTCGCCTGACAGTTTTTTTGCCTTAATCCCTGTAAGCTGCATGCCAATTCGAGCAGATGGTGGAGGGGCAATTGCGAGCAAAGACCTAACCTTCCACCCTAGGACTACATTGCAGGCAAGTGAGATTGATAAACAGGCGATCATGATAAAGTCTGCCCATAATGGCCTACTTGGGAGGTTCGGTAGATTGTTATCTTGCACCGTCATTGCCCCCTATTTAAGAATGATTATTATCAAAATCTCGCATTGAAGCATCTGCAATGATGGGCACCTTCCGCAGATGCCCATCACACCACAGACAAGACTATGCGCAGTCGCTCCATGTTCCATTGGTATTGCATGTTTGGCTTCCTTGATAGACCTGCCCTTGATACGAATAGGTACAAGCAACCGAGGCACCTGGGGAATATTGCTGATTTGCATAAACACAGTTTGTATGTGCAAACGCCTGCCGTGGTAGCCCTAAAAAGAAAATCATCAGAGCTATAACTGGAAGTGCGGTCGCAGACAAAGCAACAACTTTTTGGCGTAAAGACAATTTCATGACTGCCCCTTTTCTTGAGATGGAGTGTTTAGAACAAATTCATCTGTTCGCATTTTCTTCAAGAACGCCACGTTAATTTTGTCGTCATTCTTGAGATACGCACTATTCTTAGAACCCAAATGCTGAGTTCATCAAAAGCATAAGCGTAGATGTTTACCAAACAAAGGTGATTATGCTTGGATATGTCTCAGAGATTGGATCCCACTCTCAACGCAAGTCTTCGGCGAATAATGATCAACTATGGATCGCAAAAACGCCAAGTAAACAGTAACTACACATCACTGGGTCCCGTCAATCAATGGATTCCATGTACTGTAAATGGCTGAATATGTCAACATCGTCTTATTGGGTTTTTATTGATATCAGTGCATTCGCGTTGTGATTCTGAAACGGGCAGTAGCTGTTTGCACAATTTCTATAGGAATGAATGCGTGCGGTCGCCTGAGTTGTATGGGCGATTGAAGTTTATTGTGCAGTAATTACCGGTCCTTAGAATTCAGCTTTCCAGGGGGGGCGGGATTCGAATACGCCATCGTGCTGCTCGCAAATTGTTGCTGGTTGAGTTGCGTGTGTTTTGCGGGATTGCTTGCCCGGCTTTGGGCAGAAAGAGATGAGATGCCTCTCTCATTGAATATTGGCGATAAAATTCGGCCAGTTATGAGGTTGTCAGATTGTGCTTTGCCGGTGAGTAAGAACGCTGTTAGCGGCTTTTGCACTTAGCCGTTTCATGCGGTGAATTGGCGGCCTAGGCCTAGCGCGGCTAACCCCTTGCGGTAGGTGACGGAGCTGCGGTCGGCGGGGAAGTGAGCTTCGTCGTGCAGGTTTAAGGGCAGGTCTTCCGGGAACTGGGTTTCTACGATTTCTATGTCTTCGGCGAAGATCTGGTAGTTGAAGTCGAGGGTCTGCTCGATGGGGGCGTCCTTGTCGAAGTTGCGGCAGAGCGGGACGAAGAGTTTTGTTTTGCGCGCGGAGACGGGTGAGGCGGCGTTGAGGATGTGTAGCTTGCCGCCGTTTGGGAAGGTGACGGTGAGCTTGGCGGTGAAGGGGAGATAGACCTCGAAGCGGCGATGCCAGGGGAAGTCGGGCGGGGCGAGGTGCTTGTAGCCGTGAGCGTAGTTGCTGACGGTGCTGATGTAGTCGGCGACGAAGCCGCGCGGGGTTTTGGTGGCCTTGTAGTCGGGCACGACGGGGTTGTCGGGTTCGCCGAAGCTCTCTTTGTGGACGAAGGCGAAGTGGCTTACGTCGAGGAAGCCTTCAATCTGGCGGCCTGCGGCTGCGTTGATGTCAACGCTATCGAGATGGACTTGCAGGTAGTCAGGGTCATCCCACTCGTCGAGCGCGGGGAGAGGCTGTGGGCCGTTGTCTACGAGGCGTACCCATACTAAGCCGAATTTCTCTTGAGCCTGATACATGTCGAGGTGCAGGCGCGGGGAGATGGCTCCGTTGGGGTGGGCGGGGATGCAGGTACAACGGCCTTCAGGGTTGTAGCGCAGGCCGTGATATTTGCAGACGATTTCATCGCCTTCTACATGGCCGAGGCTCATGGGGACGCCGCGGTGATAGCAGATGTCGCGCGCAGCCACGATGGAGCCGTCGGAGATGCGATAGAGGACGACGCGCTCGTCGAGCAGGCGCGCGGCGAGCGGCTTGGATGTGACTTGATGGGAGTGCGCTACGGGATACCAGTGCACTGCGAGGGCTCGCCAGTCCGATTCCGTGAATGTGCATTCTCTCGGCAGCTTAGCCGGTGCGGCGGGCGCGGCCAATTCGGAGGATGGAAGGAAAGAGGAGGCCATGTGCCATTATTAGGCGGCGGAAATGATGAATCCATAAGATTTGATGGAAATCAGGCTATACTTCGCTGCGAGGTTTGAGGGGAGTTGCATGGTTCTCTATCGTGTTTGTTGCGGCGCGGTTTTGCTGCTTGGCTGTTCGGCGATGTATTCGCAAACTGCTGCGCCAGTGGTTGCGCAGAGCCGTCCTGTTCCGCCGACTCGGGATGCGAATACGCCGGGTTATGTGAAGGCGCAGGAGCTTGCGGATGGCGGGCTGCCGCCTGCAGATAAGGATGGGAATTTTATTCTTGGGCCGACGCATGCTCCGGCGGATGAGGCTGTTGTTCATGCTGATATTCCGCATGGGGATGTTGGGGAGTTTGTGCTGAATTCGGCGGAGAGCAGGTTTTATCCGGGGATTGCGCGCACGGCCGGCACGTTTGGCACGCCTGATCCAAATGATCCTGCGAAGTTGATTGTTACTACGAGCCATCCCGCGCCTTATACGCGGCGCGTTACGGTTTACATTCCGAAGCAGTATAAGCCGGGGACGGCTGCGCCGTTTATTGTGGGAGCGGATGGGCCGGACTCACTGCTTTTTACGGTGCTTGATTCGTTGATTGCGGCGCGGCGGGTTCCGGCGATGATTGCGATTTCGATTTTCAATGGCGGAGGAGACGCGCAGGGCAGCGAGCGCGGGTTGGAGTATGACACCATGTCTGGCCGCTATGCGGAGTTTGTGGAGCAGGAGGTGCTTCCGCAGGTGGAGTCGCGCTATCACGTCAAGCTGACTCACGATCCGGATGGGCGCGCAACGATGGGCGGAAGTTCGGGCGGTTCGTGTGCGCTGATTATGGCGTGGTATCACCCGGAGCTTTATCATCGCGTGCTGACGTATTCGGGCACGTACATCAATCAGCAGTGGCCTGGCGATGCGAAGACTCCGCATGGGGCCTGGGAATTTCATGAGCATCTGATTCTGGCTTCGCCGCGCAAGCCGCTACGGTTGTGGCTGGAGGTGGGAGACCGCGATTTGTTCAATCCCAACGTGATGCGCGATGGGATGCACGATTGGGTGCTGGCGAACGAGAGAATGGCGCATGTGCTTGCGGAGAAGGGGTATCCCTACCAGTTTGTTTTTGCGCGGAATGCGGGGCATGTGGACGGGGCGGTGAGGAAGCAGACGCTGCCGGAGGCGCTGGAATATCTGTGGAAGGGATATCCGGTTGCGGTGCAGTGAATCTGAATTTCGCATGATGATTTGCGCGGTAGTGGTACAAATAATTTCAATATGAATCCTCGCAGAGTGCTTGCTGTCGCGCTGTTGACGGTTGCGGCGTCTCTCGCCGCGCAGAGTCCTGATGCTGTTCTCAAGCAGGACGGTTCGTTGCTGCCTGTCCACTGGGATGCCAAGAAGGGGCAGCTTTACCTTGGGGTTCCGCTGACGGAACACTCGGGCGCGCAGTCGCCGGAGTATATTCTGGCGGACTCGCTGCCGTATGGCGTGGGGCAGAATGACCTGGGGCTGGACCGCGGGCAGACGGAAGGCCGCGGTGGAACGCGGCTGGTGCACTTTGAGCGCGTTGGCAACAGGATTCTGCTGGTTGAGGAGAATATACGGTTTCGCACGGAGCTGAGCGAGCCGGCGGAGAAGCTGGCAGTGGCGCAGTCGTTTCCGACTTCGGTGCTGGCGGGGTTTGAGGTTGTTCGCATGGACGGGGACCTTGCGGTTGTCGATGCGACGAAGTTTTTCCTGCGCGATATTCATGGCGTGGCGGAGACTTTGTCTCGCGCGAAGCAGGGCAACTACACCGTAGATGAGTCGCGCTCGGTGATTGTGCCCGAGTTTACGAAGAGCTTTCCGGAGAATACGGAAGTGGAGAGCCTGTTGACGCTTGCTACTTCCGATCCGAGCCGTGCGCGGCTGGTGGCGAATGTTACGCCTGATCCGAGTGCGATGACGGTGCATGAGCGGTTCAGCTTTTTGAAGCTGCCGGAGCCGGGGTATGTGCCGCGCAGATTTTCGCCGCGCTCGGGATTCTTTCAGACGGAGTATCGCGAGATGAATACTCCGCTGGGCGAGCCAGTGGAGCAGCAGTTTATTGTGCGGCACCGGCTGGTGAAGAAAGACCCCAACTGCACGGAGAACTGCGAGGCGGTGAAGCCGATTCACTACTATGTGGACCGCGGTGCTCCGGAGCCGCTGCGCTCGGCGCTGGTGGAAGGATGCCGCTGGTGGGATGATGCCTTTCATGCGGCGGGATGGGCGAAAGGCACGTTCCTGGTGGATGTGCTGCCTGAGGGGGCGGACCCGATGGATGCGCGGTACAACATCATTCAGTGGGTGCACCGCTACAACCGTGGATGGAGTTATGGGGCTGCGATTGCCGATCCGCGAACAGGTGAGATTGTGAAGGGCAACGTGACGCTGGGCAGCTTGCGCGGGCGTCAGGATTATCTGATTGCGGAAGGGCTTCTGGCTCCGTACAAGGACGGGAAGATTCCCGACGCAGAGCATGATGCGGCGCTGGCAATGGTGTTGCAGCGGATTCGGCAACTGGCGGCGCATGAGACCGGGCACACGCTGGGGCTGATGCACAACTATGCGGCGAGCACGATGCCGCACTCGCCGGATGACACGATGTCCGTGATGGAGTATCCGCACCCTTACATCACGCTGGATAAGAATGGTGTGCCGAGCGTGGCGCATGCGTATCCAGTGGGGATTGGCGTGTGGGATAAGGTTGCGATTGATTATGGCTATCGCGAGTTTGATAAGAACGGCAAGCCTTATGAAGACGGTGCGGCGCTGGATGGGATTTTGCATGCAGCGGAGAGCAAGGATATTCGCTACCTGAGCGATGCGGATGCGCGGCCTGCGGGGTCGGCTTCTCCGATTGCGCACTTGTGGGATAACGGCACGAATGCTGCGGAGGAGCTGAATCGTATTTTGACGATTCGCAAGGCAGCGCTGGATAGGTTTGGCGAGAACAATATTCGGATGGGCGAGCCTACGGCGGAGCTTGAGGATACGCTGGTGCCGCTGTACTTGCTTTATCGCTACCAGTCTGAGGCGGCGACGAAGATTATTGGTGGATTGGATTATCGCTACACAGTGCGCGGCGATGGGCAGATGCAGCCGAAGATTGTTCCGGCAGCGGAGCAGCGGGCTGCGCTGGCAGCGGTGGTGAAGACGCTATCGCCGGAGGTGCTGACGATTCCTGAGTCGCTGCTGAAGCAGTTGCCGCCGCGTGCGCCGGGAACACCGCGTACGGTGGAGAGTTTTGCTTCGCACACGGCGCTTACGTTTGATCCGATTGCGACAGCGGAGAGCGCGGCGGATATGGAGCTTGAGTTCTTGTTTAATCCGGCGCGCGCGAATCGGCTGGTGGAGTATCACGCGCGGGATGCGAGCATGCCTACGCTGGATGACGTGATTGATGCGGCGTTGCATGCGGCGGACTCGCAGACCGGCGGGTTGAGTACGCTTGTGAGCGAGGCGGTGAAGGCGCGCATTTACGAGGCGCTATTCCGGCTTGCGGAGAATCGCGAGACGAGTTTTGCTGCAAGCGCGATTGTGGAGGCCAAGCTGCATGCGCTTGGGCAGGAGCAGCCGAAGACTGCGGGTGGCGAAGCGATTCGCCTGCGCATTGCGGACTTTGAACACGACCATACGAAGTTTCAGCCGGAGCCGAGTTTGGATATTCCGCCGGGAATGCCGATTGGCGAGGACGAAGATTAAGCTTCGCGATATGCCGGGCTGGAGGCGGGGAATGTCATCTGGATGGATATCCCGCCTTCGGCACGGTTGATGGCTCGCACAGTTCCGCCATGCAGTCTTACTGCGCGGTCTGTGATGGCGAGGCCTACGCCGTAGCCGCCTGTCTCCGTGCTGCGTGAGCTGTCGAGTCGATAAAAGGGACGGAAGACGTTGGCGAGTTCTGCTTCGGGGATGCCGGGGCCGTGGTCGTTTACTTCGACTGTTGCGAATTGCTTTGCGTCCGCGGTTGTTTTTGTAATGCGGATTGTGACTTCTGTTCCGGGTTCGGTGTAGCGGATGGCATTGCGGATTACGTTTTCTATGGCGCGATAGAGTAGTTCCCAGTTGCCCTGGATTGTGCAGTCAGAGGTTTGTTCAAGGCTGACTGTGCAGGAGCGCTGTTTGGCTTCGTACTCGGCGTCGGGGGCAATTTGCTCGCAAATTTCATTGAGAGAGACTGGCTTGAAATTGGATGCGCCCTCTTTGGTTTCCATTGAGGAGAGAGTGAGCAACTGGCCGATGAGTTGATTGAGTCTTTCGGCTTCACGTTCAATGCGGGCCAGATGTTCGTCGAGTTCGCGGGGAGCGTCTTCTCGCACTAAATCGAGCGCGACACTCAAGCGTGCAAGCGGCGAGCGAAGTTCGTGGGAGACATCGCGCACGAGAAGTTTTTGTGCGCCTACTAACGATTCCATTCGCTCGGCCATGTGGTTGAAGTCGTGAACGAGGCCTTGGAACTCGTCAGAGTGTGCGCTTGCGGATGCGGTTGGAGATTCTTCGACGCGTGTTGCAAGGTCTCCCGCAGCAAGTTTGCGTGCGGCTTTGCGCAGACGCACGAGAGGACGTGTGAACAGGAGCACGAGCACGAAGGTTGTGACGCCGCCGACTGCGATGGCGACGGGTAACTGCGGAAATGCGAAGCGGAAGAATGGATTGCGGTGCAGCGGTGGCGGCTGTGGTCTTTGAATGGAGCTTGCAGGCTGGAACCATACGTATTCGTATTTGATGCCGGTGTTGGATGTGATTGGGATCAGCCACACAGAATGATCGTTGACCTGGCGGCCATCGACTCTGTCGGGGAAGTGTGGGACGAGGCCAGCGAGGGATAGTGCATTTGGCGTTTGGCAGATGAGTTGGCCGTGCTCATCCAGCAGTGCGGAGCCGGAAGGCTCATAGCGCGCGGC
The DNA here is from genome assembly GCF_059115385.1 of Occallatibacter sp. FHG110214_02. Lineage (NCBI taxonomy): Bacteria > Pseudomonadati > Acidobacteriota > Terriglobia > Terriglobales > Acidobacteriaceae > Occallatibacter > Occallatibacter sp. FHG110214_02. The sequence goes on along the minus strand of NZ_JBZYWK010000009.1, from coordinate 118,777 downwards.
GTTGTTGGCGAAGCTTGCGCAGCCGCCTGATTCGTAAGCTTGAAGGCCTGCTGCGGCATTGTGCCGGAGGTTGCTGTCGAGCGCGTCGGAGACAATGTTGGGACTGGGGAAGCGCTGGCGAATGATGAGCGCTGTTGAGATGACGAAGATGAGGCTTTGCGCAATCCAGAAGATGGCAAAGATTTTCAGGAAGAGTCCGCGCATGGGTTAGTTTCCTCCGCTTGCGACGGTTCGGCGGAGCACAAGCTGATAGCCTGTGCCGCGAACTGTTTTGACGCGGTCTTCCGTGTTGTCCTTGCTGGCAAGTTTTTTGCGTAGGCGGCTTACGTGCATGTCGAGGCTGCGGTCGAAGGGACTGAATTTGCGTCCGAGGACTTTTTCGGCAAGGCTTTCGCGTTCGACTACTTTGCCGGGGGAACGCATGAGCACTTCGAGTAGTGTGAATTCGACATCTGTCAGTTCGATGCGCTCGCCGTTGCGCGTGACGGTGCGCGCGGCAGGGTCCAGCACGAGGTCATCGACGATGAGCGCGGAAGACTTGCCTGCTTGCGCAGGTGCTGCGCTGCGGCGGCGGATGGCACGAATGCGGGCGAGGAGCTCGCGTGCATTGAAGGGCTTGGCGAGGTAATCATCCGCACCGATTTCGAGGCCTATGATGCGGTCTACGTCTTCTCCGCGAGCGGTGAGGAGAAGCACATTGCTGGAGGAGAAGGTGCGAAGTTGTTTGAGAACTTCGAGGCCATCCATGCCGGGCAGCATGATGTCGAGCAGAATCATGGGCCAGGTGCGGCTGCGCGCGGCTTGAAGGCCGGTGTCGCCGCGATGCACGGCTGTGACGTGAAAGTCATAGCGACCGAGGTAGTCGGTCAGCATGGCGCATAATTCAACATCGTCGTCGATCAGGAGGATATCTTCCATCTGTTTGCAGGCTTCCTGCATTAGGGTAACGCCGCGGCGCATTCTTTTGCGGAAAATCCTTGTAATGAATGGTCACGGAGCGCGTGACACAACTTTACACAGCGTTACTCAATGTAACCGCACTCGTTGCGGCTTTGCGTTCTTCTGGATGTAGTTCAGAAAGGCGCAATCGTGATTCGTAAATCTACTCTTGTTCGATTCGTTGCCGGCTTGCTGGTGGTGGTTGGCATGACGGCTACTTTGTTTGCCCAGGAAGCTACTGGCGGCATGAAGGGCACTGTTGCTGACCCGTCTGGCGCGGTGGTGCCTCAGGCGGATATTACGCTCTCAAGCACGAGTGGAAGCTCGCGCACAGCGAAGAGCAATGCTGTGGGCACGTATGAGATGACGCGTCTTGTCCCAGGGCGCTATACGCTGACCGTTACTGCACAGGGCTTTGACAAGGCCGTGGTGAGCGACGTGATGGTGTTTGGCGGCAAGGTTGTAACGCAGGACGTGAAGCTGGAGATTACGGTTGAGTCCGAGGTGAAGGTCAGCACGGAAGATACCGGCGTGAGCGTGAGCCCGGATAACAATGCGAGCGCGCTGGTTATCAAGGGCAAGGATCTGGATGCTCTTTCAGATGATCCGGATGATTTGCAGAATGAGTTGACGGCGCTTGCTGGTCCTGCGGCTGGTCCGAGCGGCGGGCAGATTTATATCGACGGATTCAGCGGTGGGCAGTTGCCGCCGAAGAGCTCGATTCGCGAGATTCGCGTGAACCGCAATCCGTTTTCCGCGCAGTATGACAAGCTGGGCTATGGGCGTATTGAGATTTTGACCAAGCCGGGTACGGACAAGCTGCATGGTTCTTTCATGATGAATGGAAATGACAGCAGCTTTAACTCGCTCAACCCTTTTGTGAAGGATGAGCCATCGTATTATTCGACATTTATGAATGGCAGCGCGAGCGGTTCGTTGAGCAAGAGCGCGTCATGGTTTGCGAGCGTGTTCAGCCGCAACAACCAATCCAATGCCATCATCAATGCGAAAATTCCTGATGCTAACGGCAACCCCGAAGATTATTCGCTTGCGGTGGCGAATCCTCAGTCGAGGCTTGATGTGAGTCCGCGTTTTGATTTTCAGCTTGGCGCGAACAATACGTTGAGCGTGCGCTACATGTTTGACCGGCAGAAGCAGACAAACAGCGGCGTTAGTGGAACTTCGCTGCAGACGCAGGCTTATGATGTGCTGAATCATGAGCACACGCTGCAGATTAGCGACACGCAGGTTGTGTCCCCGAAGATCGTGAACGAGATGCGCTTCCAGTACATTGCTGCACGCGATGGGCAGGTTGCTTCATATACCGACCCGACAGTTACCGTGCAGGGAGATTTTACCGGAGGCGGAAGCAACTCTGGTACGGTTCACGATAATCAGGACCAGTTTGAATTTCAGGATTATGTCACTGCGGCGGAAGGAAAGCATGCGCTTAACTTTGGTACGCGGCTGCGGCTTACGCATGATGTGAACTCTTCCACGTCCGGCTTCAATGGCAACTACATCTATTCCTCGATGGGCGACTATGTGGCGGGCGCGCCTGCGGAGTATGACGTGACTGCAGGCAATACGACGGCTTCGGTTAACCTCTTCGATGCTTCGTTTTTCTTCCAGGATGATTGGAGCGTGCGTCCGAATTTTACGTTTAGCTATGGCGTTCGCTATGAGGGGCAGAACCGCATCAGCGATCATGCGGACTGGGCTCCGCGGCTTGCGTTGTCGTGGGCTCCGGCGGCGCGGAATGGGAAGAAGGCGAGTACGGTTTTTCGTGCGGGGTATGGATGGTTCTTTGACCGCTTCTCGGAAGCGTATGTGCTGGATGCGATTCATCAGAATGGCGTGAACCAGAAGCAGTATGTGGTGAAGAATCCGACCTTCACTTCCAATGCTCCTTCGCCGTCAGAGCTTGCGGCCAGCAGCGTGGCTGCGCCCACGCTTTATTCGCTGGCGCCGAACTTGAAGGCTTCCGTGAATATGCAGGCGGCGGTGGGTGTGGAGCATCAGTTCGGCAAGATTGCTACAGTCTCTGCTACGTACATCAACTCGCGTGGTGTGCATCAGTACATGAGCGACAATATCAACGCGTATATTGCTTCGACGTATGACCCGGTGGCTGGAACGGGAACGCGACCGAATGGGATTGACGAGAATATTTACCAGTTCCAGTCGGGCGGCGTGTACAACCAGAACCAGTTGATGGTGAATTACTCGATTCGCGCGAAGAAGCTTGCGCTGTTCGGGTTTTATCAGCTTGGCTTTGCGAAGGCGGATACTTCGGGCGCTACTTATTTTCCTTCTAACCAGACGAATCCGGGTGCGGACTACGGGCGTGCGACCTTTGATGTTCGCAATCGCTTCCTGATAGGCGGAAATTACCAGGCTCCGTTTGGCATATCGATCAGCCCGTTTCTTGTTGCGGATTCCGGAAGCCCGTTCAACATTACGATTGGCGGGGATTTGAATGGAGACAACCAGTTCAACGACCGGCCTTCGTATGCGACGTCTGCCACTGCCAGCACGGACGTTGTGACGACGAAATACGGCGACTTCGATATCAATCCGAGCGCGAGTGCTGCGCGAATCGCATACAACATGGGGAATGGGCCTGCGCAGTTCAGCATGAATATGCGCGTGGCCAAGAGCTTTGGCATTGGGCCGCGCGTGGAAGGCGGAGTAGGCGGTTCTGGTGGTGGGCCGGGTGGTCCAGGAGGACCTGGAGGGCCGGGCGGCGGAGGTCATGGTCCCGGTGGCGGTGGGCCTCCGGGAGGAGGACTGGGACCTGGTGGGCTGAGCGGCAGCAATGGGCCGCCGAGGCTTGACCAGTTGGCTCCGCGGCGTTATTCGCTGACGTTTTCTGCGATGAGCCATAACGTCTTCAATCACACGAGCCTGGCTGCGCCGGTGGGTGTGCTGAACTCTTCTTCGTTCGGCCAGTCGATTGCAACTGCGGGAGGGTTCTTTGGGTCGGCGGCTGCTAACCGGAGTATCGATTTGCAGGTGATGTTCAGTTTCTAAGCTGGTTGTGAACACCGAAGGCCGCTGCATGGGCCTTCGGTGTTGTTTTTGCAGGGTGCGCTTGTCTGTGAAAACTGCTTCAGGCTTCGATAAACTATAGGTTCGAGTTATAGAAGCCACATGTCAGCCGAAATTATTCTTCAACAAAGTCCGGATCACATTGCTCTGCTTGATAAGCGTGAGCAGCTTGCTGCCGTGCGCGGCAGGCTTGCGGAGCGCGAGGCGGAGCTTGCGCAGCTTCGCGCGCAGATGCGGAGTTTTGAAGGGCGTTATTTTCGGCAGGTGGGCGTTCTTTACGCTGAGCTTGATGACATAGAAGCGCGGATTGCGGAGCGTGAAGTTGACCTCTATGACTCAGACTCTGCACGCAACCGTGCGGAAGAAGCGCGGCAACGTGCGAAAGACACGCATGATGCTGCGTTTGGCGAGGCTAGCGAGGCTGAGGAGTTTGATCCGCCGCCGAGTCTCAAGACGCTCTTTCGCGATGTGGCGAAGCGCATTCATCCTGATTTTGCGCGTGACGATGCGGAGCAGAAACACTTTACGTTGCTGATGGCGCGTGCGAACCAGGCTTACCGGCGCGGCGATGTAGAGATGTTGCAGCGGCTTCTGGATGATTATCGCGAGGCCAATGCTTCGATTGCCGGGGAGGGTGCGGCTGCGGAGCTTCTTCGCATCACACGGCAGATTCAGCATGGAGAGCGCGATATTGCCGCGCTGGATACAGAGCAGAGTGAGTTGCTGGCGAGCGAGATTGCGCAACTGTATGTGGATGCGGAGGCGGCTGCGAATGAGCATCGCGATCTGCTTACGGAGCTTGCGACTCGCGTGCGCGAGCAGATTGCCGATGCGAAGTACAGGCTGGAGTTTGTGGAGCGCCAGGTGTGGGCGCAGAGAAAATAGCGCATGAGTGAGAAAGACAAAGGCGGACTGCAGCATGTTCCGGGTGGCGCTGCGTTATCGCGGCACTCTTCGCGTACGGGAATCATTTCGCGTGGGCGGCGTGAGGCTGCGGATGCGGCTTCCAATGTTCATTACCTGCAGGGGATGGCGGAGTACAACACGCGGAACTTCGGGGCGGCTGCGGCCAGCTTTCAGTTAGCCGCCGAGCAGGGGCATGCGGAGTCGCAGTACATTTTGAGCACGATGTATGACGCGGGGCAGGGGATTGCGCAGGATGGTGCGCAGGCTGCCTACTGGGAGAGCAAGGCTGCGGAGCAGGGGCATGCGTATGCGCAGGCGAACTTGAGTTTTCGTTATTACTCCGAGGATGATTTTGCCGAGGCATTTGCGTGGTGCCAGCGCGCGGCGCATAGCAAGCTGGCGTGGGCGCAGTACAACCTTGGGCTGATGTATCGCAAAGGCGAGGGCGTGCCGCAGAGCGATGCGGATGCTGCGTACTGGTATCGCATGGCGGCGATGCAGAACTTTGTTGAGGCTCAGCAGAAGCTTGGGGACCTCTACTACTTTGGGACGGGCGTTCCGCTTGATTATGAGAAGGCGGCGGAGTGGTATCGCAGGGCCGCGGATAACGGTAATGCGGAGGCGCAGTTTCAGCTTGCGCATCTTTACGCTGTCGGCCTGGGCGTGGAGAGGGATTATGTGCGGTCGCGCAACTGGATTCGCAAGGCTGCGATGCAGGGATATGAGCCGGCAGTGCGTGAGTTGAAGAAGCGGGAGTACCGCGATGCGTAAGGTTTACGCGTGAAAAAGGCCGCTCAACCGAGCGGCCTTTTTGTTTGAAAACCAGAGAGCCGCGTTGCCGTTGTTATTTTGCCTTCACGAGTTCCGCAACAACGTCCGCAACTTTATCGAGTGTCTGCTTGATGCCTTCCATCTGGCCGCTCTCGATTGCGTTCTGCATGGTTTCATTGCCCATGAAGGTGAGTTTGGTCTGGCCGTTTCCAAGGTCTTCAAAGAGAGTTACGTCATACGCGCCTTCTATGGCTTCATGGTCAATTCCGAGTTCCGCGGCTTCAATCCTGTTTCCTTTCGAGTCGGAAAAGTACATGATGGAAACAATTTTCTCGAGCGGAATGATCTCGAAGTATTCCCCGGCATTCCAGAAATCCTGTCCATCCGGCGTTCTCATGCAGTAGAGAAATTTTCCTCCTACGCGAAAATCTATCTCGCAATGAGGCGAAGTAAAGCCCTTTGGTCCCCACCATTGCATCACGTATTTCGGGTCTGTCCACGCCTTCCAAACCAACTCGCGTGGGGCATCAAAAACTCTGCTGACAATCATTCGCTCTGTTTCACTTACCGTGCTTTTTGTCATGTCCAATCTCCTCCTGTTTCATTTGATTGACAACTGCGTCCAGCTTGTCGAAACTCTCTTCCCAGAATTGGCGGTAACTCATGGCCCAGTCGCTGACGGTCTTGATCGCCTCCGGCCTGAGCGTGCAGATGCTCTCCCGTCCACGTTTTGTCTTGATGACAATGCGCGCTCGAACCAGGCAGGCAATGTGTTTGGAAATCATTTGTTGCGAGAGGGCGAACGGCTCCGTTAGTCCATGCACTGAGGCAGGCCCGCGGGAGAGCCGTTCGACCATCGCGCGGCGGGTTGGGTCAGCTAAAGCCGCGAATGCTGTATCCAGAGAATTCACAACCAAATGGTAGTGGATTATCGGGCAATGTCAAATGAAATTTGCGATTTCTGATGTTGAGGTCGGAAAGCTTAAGAAGCGGTTCGCTCGATGGTGACGACGGTGATGTCGTCGGACTGGCCGAAATGGACGGAGGTTTCCACGATTTTTGCGGCGGGCTCAGTGGAGATGGCCTGCGTGCGGTCGAAGCCGAAGATTTCGCCGCTGGGGTTGCGGGCTTCTACTACTCCGTCGGTGTAGAAGGTAAGGCGGCTGCCGGGAGCGAGTGTGAAGGTTGTTATGGGGTAGTCGCCGCTGTTGTCGATGCCGAGCGGGAGTGAGCCGGAGAGCGGGATTTCCGCGCCGTTGAGGTAGGGCGGCAGGTGCCCAGCGTTGGCGAGGGTGACGGCTCCCGTGCTAGAGATGTGTGCGGCGAGCGCAGTGGAGAAGCCTCCGTTGGCGCGGCCAATGAGGCGCTCGTGCAGGGTGCGCAGGATGCGGATGGGGTCGGTGGTCTGTTCGGCGATGGTGCGCAGCGCGCCGACGAGCATGGAAACGAGCATGGCGGCGGTGAGGCCTTTGCCAGCAACGTCGCCAATGACGGCGAGGATGCCGCCGTTGCCGTCGGCGAGAATCTGGAAGAAGTCGCCGCCGACCTGCTGTGCAGGGGCGTAGGCGGAATCGACGTGGAAGCCGGGGAAGTTCTCGCTGCTGCCGGGCAGGATGACCTGCTGAATCTGGCGCGCGGCTTCCAGTTCGCTTTCGAGGACGGCTTTTTCCGTATGTACGCGGATGTGGCGGCGGCTTTCGCGGACAAAGACGATGACGAAGCAGGCGTAGCCGAGGGAGATGCCGATGGCTATGGCAAACGCGTCCATGCCGAGCCGGTCGCGCACGCGGGATGCGGCGGCATCTTCTTTGGCTGGTGGCTGCGTGTCGGGAAACCAGGAATGTACCAGGCCCATCAGGAGGAATTGCAGCACCACTACGGGCAGAAACAGCTGCCAGAACCAGCGGATTGGGCGTCCACGCCGCGCAATGCTGATGCCGGCATAGTAGATGGCGAAGAGCCCGGTAATCAGTACTCCGAGGAGGAAACGGGGAAGAGGCTGGCGGCCCATGCCGACGATGTCGTTGACAATCCCCATGGCCGCGAAGGTGAAGAAGACAGCCACGAGAAAGATGGCGGTGTTTTGGGGTGGGATTTTGCTCCACGGGTTGAGATTCTTCAAAGGGTCCGCTGGCATTCTCTGGAAATCTCCAATCGGAAACAGGCCCTGCTGCCGGGGCGCAGCAAGCTATGGATGGAGTCTATATGGTTTTTGTGGGGATGGAACGGGGAAGGGAGGAAAGGCGAACACCGCAGGCCGGGGGGTGCCTGCGGCAGTCAGGGAGAAGTGGTTAGAAGATTTTGTAGCTTACGCCCATGCTGAAGCCGTAGGGGTGAATCTTGATATGCGAGGTGGTGCCGTCAGCATTGGCGCGGTTGCTGCCGTCGAACTGGTACTCAAAGTCCGCGAGCCGGGCAACGAAATGCTTGGAGACTTTGCGCTCGACTGTGCCGCCGAGAGCGATGGAGCTGAACCAGCCGACCGCGGTGTCGGTTTCCATGTTGGCGGCGCCGAAGAGTACCTTGCCGTAGGTGTCGTAGTGACCGAAGAGGCGCTTGATGGGAACGCGGGGGCCAACGAGATAGTGGTCCTGCTTTTCGTCGGACTGGGGCTCATCGACATAGGCGTTCCAGCGCATCCAGCGGGCCTCTCCCTCAATTTGAATCCAGTGGGTGATGCGAAGGTCTGCAATAGCTCCGGGGCCGAACTTCCAGTTGGTGATTTTGTTGCCGTCAGGGTCAACTTCCGAATAGCCGGGATTGAAGGCCGAACCGATGACGCCGGCGGAGAGAGAAAGCTGGCGCTGGCGTGCGGCGTAGTCGGCCTGGGCGCTGGCTGCCGCGGCGGGAACTGCCATTACAAGCAAGGCAAGAAGAAACCTTTTCATACTCATTAAATCTTTCCTTCCACAATAAACCGGCGCGGGCATTGGCGCTGGGATTTTTCTGGGGAAAATGCAGAAAAGAAGGCCGGGAGCTTTTTCAGTCCCGGCCTTCCTGTTTCGGTCCGATTACGGAGTTTGCGGCGCGGGCGTCTGCGCTGGAGACGTTGGAGCCGGGACAGCGAGCGGCTGATTGTCCGCAGGCTGCTGGCCAGTCGTGGGAGTCGTTGCCGGAGGATTCTGCGCCGGAGCTGCGCCGGGCGCCGGGGCCGCGTTGGGGTCAGCCACTGGCTGGATCGGAGCCGCATCCGTGTACCGCTGCAGGCGGTAGTAGATGGGCGTTACTTCCATCGGCATCTTCTCGCGGGCGTTCATCGGTGCATAGGCCTTGACGTTCAACTGTGCCACGCGGTCATCCCAGGGATTGACCTTGAGCCAGCTTCCCAGCGGCAGAGCGGGGCTCTGCGAGAGGTCATCCCAGTTGAGCTTGGGAGCCTGGTGGGCCAGCTCGCCCATCCACGGCGTGCCGTCCTGCTTGAGCAGGGAGTCGCCGAGGCGCGGGGTGTTGAGTGCCTTGAGAACCTTGCCGCGGTCGGCCAGCTGCTCCCAGTAAAGGCCGGCCTTGGGCAGCTCGTCCTTGTACATGGAGGCCTGCAGGTACTGCATGGCGGTCTTCGCTGCCGATTCGTTGTCCGCATCCTTGTGGTACATGTTGATGCGGCGGAAGGTGGACTCGTCGGGGAAGAGCAGGCGGTCGTTGAAGGCGTAGCGCGTGTCGATGTGGTGTCCGAGGGCAACGTGCGCAAGCTCCAGCGCAATGACGGAGGCCAGCGTTCCTTCGTGCAGCGGGATGGTATCGATGAGGCCCTTGGAAAGCAGAATGGTGTTGCCGACGGTGGTGGCCTCAATGGTGCTGGTGAGCAGGATGCGGCAGTGCACCGGGGTGGTGAAGGCGAGGTTGTTGGGCACGGCGAGGTTGGTGACAACCTGGTCGAGCACCTTTTCTTCAAATCCGCCGGGCGTAGAGGGAGCAACAAGGCCGGCCTGCACGAGGCGGTCGATGACGTTGTCCTCAGCCTGCGTGACCCACTGGCGCGAGGCCTGCAGCGGGCTTACATCCTGCGAATCGGCGCTCTTGTCATCGGCGTTATCCACGGTGATGTTGCCGTTTTCGCTTTCGCGCTGCGGCAGGCGGAGCGAGTAGCCCCAGAAGTGCGTCTGCGCCTTCAGGCCGAGGGTCTTGTCCCGCTCGGAGCGCTGCGACTCTTCCACGTAAACGGCGACGGGGAGCCAGATGTCGGGCTGGATGTTGTTGCGCCAGCTATCGAAGTGGAAGTAGAGGCCGGAGGCATCCTCATTGGTCGGCGGGGTAAAGGTGCCGTTGAAGCGCACGAGGTTGCCGCCTTCATCCTCAATCCAGATGCGGCCATAGAAGTGGCCAGGGCGGATTTCCTTGGGGTGCACGTCGAAGACCCATGTGCGGACCGAGCCGAGGAACTCGCGGCGGACGTAGTTGAAGACGTAGTGCTCCTGGTCAAAGGAGGTGGGGTCGGGGAACATCATGTCCCGGAAGCCGCCTTCCACATAACCAAAGCCGCCGGTGCCGAAGCCGAGAGCTTTGCTGAGGCCGCCGAGCGCCGAGAGCGAGCCCTTGAACCAGCCCTTCTTGTCCTTGGATTCTTCGGCGCGGGGCGTGTAGTCCTTGTCGAAGAAGCCCTTGCCGAAATCCACGCGGCTCAGCATATAGGTATCAGAGACGGGAGTGACGCCGAGCTTCTGGTCGGGCCGCGTGTCCTGAATGTAGGTTTCAACCAGCGGAGTGCGCTGCTGAATGTTCTTGATTAAGACCTTCTCGCGCGCAATCGCCCTCTGCACAAGCGCAGCCTGCTCCGGCGTCAACTGGTGCTGCTGCTCAAACTTCGGGTCCTTCTTGGCAAAGGCCGAAGGAGCGCTGAGCGCCAGTGCCAGAATCGCGAGCGCCGGTAACGTGCGTACCGGGAGCGCGAGGGGAATCTTCCGAAAACTCATGGGAACTCCTATTATTTTTTAGTCTCCGCGGATTGAACCTTAGGCAATGCCGCTGCAACTGAGATTCAAAGAAACTGCCAGAACTTCATCTCTTTGATGTTAAGCCAACTGGAAGCTGATGGTGATGTTGGTGGTTAAATCCACGGCCTGACCGTTGCGGGTTGCCGGGCGGAAACGAATCTGCTGTGCGACGCGGCGGGCTTCTTCATCGAGGCCGTGGCCGAGGCCGCGCACTACGCCTTGTACTTCCACCTGCCCGGACGCGGTGAAGGTTACGCGGAGAACCACGTCGCCCTCAATCTTGAGAGAACGCGCTTCCTCCGTGTAGCGAACGGGAGGCTTGGAGATGACTTCGAGATTGGTGGACTTGGGCGCTGCCGCAGCCGCGGGGCTGGGAACGGAAGCCGTTTGCACTGCGGGAATACCCGCGGAGCCAACCTTGCTGTTGCCGTAGGGGCTGTTGCCTGCGCCGGTGCCTGTTCCGCCGGGCATGCCTACGGAGGCAACGCGGCCAACGTTGCCGGCGTTCGAGCCGGAACGGGTGCCGTTGCCGATGCCTGCGGAGCCGACTACGCCGTGGGGCGCAACAGCCGCGCCGCTGGCGCCGTTGGGATTGCCGATGGCGGCGACGGTGGCGGGCTTATTCGCATTGGGATTGGGCGTAACGCCGAAGGTTTCGCCAAGGTGCACGGGGGCAGTGGAAGGATGAGGCTGCTGAACCTGCGCCGGCATGGCGGCCTGGAGCGCGGCATGGGGCTGCGGAGCCAGCACGACCTGCGGCTTGGCAGCCTTGAGCTCCGCCGGCTTGGGCTGCTCCATGTGGATAGGCTTGGGCTCAGGCGGCGTCGGCTTCGGCAGCTCAATCTTTGGCGGCTCTACCTTGACCTCCGGCGGCTTGGGAGGCTGAATCTTCGGCGGAGGCGGCATCTTAATCTTGACTACCGGAGGAGGCGGTGTGGGGAAGACAAGCTCCGTCTGCTCGTATTTGTGTGCCTCGATAACCTTTTTAGCGGTAAGACCGATGTAGATGAAAAGGGCCAGGACAGCGACGTTGATTACCGCGCTCGTCACAAACGATGCCGGGCTCTTCTTCGTTTCAGGCAGAAGGCCAAAGTCGGCTCGGATTGGTAGCGGGTTCGGGTCCATTTCTAGTATTTCCTCGTCGTAATTCACGATTGGGTGATTCGCCGGGAGCGGTGTGACAGCGGAGAAACGCGTTGGTGCGTGGATTCCGGTGTACAGCGACTGCGAAGCGAAACGTTACTGCCTTGTTGAACGCATCGCCGGAGCCGGGCGGGATGTAAGCGCGGATTCAGCCATGCCATAGAATGTGTATCTACCAACCTATATATGCGGTTTTGCCTAATTGCGTAGCCCTGAGGAAGGAAAAGATGCGCTGCTTGTGTTGCAGTGGGCATGTTTCCCAAATCGAAAACCCCACGGGCATAATTCTTCTTCCACAAACTCTTCAGCCAAGCGCAACCGATGTTATCAATGTAAATGAGAGAGCAATGCTTTCGATAGTTCTTATCAATATTCTTAGCCGCCGCGGCACGCTCTCGCCATGCCACCGGACTGCCTGCTGACATTTTACGCCGAACTACGATTACAGACATCCAAAAATGCTCCAGTTTTGCATGCCGGGCGTTCTGGTGAGTCGGGCCGGCGAGTTTTCTCTCGGCTGGGGCAGGCAGCTTCCTGAACCTTGAAAAACAATCACTTGGGAATGCGGAAACCTGCCAATCGCTATCTGTAATAGACTCAGGTTAACCGAAAACCGTTCAGGTGAGGGAACAATTCTGTGAAGATATTGGTTACAGGTGGGGCGGGCTACGTTGGTGGCACCGTGTCGGAGTTGCTTGTGGAACGCGGCCATGAAGCCGTGATTCTGGATAACTTTAGCCATAGCCGCCGTGAGGCGCTTCCGCAGGGGGTGGCCTTTGTGGAAGCGGATATTTCTGACCGGGCTCTGATTGAAAAGCTTTTCATGGATGCGAAGGCCGAGGGAAAGCCGTTTGACGGCGTGATTCACTTTGCCGCGCTGATTGAGGCCGGCGAGTCGATGCAGAAGCCGGAGAAGTACTTTCGCAACAACACGGCCTCCACGCTGAGCCTGCTGGAAGCGATGCTGGCGCAGGGAGTGAAGAAGCTGGTCTTCTCCTCGACGGCGGCGGTGTACGGCGAGCCGGAGGTTGTGCCGATTCCCGAAAATGCGAAGCTGAAGCCCACGAACGCCTATGGCGAATCGAAGCTGCTGGTGGAGCACATGCTGGGGTGGTTCTACCGCGTTCACGGGCTGCGGTCGGCTGCGCTGCGCTACTTTAACGTGGCCGGAGCGCCGGAGACGGCGGCGGGCGTGGTGCGCGGCGAAGAGCACGAGCCGGAGACGCACCTGATTCCGCTGATTCTGGATGTGGCGATTGGCAGGCGCGAGTCGATTCGGATTTACGGCGAAGACTACCCGACGGCGGATGGAACGTGCATTCGCGACTACATCCACGTTTCCGATCTGGCGGATGCGCATTTGCTGGCGCTTGCGGCACTGGAGAAGCCTACGGAAGAGCGGTTGATTTACAACCTGGGCAACGGGAAGGGATTCTCCGTGCGCGAGGTGATTGAGTCGGCGCGGCGCGTCACCGGGCACGCGATTCCGGCAGAGGTGCATCCGCGGCGTGCAGGCGATCCGGCGGTGCTGGTTGCCAGCTCGGAGCGGGCAATTGCCGAACTCGGGTGGAAGCCGCGCTATACGCAGTTGGATGACATCCTGAGCACGGCTTGGGCTTGGCATCAGAAGCGGTACTTGTAGAGAGAACGGGCGCACGGTGCCGCCAACTTGCGGCGCGTGCGTCCCGGCCTTTAAAGTTGCTCCGATACGATAGTTTCGCTTTGAGGAACGATACATGTCTTCTACGCCCGCCGATGCCAACCAGGCACTTGATTCCACGCTTCGCGAAAATCGACTCTTTCCCCCGTCTCCGGAGTTCAGCGCCAAGGCGCATATCCAGTCCATCGAGCAGTATGAGGAGCTTTATAAGCAGTCGATAGAGGAGCCGGAGACTTTCTGGGGCAACGTGGCGAAGGAGCTGCACTGGTTCAAGCTCTGGGACAAGGTTCTGGACTGGAATCTGCCGTGGGTGAAGTGGTTTGTGGGCGGTACGACGAACCTGAGCTACAACTGCGTGGACCGTCATGCGCTGGGTGAACGCGCGAATAAGACCGCAATCATCTGGGAAGGCGAGCCGGGCGAGGTTCGCAAGCTGACCTATGCGGAACTGCACGTTGAGGTGCAGAAGTTTGCCAATGCTCTGAAACAACTGGGCATCAAGAAGGGCGACCGCGTGGCCATTTACATGGGCATGACGCCGGAGCTGGCGATTGCCTTGCTGGCCTGTGCGCGCATCGGCGCGGTGCACTCGGTTATCTTTGGCGGATTTGCGGCGCATGCGATTGCCGACCGCGTGAATGATTCGTCGTGCGTAGCGGTGATTACGCAGGATTCCGCATACAGGCGCGGCATTGAAATCCAGTTGAAGGCCGCGGTGGATATCGCCCTCGAAAGCTGCCCGACGGTGCAGCATGTGGTGGTGCTGAAGCGCTCCGGTGCTCCGGTGACGATGGTGACGGGCCGCGACTGGTGGTGGCATTCTCTCGTGGAGAATGCGCCGACGGAGTGCCCGGCGGAGCCGCTGGATTCCGAAGATCCGCTCTACATTCTTTACACAAGCGGCACGACGGGCAAGCCCAAAGGCCTGGTGCATACGACGGGCGGTTATGCCGTTGGCACGTACCTGACGACGAAGTATGTCTTCGACATTCACGATGACGATGTGTACTGGTGCACGGCGGATATCGGCTGGGTAACAGGGCACTCATATGTGGTGTACGGGCCGCTGCAGAATGGCGCTACTGTTCTGCTCTATGAAGGCGCACCGAACTTCCCGGACTTCTCGCGCTTCTGGAAGATTATTGACGAGCACAAGGTTTCGATTTTCTATACCGCGCCGACGGCGATTCGCGCCTTCATCAAGTGGGGCGACGAGTGGGTGGATAAGTACAAGCTCGATTCGCTGCGCTTGTTGGGCACGGTAGGCGAGCCCATCAATCCTGAGGCGTGGATGTGGTATCGCGACAAGATTGGTCATGGCAAGTGTCCGATTGTGGATACGTGGTGGCAGACCGAGACGGGTGCAATCATGATTACGCCGATTCCGGGCGCTACGCCGACGAAGCCGGGCTCGGCGACGCGGCCATTCTTCGGAATTCTGCCGGAAGTGGTGACGAAGCCGGATGTGGATGGCAAGTTTGAGAAGGTGCCTGCTGGCTCGGGTGGTTTGCTGGTGATTCGCAAGCCGTGGCCCTCGATGGCGCGTTCGATTTACGGCGACCCCGAGCGGTATGAGAAGAGCTACTGGACGGATGTTCCGGGCTGCTACTTTACCGGCGACGGCGCAAGGCAGGATGCCGATGGCTATTTCTGGCTGATGGGCCGCGTGGATGACGTGATTAACGTGAGCGGTCACCGCCTGGGCACCATGGAAGTGGAGTCGGCGCTGGTGGCGCATCCCAAGGTGGCGGAGGCTGCGGTTGTTGGCCGTCCCGATGACCTGAAGGGGCAGGCGATTGCCGCGTTTGTGACGCTTGAGAGCGGTAACACTCCGAGCGAAGAGCTGAAGGCCGAGTTGAAGAAGTGGGTGGCCAAGGAGATTGGTTCGCTGGCGCGGCCCGATGATATTCGCTTTACCGAGGGGCTGCCGAAGACCCGCTCCGGCAAGATTATGCGGCGGTTGCTGCGCGATCTCGCTACGCATGGCGAGATCAAGGGCGACACGACGACGCTGGAAGACTTCAGCGTTATCTCCAAGCTGCGCGAAGCGGAAGAGGGCTGAGATTAGGGAGACAGCGAAACCTGTTGTACAGCTAATGAATTACCAGTTTAACGGGTAAAAGAGCGAATCATCATCGCGTATATCGATACGTTGGATGTAGCCGCCATCACGCATCATCTTTTCGATTTTCATGAATACGAAAGCTCGGGCCGTTCGGTCATGTCTTGGCATTGCTGCTGCTTGTTCAAAAAGGGGCCTTGTGGCTGGGTTCAAGAATATGTAGAGTCTTTCACGTTCCCTTGAGTGGATTTCATGCTCATAATAGTGGCGCATAGCGTGTTCGTCTGCAAAGGTCATGGACAGGCAGTAATCAAAGTTCTGTTCTGAGAGTATTGATGCTGCATATCTTCCGTCGGTAGGTGCCATGTCACTACGCTTCTTCAAGCTAATTGTTCTGATTTTCAGGTCGTCTTTTTTCTGGTCAAAGAGCGAAGCGAGTTGACGAAGATAATTTGATACGTCCTCTGAATCCGTTTCTGCCTTAATTAGTACGGTATGTCTTGCTTGCTGGTGCCTGTCCTCAAATAATTTTGTTCCTGCTCTGTGTAGTTTGGCATTATCGTGTGACCAATCAGGATGCCACCGGACTACACAGGATTCTTCGTGGAACGCTCCGGCCTTTAAATTTTGTAATTCCCTGAAAAACTTATTTACTAACTGATACCTCGTAGAGGTATTGTCGTTTTCTTTGTAGGTCAGATACTCAAAGTAGATCTTGTCCAGTGTTGCGTACATGCGTATATCCGTGTCATCAAACGACAACAACCCGAAGTCCTGTTCGAGAGTATTGGAAACGAGAGCCCAACGTTTTAATAGTTCGGCATATGAGTTTGTGGAACAGAGAAATATCCCATTTTTTTGCCGATTCCGGTTTTTGTTTGGGTTGCCATAAGCCTCGTAATTTCTTTTAAGTGTCTGTCGAAACTTTGTCAGTTCATTAAGCGAATTGAAGACAAATAATCGCATGATGGAATCTGCTGAGTTTTTTTGCTGCTCGAGATAGTCGGCGGCATCTGCTCGAAAGGATGGATTTGTCCAATAGGTGGAGGTGGATGCAATGCAGATTGCGATAATTGATTTTGCCTGACCGAAAATTGGCTGTGCAAAATCCAGGTACGCTCGTTCGTAAGCTACTTCAAATTTGCACTTGTTGGTCGCAAGGATGTTGTGTATTTGCTCTTCCGCGAGTGACAGAGCTCGTTGACACAACGAGGATTGCCATATCGGTGCATTTCCCTTGTATGTTTTAATGTTGTCACTAATGAGTTGAATGTCACTATAGCATTTAGTCTTCCACGAATCGAGCTTCATATTATTTAGTTTTTCAACGAGTTCATCGAGAGCGCGATCCCAGTCCCTGCTGGTATATTCCACCTGCAGGATACTTCTTATGTACCACGGCATAGGATGTGAGGAGTCATGGAGTACCGAGCGATCCACAAACGGAACAATAAGCTTCTTCCGTTCATGCGCACGGACCAATTCGTCACGGCACTCATGTGACTCAAGCCAGTGAGATGAAATGATCGGAATGACAATATCAGACTGGCCCAGATTAGCCGAGATCGCACGGTGAAGATCATCTGTGTGGGGTACGCCCGTGTTGATGTGGACGGCAAACCCAGTTTTTTCAAGCCTGCTTTTGAGCGCTTCCATTAGAGATGGCTCATTAAAGGAATAGCTGACAAATATCTTGGGCTTGCCTATCACGGCTTGCTCCTAATTTTCTTGGATTTCCGGGGGTGGACAGAATAATAGCTCAAAAGTCGAAAAACCGCATATATTTTCTTATTGTCTAAGACTGCCTTGTTAGAAAAAATTCTGGTAAGGCCATGCTTTGTTAGGCTTCTGCAAGCCATTTGCCACATTGTCCCGGGCGCCTGAAAAGCAGCAAGCATGCTATGCGCCTAGAGGATAGCAATGCAAAAAGCCCGCTTCTCAGAAGCGGGCTTTTTATGTTCAGCAGCGTTGCGCACTAGCGGCGGTGACCACCACCAGCGGGGCCGTGGCCGGAGAAGCCGCCAAAATGCTCGCGTCCGCCATCGTGCGGAGCGTTGCCGATGTGGCCGCGTCCGTCGCGGGCTTCATTGGCGACGAAGTGGTTGAACGGGCGAACGCCGCGGTCAGGGAACGGGCCATGATAGCCGTAGTGCGGGTCCCAGCGGTTATCCACGTGGCCGTAGAAGCCGCGGGGGCCATGGAACCACGGGCCTGCGCCGATGAAGATGCCGTTGGTAAACCAGTCGGGGCTGTAGTAGCCGTAAGGAGCGCAGTTGTAGGGGGCGTAATCAAAGTAGCCATACGGGCACACCGGTGCAGCACCGATGTTGACGCCAATGGAAACCTGAGCGGGGGATTTAGTGGACGCGCTGCTCACCAGAACAAGGGTGAGAGCAAGGAACAGAAATGACTTCCAGCGTGTCATGATTTCTCAAGACCTCCGCCTGAGAGTTTATAGGAGATGCAAGCGCTTAGCACGTCAAACTTCCATAAGGATGGATGCGGTCGAAACTGTTTTACTACTTGCGAGCGGGAATGTGCGGCAATTTCAGACAGTTATTTTTGAGTGTGATTGAACACCGGGCTAAAGCATTTAACTCTGTGCAGAGGGCTGTGTCGGCTTGCCTGTGTTAGCGAAGATAGATTGATGGAGCGGAAAAATCCCTGCAGGCTGTGAGCCGCATTGCTGATTTTGTGCAGGTCACTTTATTCATTGCTAACGAAAAAGAAACAGGCGTGCATGATCCATGCACGCCTGTTTCTTTTGAAACGATTTTGGCTTTGCTAAAAGCGGTAAGCAACGCTGATGCCGCCGCGGGGGTTCCAGCGCTCGTGCGTGGAGTAGCCGTTCGTTGAATTTGCGCCGGTGAGTGTGAAGGCCGAGGCAATATTGTCGCCATAGACGCGGGCAAAGATGCGACGGCTCACCTTATACTCGGCACCGCCGCCAAAGCCGCCGGCAAAGGAGATGTCGGGGTTCTGGCCGGTTCCGCCGGTGTGCGCGCCGCCCAGCAGTGCGCGGCCAAACAGGTTCCAGCGCTCAAAGATGGGGCCGTGGACTTCCGGTCCGGCAAGGACGTAAGTTACCGTGGGGTTGCCGGGGTTGCCGGAACCGGCAGACCAGCGGTAAAAGGAGCCTTCCGCATCGACGCCGAAGAAGCGGCCGAAGTCGCGAATGACGCCTACGTTGACGCCAATGAGGCCGTAGCGCGACTGGTTCACCTGGTTCAGGGCCGTGTAGCTGACGCCAACGTAGCCCTTCCACTTGAGAGCGGCATCAGGGTCTTCCGGGCGGGCAGGACGTTCCGGGGCAATCTGGGCCGCAGCGGCCAGGGGCAAAAGCGCGGCAAGGGCGGCAGCCGCAAAGGAAATCAACCACTTCCTGTTCAAAAGGCAATTCTCCTCAAAACTTCACACAAAACTTGCGGCACACGGCGCCGGACTCCATTACAGGAGGCCGGGGTGAATCCGTGGAATCCGGTACATACCTAGACTATCCCGTCACCCCTGCTTCCATGAAGCTGTTCCGGGGCCAAATTTACCCCGGAGCGGTTTTGTAACAGGTCAGGATTAGGACGTTCTCCGGGCCGGAATGATAGCCGGGGCAGGGAAGAATCAGCCACGCTCCAGGTACCACGGGATGTTGATGACGATGATGCGCTCCGTGCCGCGCACCAGCAGAAGCACTTTGAGCATGTCGGCGCGGCGGTTGTGCAGCAGGTTTTCCCACCAGTGCTTGACCACCAGTTCCGGCACCAGCACACAGATTTTGCGGTTCGGGCTGGTCTCTTCCTCAATCTTCAGAATGTAATCAATCACCGGCTGAATAATGGTGCGGTAAGGCGAGTGCAGCACCTCCAGGCGGGGAACGCACTTGTTGCCATCGCGCAGCGGCGTGGCCACTTCCTTCTCCCATATATCGCAGATGATGTCCGGCTCGTCGGTTGTCTGCACGTGTACGCAGCGAATGTCGTTGGACATGGAGAGCGCAAAGGCCAGCGCCTTTTCTGTGATACGCGTCCACTGGTCCACCGGCATAATCACGATGGGCTCGACAATTTCCTCGGGCGAGAGCGGCTTATTCAGCGCAATTTCTTTTGCCACGCGGCGGTAGTGGCGGCGTACGGCGCGCATCATCAGAATCATGAGGACGATGAGCAGCGCGGTGACCCATGCGCCTTCGGCAAACTTGGTCACAAGCACAACCAGCGTGGTGATGCCTGTTGCGAATGCACCCAGTCCGTTGACAGCAATCTTCAGCGGCGAGCCGCCTACACGCTTCCAGTGCACCACCATGCCCGCCTGCGAGAGCGTGAAAGCCAGGAACGCGCCGATGGCGTAGAGCGGGATGAGCCTGTCCGTTACTCCACCAAAGATGATGAGCAGCAGCGCGGTGAGCGCAACGAGTACATAGACTCCCCACGAGTAAAGCAGCCTGCGTCCGCGCAGCAGAAAGATGTGCGGCATGTAGTTGTTCAGCGCAATGGAGCGCGTAAGGCGAGGGAAATCCGCAAAGGCCGTGTTGGCAGAGAGCGCAAGAACCAGTAGTACGGAGGCGGTCGAAAGATAGTAGAACCATCCATGCCCCATCACGGCGCGCGTCAGCATGGAGAGCACGCTCTCATAGCCGGGAGTATCAGGCACAGTTGCGGCAACGTTGTATTCGCGGCAGAGCCACGCCATGCCCGCCAGCAAAATAGCCAGCAGCGCAATGATGATGGTGAGCGTAATCTTGGCGTTCTTGCGGCGCGGCTCGCCAAAGGCCATTACGCCGTTGCTGACGGCTTCCACGCCGGTCATGGCCGCGCAGCCGGAGGAAAAAGTTTTGAGCAGCAGCCATAAGCTCAGCGTTGCCGTAGCAGGCGGCGCAATGGGCAGCGGAGTAACCGGATGCGGATGCCCGCCGGTCCACAGAATATGCCACGCGCCCACGGCGATGATGAGGAGCAGCGAGCCGGTGAAGAGATACGTGGGAATCATGAAGACGACGCCCGTATCATGCACGCCGCGCATGTTAATCAGCGTGAGGACCACCAGCACAATGAGGCACATCTCCAGCGTGTGCGGCTGCAGGCTTGGCACTGCGGAGATGAGCGCGCCAATGCCCGCGGAGATGCCGACGGCAGCGGTGAGGATGTAATCAATCATCAGCGCTGCGGCGGCAAGCAGCCCCGCGTTGTCGCCAAGGTTTTCCGTCGCGACGGTGTAAGAGCCGCCGCCTTGCGGATAAGCCTCAATCGTCTGCCGATAGCTGAAGAAGACAATCGTCATCAGCACGATGACCGCCATGCTGATGGGCAGAATGTAGTGCACGCCTGCAAGGCCAAGCGGAAGGAGCAGCGTGAGCGCGGCCTCAGGGCCGTACGCGGCGGAGCTCAGAGCGTCAAGACCGAAGATAGGGATGCCCGCCATGGGGCCAATGTGCTCCGCGCGCTCCTCGCTTGTGGCAAGCGGGCGGCCAAAGAGCAGATTCAGTGCGTTTCCTGTAAAGGACATAGGGAAATAGGTGGTGCACAGCGGTTCGAGTCAAAGACAAGACGCCGTGCAGGCATTCTCTCACGGCGTCTTGTAAGGATTCTGCGGTGGCTCTATCAAAAGCTGGGAAATAGATTGCCCCCGAACTCGTTTGTGATTAGTTTGTGCCGGGCAGCTTGCAGCAGTCGCCGGCCTCGGGTGGTTCGGTTGCTCCCGCGTCGAGAAGCACCTTCCAGCTTCCATCGCTTCCTTTGCGCCAGATGGTCATGTAGCGGCCAGAGGTGAGCACGGGGTTGCCGTTGTTGTCATGGCCCTTGCCTTCATAGTGGCCCCATGTGTAGCCCATGTCGCCGGATGGTCCCATCACAGCGTCAGTCGGCGTCCATGTAAGTTGATAATCCTTCGCAAGCCACTTCGAGTTTTTTGCAATGGCAACTTTGCCGATGATGGGCGCGGCTCCGTTGCTCAGTACGGTGCCGTCGTCGGCAAACCATGAGGCAAAGCCCTCGCCACCGCGCTCGGCAACATCCTTTGCAAACTTGGCTTCAAGGTCAAGCAGTGCAGCCTTGCCGGGCTTCATCGTAGGGTCCAGCGGATTGGCCACGCTTTGCTGCGTTGGTGGCGTAAGCAACTGTGCGTGAAGCTGCGGCGCGTATGCAATCGCTGCCGCAAAAAGAAATCGCTGTAGAAACTGCCGTGTGCCTGTTGTTTTCATCTGCAACCCATGCTCTGACTCAATCGTAAACCCCGGTGTGCGAAGGATGTTGCAGTGCAGTCGAGGGAACTTACGCCTTCTCTTCGTTCCCTGCGAATGCCATTTTGTCCATCCGTTTGGCGGCAGCTGCGTCTAATTTCTGAGAGACAGGCGGGCATTACGGGAAAATTCACTCGTTGATATACTGAAAGATAGCCCTCCGGTGCATCTAAACGTGCAGGGATGTGCTCTTTGCAAGATTTTTCAAGCCATCACCTGGCTGAAGGACGTTCATGGAAGCACTGCTAGACGCAATCAATTCTCCTGCCGATCTGAAGCGCCTTGATTACGCGCAGATGGCGGCCCTTGCGGAAGAGATTCGCGCTTTTCTGATTCAATCGCTGTCGAAGACCGGCGGCCACCTTGGTCCTAACCTCGGAGTGGTGGAGCTTACGCTCGCCATGCACTACGTTTTCAATACGCCCGAGGACAAGTTTCTCTTTGATGTAAGCCACCAGGTTTATACGCACAAGCTGCTCACAGGTCGCCGTGAACGCTTTGATACCATTCGCCAGCCGGGTGGCTTGAACGGCTTTATGCTGCGCACCGAAAGCGAGCATGACAGCTACGGCGCGGGGCATGCGGGCACGGCGCTCTCTGCCGCGCTGGGCATGGCCGTGGCGCGTGACCTTGCAGGCGGCAGCGAGAACATTGTTGCCGTTGCTGGCGACGCCGCGTTTACGAATGGCATTTCATTTGAAGCGCTGAACAATGTTGCCGAGCAGACCAAGAAGCTCATTATCGTACTCAATGACAACGAGTGGTCGATTGACCGCAACGTGGGTGCCATTGCGCGGTACTTCCACAAGATTGTTACGAACGAGCACTACCAGAATCTGCACAGCTCCGCGAAAAAAATTGTGCAGAAGATTGGCGGCAAGACGGCGGTGAATGTGATGCGCCGTGCTGAGGAGGCTGCGAAGAGCATGCTGTGGCCTTCGGTCTTGTTTGAAGAGTTTGGTCTCGAATACTTCGGCCCCATTGATGGCCACAATCTTCCGCTGCTGGTGGAGACCTTCAAATTTTTGAAGAACGCAAACGGCCCCGTGCTGCTGCATGTGCTGACGCAGAAGGGCCGCGGCTTCCAGCCTGCAATGGATCTGACGAAGAAGTTCCACGGGCTCGGACCGTATGACCCGGAGACAGGCACGACCAAGCAGGGCGAGCAGACATACTCCGAAGCATTCGCAAATACGATGGTGGAGCTTGCGAATACGAATGACCGCGTTGTAGCGATTACCGCTGCCATGCCGAACGGCACGGGCCTTGATTTGTTCCGGCCTCATCATCCCAAGCGCTACTTCGACGTAGGCATTGCCGAAGAACATGCGGTGATTTTTGCGGCAGGCATGGCCACACGCGGCTATCGTCCAGTGTGCGCAATTTATTCCACATTCCTGCAGCGCGGCTTTGACCAGATTGTGCATGACGTGGCCCTGCAGGAGCTGCCTGTTCTGTTCTGCATGGACCGCGCTGGCCTCTCCGGCGATGATGGCCCCACGCATCACGGCCTCTTCGACATCAGCTATCTGCGCGGCGTTCCCAACATGACGCTGATGGCTCCGAAAGATGAAGACGAGCTTGCGGACATGATGAAGACCGCGCTGGAGCTTCCCGGTCCCAGTGCGATTCGTTATCCGCGTGGCGCTGTTGTGGGCGTGGCGCGTAAAGCTGAGCCGCAGTTGCTGCCCGTAGGCAAGGCGCAGGTCATCGCGGATGGTTCGGATGTTGCAATCCTCGGCCTTGGCAGCATGATGCCGCTGGCACAGGCGCTTGCCACGCGGCTGGAGCATGAAGGCTACTCGGCTGCGCTCATCAATCCACGCTTCATCAAGCCGCTGGACCGCGAGATGCTTGCAAAGTATGCGCAACGCGTTGCGGCCTTTGTCACCTTTGAGGACCATGTAAAGATGGGCGGCTTCGGCTCGGCAGTGCTGGAAGCCCTCGAAGAGATGGAGATTCACGTCCCCGTTGTTCGCATCGGCTGGCCTGACCAGTTCATTGAGCACGGCAAGGTGGATGCGCTGCGCAAAAAGTACGGCGTAAGCGCAGACGAGGCCTGGACGCAGCTTCAACCGCTGCTCAACTCGCGCAAGCGAAAGACTTTGGTTGCGAGTTAGTCTCGGTCTTTTCATGTTCGTGTGCGACAATCCTCATCAGACTGCAAGACAAGCAAGACTTATGCGAATTTCCCGCTGCGTTCTGGTGATGCTTCTTACTCTTGTGCTTGGCGTCGCGACTGCCCAGTCGCAGACGCCGGTGCTTGCGCTTGTGGGCGGGACCGTTGTGGACCTCACCGACTGGGGCCGCTCCGCAAAAGACCTCACCGATGCGGCCGTCATTATTCACGATGGCAAGATTGCCGAAGTGGGTCCGCGTGCCACCACTGTCATTCCCAAAGATGCCCGCGTAATTGACTGCACAGGGAAGTTCATCATCCCCGGCCTCATCGACGGCTTTGCCGGCATGGGCAGCCAGGGCGAAGCCAACGCGAACCTCTACATGGGCGTAACAACCGTGGTCGCAAGCTCTGATGTGCAGCGCGGCCATGTTCTTCTCACCGCCAATCCTTCTCCGCATATCTACCTGCTCGATTCCATCGGCATTGCCGACGACTGGAGCCTGCTTGCCAGCCAGCCCGCATGGAAAGACAAGTTGCATGAAGGTACGCGTCCCACGGAGCTGAACCCGCAGGATACGCAGCGCCAGCTTGCCGACACAGCCAAGCTGGGCACACGCGTCCTGTGGCTTGCCTCGAATCTTACCGCCGCCAATACGCAGTGGATTCTCGCTCGCGCACACCAGATGGGCCTTATCACATACGGCGAGTTTGCATCGACGCCGTATCGCGTAGGCATTGAGGCTGGCGTAGACGTGCTCTTGCACATGGGCCGCTATGAGCTTGGCCTCATTCCCGATGAGTTGCAGCAGCCTCTCGTAGAAGACCCCGTTGGCTCGGCTGCAACAACCGCGCTCGATTACTCGGAACGCCTGCCCCCCACCGACATCCACGTGCGTAACTATGCAAAGTTCCTGGCCTCGCATCACGCTGCGCTCATGCCCACCTTCAGCACGTACTACCTGCAGCTCCCTGGGCACCGCAACCTGTGGACAGAGCCCGCAGCGGCATTGCTCGACCCGGCGCGCATGTACAACCCTCCCGACCGCAAAACCGGCGAGATGACTTACCCGATTTCGCAGTGGGCGCACCGTTTGCCCGGCCCGGCGCAGCGCTGGATGGAAGAAGGGCAGCGCAAAAAGGCCGACCAGTCCGCCATGCGGCTCTGGAACCTGAATGAAGCCTTCTTTGCCGCGCAGCCGCATTACCTGGCCGCCAGCGGCGCTCCCGTCACGGGCTCTTTTTCCGGCATCTCCCTGCACACGGAGCTGGAGATGCTGGTTCGCCTTGGGCTCACGCCCCGCGAGGCGCTGGCAGCCGCAACCAACAACTATGAGCTGCAATTTCACTGGTATGAGCTGGGCCTGATTGCTCCCGGCCGCCGCGCCGATGTGCTGGTCCTCGACGCCGACCCGACCACCAACGTCTGGAACGCGCGTCGCATCGTGAACCTGATTGTGGATGGCAACGTACTGGATCGTGAGGCATTGCTGAATGCAAAACACTAGCCGTTCGCAGGCAGCAGAGGTCCAGTCCGTACAATGAAGAAAGCCCCAGTTCCCCGATGACGACTTCCACCCAGCTTACGACGGCCCGCAAACGCCACGATAAAGGCCTTGTCCTCATTGCGGCCTACAAGTTTCTTATTTCGCTTGTCTTTGCCTCCGTAGGCGTTGCCGCCCTGCACCTCATCGGCAAGGACGTGGGTGACGTGCTCGGCAATCTCGCCGCCGATCTGCGCTTCAACCCCGAGTCGCGCTTCGTCAACTTCGTGCTCGACAAGGCCGAGCTGGTAAACGACCCTATGCTGCGCCGCATCGGCCTCGCGGCATTCTGCTACGCCGCGCTGGGAATTCTTGAAGGCATCGGCCTCTATCTCGAAAAGGCTTGGGGCGAGTACCTGACGCTCATCATCACGGCCTCTTTCCTGCCGCTCGAAATCCGCGAGCTGATTCACCGCCTCACCTGGATGCGGCTCAGCCTCTTCGCCATCAACGTCATCGTCCTGCTCTACCTTGTGACGGTGGTCCTGGAGCGGCACCGGAAAAAGCGCAGCGCCCATTAAACCCATCGGTTTTGCAGGTTTTTCAGCCGTCCAGCGAGCACTTTCGCTATTCCTTTGCCATATAAATGGTGTGCTCTGAGCCCGCAAGGGGCTTTTTGCGGTGACCTATTTTTAGAGAACCAAATCCATAAACACAATATCTTGTATTTCCCAAAATAAAACTACACAAGTTGTCCGGCTTGATACCCCTGCTTGACTCCGCCTGTGGAAGCTTTTGTTTTTCCCTTTTGCTGTTTTTGCAATCTAAGCTAATATCAACGAAGTGGAGCGAAATGGAGTGTAGTGGAGTAGAACACTCTGTTTCCAACACAAGAATACGACGATTGTAGAAATTACACCCAATTTTTTCGGGTGACTTAAAGCAAGGGAAGTTAGACCGGCACCCTAGCCGGCTTCAAAAGGGGCCCAGACGTGGAGCCCAGTGGACCAGAGCAGAGGGAAAAACGATGTTTCGCGGAAACCATCCGGCCAAGATTGACGAGAAGGGTAGGCTTAAGCTCCCTTCTGCCTTCAAGGCGCTGGTGGATTCCTCCGAGGTGAAGGAGTTTTACGTCACCAGCATCGATGGCAAGAACGCGGAAATCTGGCCGCTGCCTGAGTGGCAAAAGCGTGAAGACCAGCTAGCCGCGTCGAGCGAGTTTGATGAAGCGGCCCGCAAGTACCTGGCACGGACCAGCTACTGGGGCCAGCAGGTAGAGATGGATTCGCAGGCCCGGTTGGTTTTGCCGCAATTGCTGCGTAAGTCGGCCAGTCTGGATGACGTGGAAGTAACGGTGATTGGCATGCGGGACCATCTTGAGGTCCACAACCGCCAACAGTTTGAAGCGGCGATGCTGGCGGACACGTTCACCGCAGACGATCGCAAGGCAATGGCGGAACTGCTCCGCCGGAAAGATTAAGGGTTTTCCCCCAGGGGGAACACATGACGAGCCAGAACAAACGCCATGTGCCGGTTCTTTTGACAGAGGTATTGGATTATCTCCAGGTGTCTTCGGAGCAGGTGCGAGAGGGCAGCACGATTGCCGATTGCACGCTCGGCTTCGCTGGCCATTCTTCCGAAATTGTGAAGAAGCTGGGGCCAAAGGGAAGGTTGATTGCATTCGACCGCGACCCCGCGGCGCTGGCGCTGGCCAAGGCAAGGCTCGACGAAGTTTGCAGCGAGCTTGGCGACAAGGCTCCGCAAATCACGCTGATAGGCGAGGCCTTCAGCTCGATTGAGAAGCACGTTGAGCCGGGCACGCTCGATGGTTTGCTTGCGGACTTCGGCGTAAGCAGCATGCAGCTCGACGAAGCACCCAGGGGATTCAGTTTTATGGCGGACGGTCCGCTCGACATGCGTATGGATACGCGCAGCGGGCTTACCGCCGAACAAGTGGTAAATGAGTTCGATGAGCGAGAGCTTGCCGACCTCATCTACGAATACGGAGAGGAAAGGAGGTCGCGGAGAATCGCCAGAGCCATTGTCCGCGGGCGGCCCATCGCAACAACAGCGCAATTGGCGCAGATTGTGCGGCAGGCCGCCCCGGCGATGAAACAAGACAGGATTCACCCCGCAACGAGGACATTCCAGGCGATACGCATTGTGGTCAATCGCGAGCTGGACGAAATTCGGGACTTGCTGGAGGCCGCGCCAAAGTTGCTTAAGCCCTCCGGAAGAGTAGCCCTCATAAGTTTTCATTCGCTGGAAGATCGCCTCGTAAAAGACAGTCTGCGCGACGGAGCACACAAGGGAATCTGGAACCTGTTGACGAAGAAGCCGGTAACGGCAAGTGAAGAAGAGACGGAACGTAATCCGCGCTCACGCAGCGCGAAGTTAAGAGCAGCAGAAAGAACGAAAAGCAGCCGTTAGCTATTAGCCATTAGCTTTTAGCTCGGAAGTGCGGAAACAAAGTTTTGGAAGTTAGGAAAACAGCCTCGGAAATTTTGAGGTCGAAAGTTAAAGCAAGAACAAGCTAAGAGCTAATAGCTAACAGCTAAAAGCTCTCGGCGAAAGCTGAGGTGAACTATGGCGGCAGCAGCAACCACTTATTTCGAGACCGGCCGCAGCGTGAAGTCACGCGCGGCAGAGCGCAACATGGAAGTGCTGGCCAGCCAGCCGGCGCGCCGCCGCGGCGTTCGCACGCCTGAGTTCTACTTCTCCAAGCACTTTGACAACTCGCGCCTCGTCAAGGCGCCGGACCCGGTGCGTGCCCGCGAGATGCGTGTCTTCTCGGCGGCTGTCACCGTATTGTTTACGCTGGTAATGATTTACGGCCTGCAGCACTTCAGCGCCATTGAGAAGTCCTACCGCGTGGAGAGCGAAAAGCAGCAGCTCAACGCGCTGCGCGAAGAGAACCGCCAGCTTCGCCTCGCAGAGGCGCAACTGACGCAGCCCTCGCGCATCGACACCATGGCGAAGACCTACGGCCTTGCCGCTCCACAGCCTGGCCAGGTGGTACATCCCAACGCCGCTGTTGACAACTCGAATTCCGCGCCTTCCATGGCGCAGGTTACAGCGCCTATGCAGTAGTTGGCGTCTGCATCTAACCTGATTTTAGGAGCCACGACCCTGATGCAGACAGCCGCTTTTTCCAACCGCGCCCCCAACCGCTACACGTCACGGAATGATTTTCTTCCGCGATCGATTCCCTTGCGGCGGGCGCGGTTTTGGCTCATCTGCCTCTTCTTTCTCTTCTGGCTCAGCGCCATCGGCGGACGTCTCTTCTGGCTGCAGATTGTTCGACATCATGAATACGCGGAACGGGCTTCCAAGGAGCAGCAGCGCACCTTTGAGGTAGCTCCGCGCCGCGGCGTGCTCTATGACCGCAACCTGCGTGAACTGGCCATGACCGTGCAGGTCGATTCCATCTACGCCGTTCCCACGGAAATTGAAAACAAGAAGCAGGTTGCCGCCACGCTTGCCTCAATTGTGCATGTCGATGCGACGGATGTGCCAACAGGCGAAGAGCAGATTGCTGCGCGCCTCGCAAAGAACAACGGCTTTGCATGGATTGCGCGCCGTGTCTCCCCGGAGGTTTCGGCAAAAATCCACGCTCTCAATCTCAAGGGCATTTACTTCCAGAAGGAATTTCAGCGCTCTTATCCTGACAACCAGATTGCCGCGCAGGTGCTTGGATACGTAGGCATCGATGACACAGGCCTCGGCGGTTTGGAGCAGAAGTACGAAGCGCAACTGCATGGCGTGCCGGGTCACATGCTCACCGCTATGGATGCGCGCCGCCACGTCCTCGGTTCCACAGAAAGCGAACCGCAGCCGGGGCAGAATCTTGTTCTCACCATTGACGAAAACATTCAGTACATGGCCGAGCGCGCTCTCGACCACGTGATGGACCGCACCCATGCGGACAGCGGCACGGTTGTAATTCAGGATGTGCACACCGGGCAGATTCTCGCGCTTGCCATCCGGCCCACGTTTAACCCAAATCAATTCCGCCGCACGACGCCTGCGCTCTTGCGCGACCACGCTGTAAGCGATGTCTACGAGCCCGGCTCGACCTTCAAGCTTGTTGCATATTCGGCTGCGCTCGATGCGGGCGTTGCCAGGCCCGATGACATGGTCGATTGCCAGGGCGGCCAGATTACTCTCGCGGGCCGCGTCATTCACGACAACCAGGGCGAGCATCCCGGCGTCATTCCGGTACACAAGGCGCTTGAAATCTCCAGCGACGTAGGCGCAATCAAGATGGCCCTCAAGGTTGGACAGGACCGCTACAGCCAATACGTTCGCGCCTTCGGCTTCGGCTCGCGCTCTGGCATTGAGCTGCCCGGTGAAACACGCGGTCTGCTGCGTCCCGTGAACAAGTGGGGCCCGTCGTCGATTGGCTCCATCGCCATGGGGCAGGAAATTGCGGTAACCCCTGTGCAGCTCGTCTCCATGGTTTCGACCATCGCCAACGGCGGCACATATCTTCCGCCGCACATCCTCATGCCTGCTCCAAAGCCGGGGGAATCGCCTGTTGCCACTCCCTTCAAAGCAGATAGCCAGCTTCCCAATCCGCTGCCGAACGGCGCGCATCGCGTAATTTCAACGATGGCCGCCGCGCAGATGCGCCAGATGATGGAAGGCGTAGTGCTCTACGGCACCGGCAAAGACGCACAACTGAATGGCTACTCTTCCGGTGGCAAAACCGGCACCGCGCAAAAGGTGGACCCCGCCACGCACAGGTATTCCAAGACGATGCACGTCGCCTCGTTCGCCGGCATCGCGCCGGTCAACAATCCTGTCATCGCCGTGGCTATTGTCATGGACAACCCCAAGGCTGGGTCCTACTATGGCGCTGCGGTTTCGGCCCCTGTCTTTCAGGAAATCGGCCAGGAAGTGCTGGAATATCTCGGCGTGCCGCACGACGAGCAGTTGCGGGCGCAGAAGACGCCCGTTACTACGGGCAAGGCCCTTGCAGAAGACGACCACAGCGACGATCAGGACGTGAACCAGCTCTATGCCGCGGTGAATGACCTCCCCAGCGACGACCCGTTGCGTCAGCAACCCGCGCCGCAGCAAACCCAGCCAGCACCGCAGCCCGCAAAACCCGCAGCAAACACTGTTGCGGTGGCGCAAAAGCCCGCAGCAACAACAGCCGCTCCGCCAGCAACTACGCCCGCAGCGCAAAAAACTCCGCAGCAATCCGCTTCCGTAGTCGTCCCCACGGAGCACAGCCTCAAGGTGCCATCTCTCGTCGGCATGTCGATGCGCCAGGTGATCGTAGCCGCCAGCAGCGCCGGGCTTGAGGTGCAGTTCACAGGCAGCGGTACCGTTCGCGAACAAGCTCCCGCCGCCGGAACCATGGTCACACCCGGCACAAAGATTGTTGTGCGCTGTACGCGTTAGCTGTGCAGAATGAAATAAGCCCTCTACAATCGAGCACAGCATGAAGTGGAACGACCTAATCGCAGAACTCTCGTCGGAAGGTTCCGCAGGCTCATCAGACGCGGAGATTACCGGCATCGAATACGACTCGCGCCGTGTGCGCCCCGGCTCAGTTTTCGTCGCCATGCGCGGCGGAACAACCGACGGCAACCGCTTTGTTGGGAAGGCGATTGCCTCCGGTGCGCTCGGCATCATTACCGATTCCTCGCAGACCTTTGACCATCTGCTTGTTTACAACGCAGGCTTGCCGGTTCTGGAAGTGAACTATGGCCGCCGCGCACTCGCGCAAGCCTCCGCCGCATTCTTCCACCATCCGGAGCACAAGCTTGCAGCCATCGGGATCACCGGAACCAACGGCAAAACAACAACAGCCTTCTTAACGGAATCGCTGTTGAACCACGCACAACGCAAAACAGTTCTCGTCGGCACCATTGAATGCCACATCGCCGGGGAAGTTCGCCCATCGATACACACCACGCCTGAATCCCGCGACCTCTTTGAGCTAATGGCCGAAGGCGCAGAGCGCGGCGCAACCGAGTTGGTCACCGAAGTCTCAAGCCACGGCCTCGATCAGGGCCGCGCAATCGGCGTTGCATTTGACGTAGCAGTCTTCACCAACCTCACACGCGACCATCTCGACTATCACGGTACGATGGCGCATTATTTCGCAGCGAAGCGTCTGCTCTTCGATGGCACACGCTATCCCGCTCCGCGTGTCGCCGTCATCAACGCGCACGACCCGCACGCGGAAGAACTCGCCATCGTCGCACGTAAAGCAGGCGCGGAAGTCCGCATGTATGGCATAGCTCAGGGAGACTGGCGTGCTGCAAGCTACACGCTCACTCCCAGCGGCGCAACCATCGAACTCGAAACCCCCGCAGGCAAAGCAACTGTGCAATCCGCACTCGCGGGCGAAGTCAATATTCTCAACTTGCTCGCCGCATTCACTGCGGCCCACGCACGCGGAGTTGCCTTCGACCAGCTCGTCGCATCCATTCCGCAATTGCAGCCAGTGCCCGGTCGCTTCCAGTCAGTGAACGCAGGCCAGCCTTTCAGTGTGATTGTCGATTACGCGCACACAGATGATGCGCTACGCAATCTCACCGCGCTGGCTCGCAAGAGTGTGAGCAACGGAAGCCGCGTCATCACGCTCTTCGGTTGCGGCGGCGACCGCGACCGCACCAAGCGCCCTAAGATGGGCCAGGCCGCTGGCGAGGGAAGCGATTTCGTCGTTGCCACCAGCGACAACCCACGCTCCGAAGACCCGCTGGCAATCCTTGCCGAAATCGAGCCCGCGCTCAAAGCCACCGGCACGCGCTATATAGTTGAGCCTGACCGCGCCGCCGCCATCAAGCTCGCCATCGAAGCAGCCAAACCCGGCGACGTCGTTCTTCTCGCAGGCAAGGGCCACGAGAAGGAGCAGATCCTCGCCGACCGCACCATTCCTTTTGACGATTCGGAAGTAGCCCGCAAAGCTCTCGCCGAATTCGCTTCCCCTGCAGGTTTAAGTAACGGAGAAACCCAATGAAACTCACCTTGGCGGAAGCCGCAATTGGCGCGGGCGCGGTGCTGGAAGCCCCTTCGAGCATTCCAAATGCAGGAGCGCTTGTCGCGCAGGGCTATTCCATCGACTCGCGCACCATCGCCCCCGGCGAAATCTTCTTCGCTGTACGCGGCGAGCGTTTCGACGGCCATGACTTCATTGCAGGCGCAGTAGAGCGCGGAGCCGTCGCAGCAGTTGTTTCGAAATCGAAGCTATCCTCCTTGTCAGACAAGGCGCTTTCCATCTCGTTGCTCATTGCAGAAGACCCACTGCCCGCACTGCAATCGCTCGCAACGCATGTGCGCCGCCAGTGGGGCAAGCGTGTTGTCGCCATCACCGGCTCCGCAGGCAAGACCACCACAAAGGAAGCAGTTGCCGCAGCGCTGGGCGCAAAGTTCAACGTTCACAAATCGAAAGGCAACCTCAATAATAACTACGGTCTTCCGCTGCAGTTGTTAAAGCTTGAGCCCGAGCATGAAATCGCCGTCATTGAAATGGGCATGAACCACACCGGCGAAATCGAAGTCCTTGCGCGCATCGCCGCGCCGGACTGGGGCGTCATTACCAACGTAGGCACCGCGCACATTGAGAACTTCACCGATGGCCAGTCCGGCATTGCCCGCGCCAAGCTCGAATTGATTACCGCATTGCCTTCCAGCGGCACAGCATTCCTCAATTGCGATGACCCGTATGTCTCGCAGTTTGGCCGCGACTTCTCCGGCAAGGTTGTTTACTACGGAGCAGGCCCCTGCGCCGATCCGCAGATCCTCTCTTCCAGGGAAGACGCAGACGGCGTGCACGTGCATCTCCGCGCACATGCAGACGAAGCCGACCTCACGCTTCATCTGCTCGGTGCGCACAATGCGCTCAACGCAATGGCAGGTCTTGCCGTTGCACTCGAAGCAGGCGTCGAGCTAAGCGCAGCCGTCGCAGCACTCGGCACACTCAGCGCCGGAGACAAGCGCGGAGAAATCCTCGAAATCAACGACGCAACCATTCTCAACGACAGCTACAACTCCAACCCCGAAGCGTTGCGCTCCATGATTCGCACGCTCGCTGCGCGTCCAGGCCGCCGCCGCATTCTTGTTGCGGGAGAGATGCTGGAGCTTGGCGAGCACGGCGCGGAACTGCACGCCGCATGCGGCAAGGCCGCAGCCGAAGCAGGGCTCGACTTCGTAGTGGGCGTGCGCGGTAACGCGGAGCATCTTGTAACCGCCGCCGCCGCCGCGGGCGTTCCCGCGGTCTTCCTTCCCGATGCAGAAGCCGCCGGAAAATGGCTCGCCGCAAATCTGGAGCCAAGCGATGTCGTCCTCATCAAAGGCTCGCGCGGCGTGCATCTGGAGCGCGCCATCGAAATCCTCAGAGCAGCACCCGTGCAGCAGTAATCCATCAGGAGTAGTCCCGTGCGTTTCGTTCGTTCTTTGCTTGCTGCATTCCTGCTATGCCTCTGCGCGCCTGCTTTCTCGCAAGGCGCATTCGCTGTTCAGCCCGAATGGACGCGCCCGCTTCCGCCCTTCCGCATCGCAGGCAATCTCTACTACGTCGGTAGTGAAGACCTGGCGGCATTCCTTCTCGTCACGCAGCAGGGAAACATTCTCATCAACAGCAACCTTGTTTCTTCGCCTCAGCAAATCAAGCACAGCGTAGAAGCGCTTGGCTTTCCCTTCAGCGACATCAAGATACTGCTCATCAGCCACGCGCATTCCGACCATGCAGCAGGGAGCGCGGAAATCCTTCGCATGACGCACACAAAGTATTTTGTGATGGATGCAGATGTGCGTTCCGTCGAGTCCGGTGGCCGCACGGATTTCCGCTTCGGCAGCGATAAGTCCATGTGGTTCCCACCCGCGCACGTGGACCGCGTTCTGCATGACAACGACACCATCAGCCTCGGCAACACCGCGCTCGTTGCGCACCTCACCGCAGGCCACACGCCCGGCACGGTGACTTATACCTTCGACGAAACGGAAGCCGGCAAAACGTTGCATGTGGTCATCGTAGGCAGCCCCAGCGTGCTTGAAAGCTACAAACTCATCGGCAACAAAACCTACCCGCACATCGCAGACGATTTCCTCCACCAGTTCGCCGTGCTCAAATCCCTGCCCTGCGATATTTTTCTCGGTGCGCACGGCAGCTATTTTGACCTGAAGGAAAAATATGCGCGCTTTCAGAAGGGCGACAAAAACGCCTTTGTGGACCCCGCCGGATACACCAGCTTTGTTGCCGAAAGGGAGCAGACCTTCAAGACGAACCTTCAAAGGCAATCCACTGCGCAAATCCGCCCTTAAATTCACAGCCTGGGCAGCGCCGCACCCTGTAAAATCAAGCTGAAACTCGCTATAGCCCCCTCTGGAGGCACTTTGCTCTACTGGCTGCTCTACCAAAAGCTCTATCCGTTCTTTCACCCATTCCGCATCTTTCGCTACGTCACTTTCCGTACCGCCTTTGCGACGGGCACGGCGTTGCTGATTGCGCTCTTTATCGGGCCGTACGTTATCAACAAGCTGCGCGAGTTCCAGATTGGCCAGTACATTCGCGAAGAAGGCCCCAAGTCGCACCAGAAGAAGTCCGGCACGCCGACAATGGGCGGCCTGCTCATCGTCATCGCCATTCTGCTGCCGACGATTCTCTGGTCCGACCCGTCCAACCCATTGGTGTGGATTACGGTCTTCTCCACGCTGGCCTTTGGCGCCGTGGGCTTTGCGGATGACTACATCAAGGTAGTCAAGCGCCGCAATCTCGGTCTCACAGGCCGCGCCAAGCTGCTGGGGCAGGGAATCGCCGCGTTGCTTGTCGTTGCCGCGCTTGCCGTCCTGCAGCAATTCCACATGTTTTCCACGGCGCTGAGCGTGCCGTTTATCAAGAGCTGGCGTCCGGACCTGCTATGGCACTGGCCGCTCACGGTTCCGCATCTCGCCGCGCTTGGCTTCATTCCGTTCGCTGCGTGGGTTGTCTTCGTGCTCATGGGCTCGTCCAACGCCGTCAACCTGACCGACGGCCTCGACGGCCTCGCCATCGGCTGCACTATCATCGCCGCCGGCGCGCTCACCGTGCTCACATACGTCAGTGGTCACGTTGTCTACGCGGACTATCTGGAACTGCAGCGCATGCCGCTGGTGAGCGAACTGACGATCTTCTGCGGCTCCATGGTTGGCGCGTCCATTGGCTTCCTCTGGTACAACGCGCATCCGGCAGAAGTCTTCATGGGCGACGTAGGTTCGCTCGCACTCGGCGGAGCCATCGGCACCGTCGCCATTGAAATCCGGCAGGAGCTATTGCTGCCCTTCATCGGCGGAATCTTCATCATCGAAGCGCTTTCCGTCATGCTCCAGGTGGGCAGTTACAAGCTGCGCAAAAAGCGTATCTTCAAAATGGCGCCCATCCACCACCACTTTGAGCAGCTAGGCTGGGCGGAATCGAAAGTGATTGCGCGCTTCTGGATTGGCGCGCTGGTGTTTGCACTGTTTGCACTCACCACGCTCAAATTGCGTTAGTTTCCTCGCGCCATAGCTGGCGCGGTAGACAATAGATTCATCGGCACCCGGCAACCGCAGCCGGCATGCGGAGAAGTTTCATGACAGACGAGACGGGAATGGACCTGAAAGGCAAAAAAGTCCTGGTCGTGGGCCTGGGGAAATCCGGGCTTGCGGCGGCGCTGTTTCTGCGCCGCCGTGGCGCGCAGGTAACGGTATCCGACGTTCGCAGCGCCGAGGCGCTGGCCAAGGACATCCCCGCGCTGCTGGAAGAAGGCATCAACGTAGAAGCCGGTGGGCATGGCCTGTTGACCTTCCGCAAGCAGGACCTGATTGTCGTCAGCCCCGGTGTTCCGCTCGACACGCCGGAACTGGTGCAGGCACGCAGCATTGGCCGCCCCATCATTGGCGAGCTGGAGCTGGCCGCCCGTTTCCTGCAAGGCAAGGCGCTTGCCATTACCGGCTCCAACGGCAAAACCACCACAACCACGCTCGTCGGCGAAATTCTGAAAGACGCCGGTCTACAAACGCTCGTGGGCGGCAACATCGGTGTTCCGGTCGTTGCCCTCATCGACGAAAGCACGCCGGAAACATGGTCCGTTCTCGAAGTCTCCAGCTTCCAACTTGAGAGCACTCAGGAGTTTCATCCGGAGATCGCTGTCATCCTGAACATCACGCCCGACCACCTGGACCGCCACGGCACGCTCGAAAACTACGCACTGGCGAAGGAGCGCATCTTCACGCGCCAGACCGCGCAAGACTTCCTCGTTCTGAACGCCGACAACGCCCGCGCCGCCGAAACCGCGAAGCGCGCCAGGTCGAATGTCTACTGGTTCTCGCTGGAGCAGAAAGTGGAGCAAGGCGCATGGGTCGAGTCAGGCCAGGTTGTCTTCCGCTCCGCCAAAAACACGCCCGTCGAAACCATCTTGCCGCTCAACAACATCCCGCTCAAGGGCGCGCACAACGTCGAAAACATTCTCGCCGCCGTCTGTGCCACGCGCCTTGCCGGAGCCCCGGTGGCCTCCATCCGCCAGACCATCGAGCACTTCCACGCCGTGGAGCACCGCCTCGAATACGTCGCCACCATCAAGGGTGTCGAATACTACAACGACTCGAAAGCCACCAACGTGGACGCCACCATCAAGGCCATCTCGGCCTTCTCCGGCGGCATCCATCTCATCCTCGGCGGCAAGGACAAGAACTCCGACTACACGCAGCTTGAGCCCTACCTGCGCAAAAGCGTCAAGGCTGTGTACACCATCGGCTCCGCCGCGCAGAAAATTGAATCACAGCTTCGCGGCGTGTTGCCGATACATTCCTGTGAACTCCTGCGTGCGGCGGTGACAGCAGCAGCCGAGGCGGCCAAAGAGGGAGAAATCGTACTGCTAGCCCCCGCCTGTTCCAGCTTTGACCAGTTCGAGAACTACGAGCAGCGCGGCCGCGTCTTCAAGGAACTCGTCTTTGAACGCAAAGCGTGGGCAGGCCAGAATCCCAGTCAGGACCCCAAGGTATGGCAAAACGCGTAGGCGCTGACAAGTGGATCTTCTTCACCACGCTGTTGCTGGTCATCGTGGGACTGGCAATGGTCTTCTCCGCGTCTGCCGTCGTCTCGCAAGCCCACTACAACAACCCGTACATTGATACCGTGCGCCAAGCCTGCTGGGCACTCGCGGGCATGTTCGCCATGGTCATCCTCATGCGCGTGGACTACTCCCACTACAACTCCCCGCGCTTCATCTTTCCCGCGCTGTGCCTCTCCACGGTCCTGCTGGTGCTGGTGTTTTTCATGCACGCTTCGCACAACACCCACCGCTGGATTCGCTTCGGAGGACAGTTCACCTTCCAGCCGTCAGAGATCGCCAAGCCTGTCCTGATTCTCTTCCTCGCATGGTTTCTCTCCACGCGCCTCGACAAGATGCGCGACTGGAAGAACACTCTCCTGCGCGCCGCCATCGTCCCGGTCGTCTTCATCCTGCTCATCGTCAAGCAGCCCGACCTCGGCACCGCGCTCGTTCTCGCCGGCGTCACCGCGCTCATGCTCATCCTCGCCGGCATGGAGTGGAAATATCTTCTCGCCGGCATCGTCGCCGCACTCCCCGGTCTCTTTATACTGCTCTTCAAGGTAGCGTGGCGCCGTCAGCGCATGCTCACCTTCCTCAATCCGGACTCGGACCCGCAAGGAGCAGGCTTCCACATCAACCAGTCGCTCATTGCCGTGGGCGCGGGAGGCCTCACCGGGCGCGGATTCATGGAAGGCATGCAGAAGCTCTTCTACCTCCCGGAATCCTCCACCGACTTCATCTTTGCTAACATTGCAGAAGAGCTAGGCTTCATCGGCGCCATCGCCATCGTCCTGCTCTTCGTGCTCTTCGCCTATCGCGGTTTGCGCGTCGCCTTCAAAGTGCAGGACCCATTTGCGCGCCTCACCGCCTTTGGCATTACAGTAGCCCTGCTGTTGCAGGCGTTTTTCAATATCAGTGTTGTGCTTTCGCTTGTGCCAACCAAGGGAATTCCGCTGCCGCTCATTTCATCCGGGGGCACATCGGTTTTTTTCACCCTTGCCGGCATCGGCATTTTGCTGAATATCTCACGTAAAGTGGATTAAAGACGAGTAAGAAAGGGTAAACCTTGGGCCAGGTACGCGTTCTTATCGCCGGGGGTGGAACCGGCGGCCATATCATTCCCGCTCTCGCTGTTGCGCATGAGCTTGTAACGCGTTATCAGGCAGATGTGCTCTTCGTCGGCACACCGCGCGGCATGGAAAGCCGTCTCGTCCCCGCTGCAGGCTTCAAGCTGCGGCTCATTCAGGTCGGCCCGCTCAACAACGTCTCTCTCCTCACGCGCCTGCGCACGCTCATGAGCCTGCCCGCCGCCATCTCCAACTGCAAGCGCATCCTCCGCGAGTTCCGCGCCAACGCCGTCTTCGGCGTCGGCGGCTACGCCTCCGGTCCGGGCACCATCGCCGGCCTGCAGCTCAAAATCCCCACCATGGTCTTTGAGCCCAACGCCATGCCCGGAATGGCCAACCGCAAAATCGGCAAGCGCGTACAGGCCGCTGCAGTAAATTTCCCGCAGGCCGCTGCATGGTTCAACAACGCGGAAGTAACCGGCATCCCCGTCCGCCCGGAGTTCTTCTCGCTCGCCCCCCCGCCGTCCCAGCTGCCGCACCTGCTCATCTTCGGCGGATCGCAGGGCGCACGCCTCTTCAACAACACCCTGCCAAAAATCGCTCCCGCGCTGCTCGAAGCCGTTCCCGGTCTCACCATCCTCCACCAGGCCGGAGCCAAAAATGGCGAAGCCACCGAAGCAGCCTACAAAGCCACCGGAGCCGACCCCTCCCGCTGGTCCGTTCTCCCTTTTCTTGACGACATGCCCGCGCGCTTTGCAGCCGCTCATCTCGTCATGGCCCGCAGCGGAGCCTCCACCGTAGCCGAGCTGGCCGCCGCCGGAAAGCCAGCCCTGCTCGTCCCCTTCGCCGCCGCTGCCGATAGCCACCAGCTCCGCAACGCCGAAGCCCTGGAACAGGCCGGAGCCGCAGAGCTGCTGGAAGAACCGGAGCTTGTAAGCGAACCAACGCGCCTGCTGGAAAGCCTGGTGGGCCTGCTCCAATCCCCGGCCCGCCTTGCCGCCATGTCGCAGGCCGCCAAGACACAGGCCCACCCCGACGCCGCCGCGAAGATAGCAGATCGCCTAGCCACCCTCGCCCAAGCCTGAAAATAGGGAATAGGGAATAGGGAATAGGCGTGGGATGCAGCTCCACGCATCTTCCGTGCCCCATCCTTGCGATTTTTTCTATCGCAAGGGTGGAATACCTCAAAAGCCAGCCTGAAAATACATCCCAAAAAAGCAAAGGCCCGTTTGCCGAAGCAAACGGGCCTTTTGATTAACCCCAAGGGGTTCAGGGCTTAGCGGTGTCCGCCGCCATGGCCGCCACCACCAAAGTGGCCGCCGCCACCGAATCCGCCGGCATGTCCGCCGCCGAAGCCGCCACCCATATGGCCGCCACCGAAGC
The DNA here is from genome assembly GCF_059115385.1 of Occallatibacter sp. FHG110214_02. Lineage (NCBI taxonomy): Bacteria > Pseudomonadati > Acidobacteriota > Terriglobia > Terriglobales > Acidobacteriaceae > Occallatibacter > Occallatibacter sp. FHG110214_02. The sequence continues at coordinate 79,006 of NZ_JBZYWK010000009.1, read as the reverse complement.
CACCACCACCCACATGGCCGCCGCCGTAGTTGCCACCACCGAAGTGGTTACCGCCGCCAACGTAGCCGCCGCCAGGGCGTCCACCGTATCCGGGGCGATATCCGCCGCCGTAGCCGTAGCCCGGACGTCCGCCGTAGCCATATCCACCGCGGTATCCATAGCCGTAGCCGCCGCGATAGCCGCCGTACCATCCACGGCCGCCCCAGCCACCGTAGCCCCAGCGGTACCACGGGCCGGCGCCGATAAAGATGCCGTTCGCGAACCAGTCAGAGCCGTAGTAGCCATAAGGAGCGCAGGAATACGGGTAATAGGGGTAATATCCGTAGTCGCAGACCGGAGGTCCATAGGCATAAGGAGCGGCAACAACAGCCGGGCCAAAGCCTACGCCTACAGCGATCTGTGCGTTAGCCTTGGGCGCTGCTGCCGTCAATCCAAGCGCCACAAGAGCCGCTGCCAGAACTAGGCGAAACTTTTTCATAACAAACCCTCCTCGTGCTGCCCTCATTGGGTCCCGGAGGCTGTCCTCCGCTTAGTCTCAGCACCGCCGTCACGTTCTTCTGTGCCGGCCTTCACTTGTTCAAACAGCAGTTGCGGAAATTAGTTGCGGTGCGCTTTCTAATTTCCTTTTTTCTGCCGTTTCCTCCAAGTAACCGTACGTATATATAGATGCAGCAAACCTCTGCAAGAGCGCAAAACCGGGCATTCGCAAAAATATCTCTTCTGGCACCCCATCTCCGGTTCTCCCGCAAAATCAAGCGGGTGCCCCCGGTCCCTAGCATTTGGGGACCGGGGATACTCATACCGAAAGTTCTCCCCATCCCGTTTTCCCAAAATAATTTCCAAATCTGTGGATAACTCTTGCGCTCAATTAACCCCTTTTGTGCCACACTAACAATGAGCAGCAGAAACGGCCCGATTCCATTGGAATCGGGCCGTTCTGTTTTAAGGACCAGAAGAGGGTACCCCCCTCCCCCCCTCTTAATACTGGGACTGTGAGACTGTAGACCCACAATCCAAGCCAGAAAAAAAGGAAAGAATTTTTATTTTTCCGCAAAGTAACCACTTTTCGCCGACCTATTAACGAAAAGGTAAATACTTAATACCGTAGTTATCTATTTAATTTTCAAAATGTTACATGGGATTCGGTGGTGCTGGATCAAATGGACCGCAAGGGTAGGCCGGGGGAATTTATCCCCGGCAATTAGCGGTACTCAAATAAAGAGCGGCCTCTCCCAGGACCCGTTCGGGAGAGGCCGTTTCCGATCGACGCAAAGTTAGGGGGATCGGACTTGCAAACGCAATCACCGCCATTTAGCGGCGCCATCCGCGATATCCGCCACGATATCCGTGGTATCCGCCGTAGTACCCATGACCACCCCAGCGTCCCACCACCACCGGGCCGCCCACGTAGTTCCAGTAGCCCGGAACCCACACGCGATAGGGGTTATAGTAGCCAGCAACCCACGCATATCCCGGCCCAGGGCTCGGAGGAATATAAGCCACCGGAGCCACCACCGGGCCACCGAAGCCAACCGCTACATGAACACGGGCCGCATTCGCCTTCGCCGTTCCCATACCCAGCGTTGCCGCGGCCAGCGCCGCACCCAATACCCATTTTCCAAGCGTTTTCATAACCTCTCCCTTCCACGGTCTTAAATCTAAAAAGCCGTCCGGTCATCCTTTGAGGCTTCCTTCTACCGGAGCCTCAAAGCCATTCCGGTTACGTTCAGCTAAACAGCAGTTTCGGAAAGATGTTGCGGTCTTCCCGAAAAAATATTCCCCACAACTTTTGCCAAAAGCATGGGTTAGCCGCGCCTTCCCCTGTACCCTGATACCAAACCATGTTCGCCACCTCTCAGCACGCACACTTCATAGGCATTGGCGGAATCGGCATGAGCGGCATCGCCGAAATCCTCCTCACGCAGCACTTCAAAGTCTCCGGCTCCGACCTCAGGCGCTCCGCCGTCACCGACCGCCTCGAAAAACTCGGCGCAACCATCTATGAAGGCCACAACGCCGCCAACATCGCCGGAGCAACGGTAGTAGTGACCAGCTCTGCCGTCAGCCCCGCCAATCCTGAAGTGGTAGAAGCCCGTGCTCGCAAAATCCCCGTCATCCAGCGCGCGGAGATGCTGGCCGAACTGATGCGCCTCAAATTCGGCATCGCCATCGCCGGCATGCACGGCAAAACCACGACCACCAGCATGGTTGCCAGCGCTCTAACCGCCGGCGGCCTCGACCCGACCATCGTCGTAGGAGGCCGCGTAGACGCCCTCGGCTCCAACGCCCGGCAGGGAACAACGCAGTATCTCGTAGCCGAAGCCGACGAAAGCGACCGCTCGTTCCTCAAGCTCTCGCCCATCCTCGCCGTCGTCACCAACCTCGACCGCGAGCACATGGACACCTACGCCGACATGGCCGACGTGGAACAAGCCTTCGTGGACTTCATGAACAAGGTGCCCTTCTACGGCGCCGTAACAACATGTGCGGACAACCCGCAGCTGGCGGCAATCCTGCCCCGCGTCCAGCGCCGCGTGCTCACCTACGGCGAAAGCGCCTCAGCCGATTACCGTATAGAAATGCTGCCCACGGATGGAGCGGGACTCATCCATGACTCCGATGGAGCCGCAACGGAGGGAGCAAGGGGCTTCAGCCCCGGACCAAACCGAATCCTCAGCCGCTTTCAGGTCACCGTTGCCGGAACCATCCTCGGCCCATTCGAGTTGCACGTCCCCGGCCGCCACAACGTCCTCAACGCGACAGCGGCAGTGGCCATCGCGCACCAGTTGGAAGTCCCCGCAGGAAAAATCGCCGAAGGCCTCCGCAACTTCCGCGGAGTAGACCGCCGTTTCCAGCAGCGCGGCGTAGTCCGCGGCATCACAGTAATAGACGACTACGGCCACCACCCCACGGAAATCCGCGCCACCCTGCAAGCCGCCCGCCAATGCGGCTTCAAGCGCATCCACGTAGTCTTCCAGCCGCACCGCTACACCCGCACCCGCGACCTGATTGACGACTTCGCTGGAGCTTTTAGCGCAGCCGACAGCGTATTCGTACTCCCCATCTATGCCGCCAGCGAAGAGCCCATCGCAGGCATAACAGCAGAGAGTCTAGCTACTCGAATCACCAGCCCCAAAGCACAGTTCGTAGCAGATTTCCCCGCAGCATTGGCAGCCGTAACTAAAGCCGCCGCTGAAGGCGACTTAATCCTAACGCTAGGCGCAGGCAACGTAAGCCAACTAGCCCCGCAGATTGTGGATGCATTGGGGGAGTCAGAGTAAGTTAAGAAGTAAGCTAGCGAAAGCGTGACCCGCCGGTGATGCTATTAAGATCGGCATAAGCAAATAGATGGGGAGAGCAGTTAACAGCGGCGGATGTTGGGCAGCTTCGCTCGGCGGATGCGGGGGTGGCATCAGCCATGAGCATCTTGTATCCAAATGCGTGTTCTCAGATCAGTCGATATTCGTGAAGGGGCTCGATTGGTGTCTTGACGAACCCAAAGAAGTCCGCATAGAAACGCTGACCGCAAAGATACTTTGCAAGGATCACAACTCCGCATTGAGCGAGCTAGATTCCGAAGCGGGTGGCGCATTCGATGCCGTTCGGGATTTTGCGCGGACAAAGACTGACCGCGAAAAGATGCCATACATAAATTGGGCGCCCAAACAGCTCACGGTTGACAGTCGCAAACTAGAGCGATGGTGCCTCAAGACGCTGCTCAATTTTAGCTTCGGTAGAAACCTAATCATCGGTCCCGGTGCGCACGAGCCGGGGACGGTTCCCGTCGAACTAGCGAGAGTTGCCTTTGGCCTTGAAGAGTTCGATGCCGGGCGCGGCATCTATATAGCGTTCAGGCAAGGGGAAACTTTAGATTTTGATGACCACTTTAATTATGTTGCAAAGGCGCACGACTCACATCTTGCGATGGGTTCATTTAGACTTTGTGGGCTTCGCTTTTATTTGAACCTGTTCCCGATTGTGGGAGAAATGTTAGGCAGGATAGAAGAGTCGGATGTTTTCTATCGCAAAACTCATTTCAATCAGCCGATAGGTAATAGCCTTCTTCAGCTGTCAATCACTTGAATTGAAAGGGCTGTTCCGGGTGGGATAGCACTGCAAATTGCATCTATTCCAAAACTGGCATAAGCTGGCAGAAATGCCACCCACGGACAAATCCGGGCCGAAGCCGCTTGTCTGGATGGGTGATTCGCTCGACACTCTGCAGAGCTTTCCTGAAGACGTGAAGGATGAGATCGGCTTCGCGCTTTTTCAAGCGCAGACAGGCAAGAAGCATCCGAAAGCAAAGCCATTGAAGGGCATTGGTACAGGTGTTTTGGAAGTTGTATCTGACCACAGAGGAGATACTTTCCGAGCGGTCTATACCGTTCGGCTGGCAGACAAGGTTTATGTCCTGCACACCTTCCAGAAGAAATCGAAATCCGGCATCGCCACACCAAAGTCAGAAATGGACTTGGTGAAACAACGTCTCAAGCGCGCAATCGAAATGCATGGAGAGGAGAACCATCATGCCTAAACGCGACTACATCGAAGGCAGCGCGAATGTCTTTGCCGATCTCGGTTTTGCCGACGCCGAAGAACGGCTGGCGAAGGCCGAACTCGCGCAGAAAATCGGAGATATCCTCCGTGCGCGGCGGCTCACGCAAGTACAGGCTGCGGAACTGCTGGGAGTGGACCAGCCCAAGGTTTCCGCGCTGCTCTGTGGCCAGCTTTCCCGTTTTTCCATCGAGAAGCTGATGCGGTTTCTCCTCAGCCTTGGTCAAGACGTATCTATCACCATTAAACCCCATCGCAAAGCACGCACGAAATTGCCAACGAACCAGCATTTAGCGGCATCCGGTAGAGGCCGATTAACCGTGGAAGAAGTTGCAGCCGCAAAAGCGCACAAGCAGCGTACCGCCGCTTGATCTCCGAACCCCGCACGCAACAGATATCCTTAAAGCAGTGCATTTGTTGAACCCCTCGAAGGATATAGAGTGAAGAAATCCCTGCTCCCTATTGAACAAGTAGCCGCCAAGCTGGACCTGACGGAAGACCTCTACGAAAAGCGCAGCCCGGTTAGCGCGAAGCTCAGCCTGAACCTGCTCAAAGACCCGCAGTTCCGCCGCAACGGGAAGCTGGTGCTGGTAACAGCCACTACGCCAACCGTCTCCGGCGAGGGCAAAACCGTTACCTCCATTGGACTGGCGCAGGGCCTCGAGAAAATCGGCAAGCGCGCCGTGCTCACCTCCCGCGAGCCGTCCCTTGGCCCGGTCTTTGGCATGAAGGGCGGCGCAGCCGGCGGCGGCCGCTCGCAAGTGGAGCCAGCGGAGAAGATCAATCTCCACTTCCACGGCGACTTTCATGCGATTACCTCCGCGCACAACCTTCTGGCCGCGCTCATCGATTCGCACATGTTTCACGGCAATGAGCTGGACCTCGATCCGGACGGCATTACATGGCCGCGCACACTGGACATGAACGACCGCGCCCTGCGCCGCATCACCGTCGGCGTTACAGAACCTGGCAAGAAGCAGCGCGACGGCAGCAACCGCCCCAGCGGCTTCCTCATCACGGCGGCTTCGGAGATCATGGCCATCCTCGCGCTTGCCAAAGACCGCGAAGACCTGCGCGCTCGCCTCGCACGCATCGTCATTGGTCAGGACCGCAAAGGAAACCCAGTGCGTGCCGCCGACCTGAATGCCACCGGTCCCATGATGGCCCTGCTGCATGAAGCGCTGCTGCCCAATCTTGCGCAAACCACCGAAGGCACGCCCGCCATGGTGCATTGCGGCCCGTTCGCTAACATCGCGCATGGCACCAGCTCTGTTGTCTCGCAAAAGATGGGCATGCAGATAGCCGACTATGCAGTGAACGAAACCGGCTTCGCTTCGGACCTGGGCTTTGAAAAGTACATGGACCTGGTAAGCCCCATCTCCGGCATCAAGCCTTCCGCGGCGGTGCTTGTAACCACGGTGCAGAGCGTGAAGCAGCAAGGCGAAGGCAGCCTCGAACAAGGCTTCGCGAACCTCGAAAAGCACATCGCCATTGTGCGCGGCTTTGGATTGCCTGTAGTAGTCGCTATCAATCAATTTCCCAATGACACCGCAACGGAGCTCGACACGCTACGCACCTTCTGCAAGGCGCACGGGGCGGAGTTCGCGCTCTCCGAGGCGTATGCCAAGGGCGCGGAAGGCGCAGTGGAGTTAGCGCAGAAGGTCGTCGAAGTCCTCGAAGCCAACCCTAATCCTGAACTGACGACCACCTACGATTTCAACGACCCAGTGCTCGAAAAAATCACCAAGGTGGCAAAGAAAATCTACGGCGCGGATGATGTGGAGCTAAGCGAGCGTGCCAAGGAAAGCCTTGCCCGCTTCACACGCTGGGGCTTTGGTGAACTGCCCATCTGTATCGCAAAAACACAGTACTCGCTGAGTGACGACCCGAAGCGTCTCGGTGCGCCCACAGGCTGGACGCTTCACATCACGGACATCGCGCTTTCCGCCGGCGCAGGCTTTCTCGTCGTCATCTCCGGCGCAATGATGCTTATGCCCGGCCTGCCCAAAGTCTCCCGCGCACTGGCAATCGACGTAGACGAAGACGGCGAAATCACAGGCATGTCATAGCTGTCAGGACGAAGATTGAAGCAATCGACCTTCGTCCTCACTCACATTGCATTTGTAATTTGCCTACATCCGCCAGCCGCGACGATAATTCTCGCAACTCAAAAAGAGGCGGAACAACGAATGCGAATTGCAGGCGCAGTAGGTGCGGCATGGTTGTTGAGTGCAGTGATGGCAGTAGGACAGGCACCGGATATTCCCAGGCACGGCCACGGCATCAAGCTCTTTAACGGCAAGGACCTCAAAGGATTCGATACCTTCATTACCGATGAAGGCCTGAACTCCGACCCCAAGCACGTCTTCACCGTGGAGAACGGCGTAGTGCATGTCTCTGGTACGGAGATGGGTTACTTCATTACGCAGAAGGAGTACTCCAACTACTATCTCCGCGCCGAGTTCAAATGGGGCGAAGGCACCTTCGGCTCACGCAAGGGGCAAGCGCGCGACAGCGGCATTCTCTACAACATCCAGGGACCGAACAAGGTATGGCCTCGTTCGGTTGAATTCCAGATTAACGAAGCCTGCACGGGCGACTTCTGGATGACCGACGGAGGAGCGTTGACCGGCAAGGACGGCAAGCGCGTAACGGGACCGGAAGGGAAGGCGCTCAACATCGATCGCTTCAACAAGGGGCCTGTCCAGAACGTAGCCGGCTATCGCGACCCGGTGAATGAGCTGGAAAAACCGCACGGCGAATGGAACGTTGTGGAACTGGTGAACCGCGACGGCCATATCTGGCAATACGTCAACGGCAAGCTGGCCAACGAAGGGACGGATGCATTTCCGCTGAGCGGCAAAATTCTCTTCCAATCCGAAGGCGCAGAGATTTATTTCCGCAACATGGTGCTGTATCCGCTGAAGTAATCATGCTGTGAGGTGCGGCACGGTACTAGCTGTCACAGCACACCCCGGTCCGGGTATGAAACAATTTATGAATGTTTCAGCTTCCTCGGATTATTCAAGGCGGTATGGGTGTTGGAGTGTCAAACTGGCGTCTGGCACACTCCGTGTCGCGGCTCAAGCAGCTTGGCGTAGTGTCAGGCACAGCGCTCGATACGCTTTTTGCGCGGCGCCTTGCCGATGGCGACAGGAACGGAGCCATGCGCCGCGCTCTCGATGCGTTTCCTTTTCCGGCGATGGCACAGCGGATATGGGATGAATTTTTCATCTCCGGCGGCAAGAGCGTAGACAAGCCCTTCCGGCACGCGCCAAATCACAGGTTTCAGCCGTCACGCAAGCTGGTTGAGCTGTGCATCGTAGCCAACTTCGCGGAGGTTTTTCTCGCACGCGAAGGCCATGACAATCCGGTAGGCATCAATTTTCTGGAGAAAGTACAGCTTCCACATCTGCCTTCCATTTACGGAGCCATGCTGGCCGGTGTCAGCTACGTGCTCATGGGCGCGGGCATCCCGCTGCACATCCCCGGCGTGCTGGACGCCTACGCAGCGCAGCAGCCCGGCGAGTACAAGCTCGCGGTGGCAGGCTCCTCGCCGGAGTTCGATACGAAGATGCGCTTCAACCCGGCGGACTATATTGAAGGCCCACTCCCACATCTGACGCGGCCCAGCTTCCTGGCTATCGTATCGTCGAACACGCTGGCCGCAACCATGCTGCGGCGCGCCTCTGGCGTGGTCGATGGCTTTGTTATCGAAAGCCCAACAGCGGGCGGGCACAATGCGCCGCCGCGCGGCAAGATGCAGCTCAACGAAGCAGGCGAACCCATCTACGGCGAGCGGGACCGCGTGGACCTGGCCGAAATGCGCGCTCTTGGCAAGCCGTTCTGGCTTGCCGGAGGCTACGGCAGCCCGCACAAGCTGCAGGAGGCCTTGCAGGAAGGCGCTGCGGGCATACAGGTAGGCACAGGCTTTGCGCTGAGTGAGGAATCCGGGCTGCGTGAAGACCTGAAGCAGAAGTTTATGGCGCAGGCCATTGCTGGAGATAGCTCCGTTCTGACCGACCCGCTGGCTTCTCCCACCGGCTTCCCCTTCAAAGTGGCGCAAGCAGAGGGAACCCTCTCTGAATCGGCGGTGTATGAAGCACGGCAGCGCGTCTGCGACCTTGGCTATCTTCGCGAAGCATACGTAACGGCTAACGGAACCATTGACTACCGCTGCGCAGCCGAGCCAGTGAATAACTACGTGGCAAAAGGCGGCGCGGTGGAAGACACCGGAGGCCGCAAATGCCTGTGCAATGCGTTGCTGGCTAACGTCGGCTATCCGCAACTGCGCAAAGATGGTTCTGTTGAGCAGGCGCTGGTAACGATCGGAGATGACCTCAGCTCCGCAGTACAATTTCTTGCTCCGGGAGCAACGTCTTACACGGCTGCGGATGTGGTTGATACGCTACTCGGCACTCGAAAGGACACCGACGCTTAGGAAGTTAGCGCGGACTAGGCGCTCTTTCTCCACTCGCCCGGCGTTGCGCCTACGCGTTCGCGGAAGGCTCGCACAAAATTCGTCGGCGTACGGAAGCCTGCAAGCCCCGCAATCGACTGCACGGAAAATGCCGTTGATTGCAAAAGCTCCTTGGCGCGCTCCATGCGCTGGTCAAGCAGGTACTGATACGGCGTGCTTCCTGTAGTATTGCGGAACTCGTGCGCAAAGTGAAACGCGCTCAGGTTCAGCTCGTTCGCGATCTGCTCCAGCCGCAAATCCTCGGCCAGATGCTCGCGCATAAACTCCATCACCCGCCGAAGCTGGCCCAGGCTTAGCCCGCCCTTTGCGCCCGGCGCGGCAACTGCATCAGAGGCATACCGCCGCAACAGCAGCGAGCCCACGCCCATTGCCAGCAGCTCCGCATAGAGCTGCCCCAGTGGCCAGTCCTGCCCGGCCTCGCGCCCCATTTCGGCAATCAGGTAGCCGATGGAAGCGTCACGAAAATCCCAGCGTGTTGCAAAATCGACAGGCCGTTTCACATCGAGTTTTTCCGCGTAATCCCCAAGCCATTCCGGCCGAACCGACACAATCAACCGCTCAGAAGCGCCGTTCCACACCAGCCTGTCAGCGGTTCCCGGCGCAATCAGAATCATCGACCCCGGCCGCGAACGCACCATTTCATTTTTCTGTTCGGACCACCACTCAAAGCCCGCCTCGCCGCCCGTTTGCAGGTGCAGGCACAGGTCCATGTGTTCATGCGCCGGAACCTCGCTTGGCAGCACGGTATGCTGCTCAATCAAAATTCCCGACCACGGCTGCTTTTTCTTCGATCCGGCAGGCTTGCCATCCTGAACCAGCGGCATCAACGGCACAATCTCGCCGTTGCGCAGAACAGAAATCCGCTCGGGAGTCTGCTCCACGCCAGCCACCGCCGTATTGTTCGCCTTCCGAGCCATGATGGAACCGCCCAAATCTCCGCAGGAATTGCATGCTGTTTCTGGCAGCAATTCCACAGAGCAACTTGATACTTAGATTGTAGAAAATCCCCGCGCGACGGTCTTTATTTCTTTTGCGTGTGTAACCCTAAAGTTTTCCAGTTCTTGCGTTTTTAAGGAGCAGCGTCATGGCAATGCAGCGTGTAGCTGTCGTTCAGGCAGGTTCCAGCCTCTTCAGCACAGCGGAAACACTGGAGCGCATGAAGGCGCACTGCGAAGAGGCCGTTTCCGATGGCACGGAACTGGTCGTTTTTCCGGAGGCTTACATCGGCGGCTATCCCAAAGGGCTTGATTTTGGTGCCCGCGTCGGTTCCCGCAGCGCTGCTGGGCGCGACGATTTTCTCCGCTACTGGAATGCCGCAATTGAAGTCCCCGGCCCGGAGACCACCCGCATTGGCTCCTTTGCCGCTCGCATGAAAGCGCATCTGGTTGTTGGCGTAATTGAGCGCGGCGGTGGAACGCTCTACTGCACGGCGCTCTTTTTCAGCCCCACGGGAGAACTGCTGGGCAAGCATCGCAAACTGGTCCCCACGGCCAGCGAACGCATCATCTGGGGGCAGGGCGACGGTTCCACGCTGCCTGTCTTCAACACTCCCATCGGCAAAATCGGCGCGGCCATCTGCTGGGAAAACTACATGCCCAGCTTGCGCCAAAGCTATTACGCCAAAGGCATCCAGCTCTGGTGTGCGCCCACGGTGGACGACCGCGATATCTGGCAGTCCTCCATGCGCCACATCGCCTACGAGGGGCGCACTTTCGTTCTGAGCGCCTGCCAGTATCTCACTCGCGCCGATGCACCAGAGGCGTATGACTGCATCCAGGGAAACGATGCCGGGACGGTCTTGATTCGCGGAGGCAGCATTATTATCAGCCCGCTAGGCGAAGTGCTCGCCGGTCCCATCTACGGCAGGGAAGCCATTTTGACGGCAGACATTGACCTCGCCGATACCATTCGCGGCAAGTACGACCTAGACGTGACCGGCCACTACGCCCGCCCGGATATCTTCCGCCTGCAAGTGAATGAAACAGCGCAACATGCAGTGGCGCACGGAGCAGACACACCCGTGCAAGAGAAGGCGTTTGCCACCCTCCCGGAGCCGCTTCCGGCCCAGACATGAAACTCACCGCAGGAATTGCATATCTCTTTGCCGCACTCTGAGCATACTGATAGGTGAGGTCATGAAAAAGATGACAAGCATTGCGAACTTTGTCAGCGAGAGCTTCATCTGGGCTGTCGGCATTACCCGCCCGCGCCCCGGCAAGGAGCGGCTTGCTACGCTCTATATCACTCTCATGCTGGCAGGAATTCTGGTTGTAGCAGCCTGTATTTTCCTGCTGTTAGTGGGGCACATTCGATGAACACGAATCTGGTTTTTGACATAGTCGTGACGGCTTTTGCCATCAGTCACATCATCACAATGGCGTTGATTACAACTTGGTTTGGCCTGAAGAAGCCAAAGAGCTGGGCAGAGGCGCGCCACAACTTTATGCGTGAGTACAACTGGCTACGTTCCCGTTGGAAGGAAAGCTAGCGCCAGCCGCAGATTAGCGGCAGTAGTTCAGGCCTCCTGCCGCTACTGGCCGCCGCGTTGTGTAAGGCGATTGTGCACGCGGCGGTTAAACTCCCGAATCACCCGCGCCACATACACCCGCGTCTCGTGATACGGCGGAATGCCGTGATACCTGTCCACCGCCGCAGGTCCCGCGTTGTAAGCCGCCAGCGCCAGCGGCAAATCATCGTGATAACGCGTCAGCAACGCATCCAGGTACGCCGCTCCGCCGCGCACATTCTGCTCCGGCTGGTAGCTGTCCGATACGCCGAGGTCGTTTGCGGTCTTCGGCATCAGTTGCATCAGGCCTTGCGCTCCAGCACGGCTTCGGGCCTTGGGATTTCCGCCACTCTCCGCCTGCACCACGCTTGCCAGCAGAGCCAGGTCAATGTTGTGTACATGCCCCGCATCGGCCATTGCCTCATGCCAATCCCCGGAAGCGGGCGGGGTTGTTGCAGCCGTCTTTACGTCAGCCGCAGGAACTATATCCGGCACTGTTTCAAATCCGGCAACCTCTGCAGGAGCCAGTTCGATGTAGTTCTTTTCACCGGCCTCGGTGTAGAGCCGCATCTTGCCGTCCACTAGCGCATGATGATGGCAGTTCATCAGGAAGCCATTGGCCAGTGTTACGCGCTCGGCGGCAAAGGCGGGCGCGGCCATTGTCAGCATCAGCGCAAGCGCCCGCTTCATCGCGCCTCCGCTGCCTGCTGCGCCTGCCGAGCCACAATCCGCTCCAGCACTTGCGCTACGCCATCTTCGTCATTCGGCGGAGCCTGCTTCCATCCACGCATCTTGGCCATCGTGCGCAACTCCCCTGCGGCATTGCCCATCATCACGCCCTGCCCGGCCCACTCTAGCATGTCCACATCGTTCCAGTTGTCGCCAATGGCCATGGTTTCAAGCTGTCCTACGCCAAGCCGCTCCGCAAGCCGTTCGAGCGCCCATCCTTTGGAGACGCCAAGAGGCAGCAGGTCCACAATCGACAAATCCCGCGCCGGATACTCGGTGCGCTGTACCTCGCAGTCCGTGATCCACTTGCTCTCGCGCAGCGCCTTCTCGGCCTGCCGCATGCGGTCAATTGTGCCGCAGACCATTCCCTGGATCGGGTCGTTCCCATCCGGCAGCGCATCTTCAAGCGGCTTCACCTCGCGAATCGACTGCCGATTCTGCTCTACCCACAGTGAGATGCGCCCATGCGCCTGCTCAAAATTCTCCAGCACCAGCTCGCCCGGCCCCGTTTTGTCGAAGGTAAACACCACCGCGCCAAATCCTCGCAGCAGCCCGCATAATCCGCGAGCCGCACGCGCAGGCATGTGGCAGCGGTCCATCGCTTCGCCGCCCAGCGTACGCGTCACTGCACCATTCGACGTAATCAGAGGCATATCCGCTCGCAGACTCAGCCCCTCCAGCAGCGGAGTAACATAGGCCTGCCGCCTCCCGGTCGCAATCGCAACCGTAATTCCCGCCGCCTGCGCGGTTTTGAGCGCCTGCGCAGTTCTCGGGTTGATTTTTTGAGCAAAGCTCGGCAGCAGCGTGCCGTCCACGTCAATCGCCACAAGGCGAACAGGAAGGTGCATACCTCCAGTGTAACCAGCGGCAGGGCTGCGCGCGTGATTCGTGCGTTAATCCGGATTTGTTAAGCTGGGGTTATGGAGCGCCTTTGCACCCAATGCCACGCTGTAGTGGCCGAAGAGACTGTCACAGACTGGTGCCCGGCCTGTGGCGGAGCCCTGGTTGAGCGCGCCACAAACCCTGAGCTATCCCCTACCGCAGCAGCCAAGCCGGAAGTAGACCACCGCGGCATTGTTCTGCCGCGCCGTCATGCCCTTGGCGGCATCATCACGCCTCAGTAAGCTACTCGTACCGCAGCGCTTCTGCCGGCAAAATCTTCGCCGCCGCCTGCGAGGGATAGAGCGTAGCCAGCAGAGAAATCCCAATCGCCACCACAGCCACCACCACGCCATCCAGCGCTCGCGGCGCAAACGGCAGATGGTCGATCGAGTAGACCTCCGCCGAAAGCCCAATCGGGTAATGCGCCCCGGCCCACGCACCCACGTAGCCCAGCACCAGCCCAATCGCCGTGCCTATCACGGAAATCAGCAGCCCCTGCATCAGGAAGATTCGCCGCACCTGCCCCGGCTCCACGCCAAAGCTCATCAGCACGGCAATATCGCGTGTCTTCTCCATCACCATCATCGTGAGCGCAATCAAAATATTCAGCGCTGCCACAATCACAATCAGCGCAATCACGATAAACGTGACGTACTGCTCCAGCTTCAACGCCCGGAAGAGCTCGCGGTTCTGCTCCATCCAGTTTGTTGTCATAAAGCCGCGGCCAGCCGCCTGCTCAATAGCCTTGCCCACTTCCGGCGCATGGTTCAGATCATCAATCTTGAAGCTGATGACGCTCAGCAAGTCCGGTTCCGCATAGAGCCGCTGCGCGTCGGCAAGCCGCACATAACCCCACGCCGAATCGTACTGATAAAACCCTGTGTGATACGTTCCCACAAGTTTGAAATGCACATACTTCGGCAGCATTCCAAACGGGCTCAGCCCCCCTTGCGGACTCACCAGCATCACCGTATCGCCAACAGAAACACCAACGGAATCGGCCAGCTCTTTTCCCAACACAATTGGCGGAACAGTATCAACCTCACTTGTCGGCTCAAGTACCGCAAGCGCGCCCGGCGTAGCCTTATCCAGCATCTTGCTTACGGTGCGCTCATCTTTCGGCACAATGCCTTCCACCAAGGCAAAGCCAGCGCGTGCCCCGTGCGCCACCATCACCTGCTCGTCCAGTTCTCCCGCAGCAGCCTTCACATGCGGCACTGTCTTCAGCTTTTCCAGCAGCGGCTGCCAGTTGCGAATACCGTCGCCTTCCACGCGCATCAACTGCACATGCGCGCTGGTATCCACAAGCCTGTCCTGCAGGTCGCGCCGCATGCCGTTGGTGATTGCCAGCGCAAGAATCAGCGCCGCCACGCCCGCCGCCACGCCCGCCACGGAGATAGCCGTAACCACGCCCACAACGGCTTGCCTCCGCCGGGCCTTCAGGTATCGAGCCGCAATAAAAAGTTCAAAACGCATGAATATATCTACTTCGTCGTGAAGACGGTTTTTGACGCGCCAACATTGTCATGCCGGTCGTAAGCGCGAACCGTCAGCAGGTGCTCGCCAGGCTTCAGATTTGCGGAAGCCGGAATCGTAATCTCGTAGTGCTCACGCTTCGAGTCAGACAATCCACCCACCGGCTCAATGTACTGCCACGGTCCCGCATCTACGGAGTACTCCGCCTTTTCAATCGGAGAAATCGCATCCTCCGCGTCCAGGCGGAAGCTCAGCCCATTCACGGTAAGCCCGGAGACAACCGGCGGCGTAGTATCCAGCTCGAACCGCTCGCTGATTTTTTCGCTGCTCAAGGCCTCACCCGGCGTATGGGAAGGGGAGTCCGAAGCCACAATCTTCAGCTCATATCCGCCATCTGGCAGCAGAGTCTGGTCAAAGCTGTACGCCTTCTCGGTAATGCCATCCTTCAGCAGCCGCCATGTTTTTTCGCCATCGCCGCGGAGATAAAGCGAGTAAGTCAGATCATCGCCATTGTCATCATGCGCAGCCCATCGTGCCGTTACAGATGTTTTATCCTTCGTCGCATTCAGCGGCCCGTTCGAGGAGCCATCATACGTCACCGTAACGCCCGAACTCGCGGAAGGGAAGCTGATGTTCACTGTCTGGCTGCTGGAGCTCTGGCTCTGCGGCGACCACCGCGCTCCCGGAACAACCACCAGATCCTCGATAGCTGGAGCAGCATTTACCGGCAGGTAATTTACGCCTATGCCGCCCAGCACGCCGCCATTTGCCAGCACAGCCTTCCACTGCAAATAACGCCCCGCCGGAGAAGCAACCGAGCCGTTGTTCAGCGCAGTCCACTCGCTCCACCCACGCACTGGCTGCTCCACATTCCCACTGCGAGTCAGAATTGTGTATCCAGCCGAGCCCGGATCAATCTCCACGCGACCAAAGCGCGCCATCGCACCGGTATCCAGTACGTCGCTCAGGTACTCGTGCTTGTCTGTCGTGCCAAGCGCAATCACCTTGCCCGTATTTCCCGTGCCAATTACAGTTGCGCCACTGGTGGCCGCCAGCGCCAGACCCTGCTGTGCTTCGAGATGCGCAATATCCGCGTAGCTCTCGTCCGCACGAATCTTAAAGACGCGTCCGCGGTTGCCGCTCAACGCCAGCAAGCCATCGCTCTGTGCGGCAAGCGCATAAACCACCTCATCCTTGCCGATCCAGATTTTACGCGGTGCCTGTCCTTCGCTCAGCGCATGAATCTCCGAGCCTTCGGGAAGGGAAGCGCTCGCGTTGGCCGCAGAAACAGAGCCCGGCTGCACAATCGTGATTGTTACCGTGCCTGTTCCCTGCACAGGTAGCGCAGGCAGCGGATTGTGGCTCTTATCGCCCACGCTGGCCGCATAGATTGTGCCGTTCGTGCCTACTGCAACCGCAGTAATCTCGCGGCGCGGAGCTTCAAACAGTACATAGCCTTTTCCACTGGCATCAATGCGATATACCAGCCCCGAACCGTCTGAGCCGGCAATCAGGTTCCCCTTCGCATCCCACGCCAGCGAGCGGATATGAGCCTCATCGCTCTTGAAAAACTCCTCTGCCTGCGCGCCGGCTTTCGTCACATCCACGCGCCACACCGCGCCCGGTCCGCCCGTCGCAATGTACAGCCGCCCGGCGCTGTCGAAGGTCATGTCCCATATGTACCGGGCTCCGTCCTTCGCCGCGCTGTTCTTGCCTGCCTTTTCCAGGTCGAAGACTACCGTTGCCGAGCTTTCATCCTGCTTCGTCGTCGCTGCCGGATTCAGCTTGTAAACCTTTCCGCTCGGCATTACCGCGGCATACAGGGAACCATCCGGCCCCACGCGCACTACCTGCACGGCCAAATCCTTAGCCTCAAATAGCGTGAAAGGCTTTTCGTCCTTCGTATGCCCCAGCCGCAGCACCGTTGCAGGCGAACCGGTCGCGGCATACGTCGTACCAGACTTATCTACGGCCACCGACCACACAAAGGTGGAAGGAGTAGTCAGCAGTTCATGAACGCCGGGAGCTTCGCGCAACTTGCCGTCGCTCTCAATGGCCACCCCCGCCGGTGAGCCTTTCTCAAACTCATCGGCGCGCGACTGCGTCCACAAATGCGTTCCCTGCGCAACCGCAGGCATACCTGCCGCCAAAGCAGCGCTCATTACAGTGGGGAACAGGAAGGTTCGGCAGCGAAAAATCCGGTAAAAATCACGCATCATGCTGCCGTTGAGTCTACTAGACGCAGCGACTTAGCGGCCAGCGCCCGCCTCAGTCCTGAAACATCTTCCACTTCACCATGCGCTCCTGCAGATTCAGAATCCGCCCATCCACAGAAAAAGTCCCATCGCCGCGATGATGAAAGATCCGCTGCTCTTTGCGCCCCGGCTCTGCATGCGCTTCCACAGCTTCCAGAATAAACAGGCTGTAGTCCTTCACAAGTCGCGTATCGGCCACTTTGCATTCAATGTTGGCAAGGCACTCCTTCACCAGAGGAGCTTTTACTCGCTCTCCCGCGGCCTGCGTCAGCCGGAAGCGCTCGAACTTGTCCACATCGCTGCCTGAGCAGTTCCCGATATCGACAACCTTTTCCGCCAAATCCACGCCCGGCACGGCCAGCACGCATTCCCCAGTTTCGCGCAACGCTTTGTAGCTATGATCCCAAGGCCCAAGAATGCAGCCAATCAGCGGCGGCGGACCATGCTGAACCATCATGTGAAAACCAATGGTCATCACATTGGCTTGGCCTTCGTGAAAGGTAGTCACCAGCAAAACCGGCCCCGGCTCAATCAACCGATAGACATGGCCAAGCGGAAATTTTTGCATTCGCAATTCCTCAGCCGCTTAGATGGACCGCTTCCACCACTTGTGCATGCGCTTGTGCAGGTCAATCACCTTGCCGTCCATCACAAACGTTCCGTCGCCGGAGTGATGAAAGGTTCGCTGTTCTCTGCGGTCGGGGTCGATGTGCGCCGCAACCGGTTCCAGTATCCACAGGTTGTATTTCTCCACAATGGACGTATCCACAACCTTGCATTCGATATTGGCAAGGCATTCCGCAATCAGTGGAGCCTTTACCTTTGTTGCCGGGAGCTTGGTCAGGTTGAATTCGCTGAACTTGTCCATCTTTGCGCCGGAACTATTCCCAATGTCGATGGTCGTCTCAATCAGGTCCACGCCCGGCAGCGCCAGCACGCATTCGCCAGTCTCCTGCAGCGCTTTGAAGCTGTGATCCCACGAACCAATCACGCAGGCAATCAATGTGGGAGACTCATGCTGAATCATCGTATTAAAGCAATGCGTCATCACGTTGGCGTGGCCTTCGTGAAAGGTCGTCAACAACAGAACCGGCCCCGGTTCAATCAGCCGATAGACATTCGCTGTGGGGTAACTTTGCATGGAGGAGTCCTCGCGGTTGCAGAGTGCCGGTGGCGGCGTTTTCTTTCTGCCGTCGGCATTCACATCCTACACAAAAAGCGCGGGTGCTCAATAATCTCCGCGAAAACGATGAATCAGCCGCCTGTCGCGCTTGGAAGGCTTCCGCTCCGACACAGGCATCATAGCCTGCATCGTTTTGCGTGCTTCGGCCTCGCGCGCCCGGCGCTCTTTACTGGCGTCTGTCTCGCGATACAGCCCCTGCGCCACCGAAGCGGGCCCACGCACTTCGCTTATCGCAAGCACTTCCAGTTCAAACTCGCCGCCCTCGTTTTTTACCCAAAGCATGTCGCCGGTGCGAACCTCCCGCGCCGGTTTTACCTCGATATGGTTAATCCGAATCCGTCCCAGTTCACAAGCCTTCGATGCCAGCGCCCGAGTCTTAAAGAACCGCGCAGCCCAAAGCCACTTATCAATCCGAACACTCATCCCCAGACCTTAAAACATTTCTTACTTAAAACAAAAGGGCCGCACAAGCGGCCCCTCGTCCTTCGTCACTCGTTCCTAATTCGCCAGCACTGCCCGGTAGCGAACCTTGAACTTCTTCACCTTCTCAATTGCCTCGTTCGCTTTTTTCATCGGGAAGGCCTCAACCTGGGCCTTCACGCCATGCCGCGCAGCCACATCCAGCATCTCGCGAATCCGCGCCGGGCTACCAATCGGGCTGCCTGCAACGGCCTTCTGTCCGCCGATAAGCGAAGACACATGCCCCAGTGAAATTATGCCCGGCGTCACGCCTACAAATACCAGCGTCCCGGTCGGTCGCAGCGCCTGGATGTAGATGTTCCAGTCCTGATCCGCATTCGCGGTATTCAGAATCAAATCAAATTTGCCCGCAACTTCCTTCAGCGCCCGCGTCTCTCGCGTATTCACAAAGTGATGAGCGCCGAGTGCCCGCGCTTCCTTCTCTTTTTCCGCGGAAGTAGAAAACGCCGTTACATCCGCGCCAAAGGCCTTCGCAAACTGGATGGCCATGTGCCCCAGCCCTCCAATGCCGATTACGCCCACTCGCGATGCCGGGCTCACCTTGTATTCGCGCAGCGGATTGTAGACCGTAACGCCGCCACACAACAGCGGGGCCGCATCCTCACTCACCAGCGCCTCAGGAATCGGCACGACGAACCGCGCATTGGCCCGCACGCGGTCAGCATATCCGCCGTGGCGGCCAACGCAGGTGCCTTCCATCTTCGCGCAAAGATTTTCTTTCCCCTGGATGCACCACTCGCACTCGCCGCACGAGTTCGATTGCCATCCCAGCCCCACGCGCTCTCCAACTTTGAGCGAGCTTACATGCGAGCCAACTGTCTTTACGGAGCCGATAATCTCATGCCCAGGAATAAACGGGTACGTGCTCACGCCCCAGTCGTTTGAAATTAAATGCAAATCACTATGACAAATACCGCAGTGTGTAATTGCAATTTCCACATCGTGAGCGCCAAGCTCGCCCGGCTCATAGTGGAAAGGCAGAAGTTCGGCGCCGGCTGCATGCGCTGCTAATCCGTGAATCTGTGCCATGATGACGCGTATCCTCGCAGGAGTGCCTGATACAGACGAAAAAATACAGTCTGAAAGAACCCGAAAGTTCGGTTAAAGACGAAACAAATATGTCCTAGTTTACCGCGCCCGGCATTTCCTGTCCGGCACCCCTGTTGAATTCACATATCTGTATCAATTCGCTTCAATCTGCAGTGTAAGTATCTGAAAGCCCGTCAGCAGGCCGCCGGCTTGCGCATCTGCGGCAACCACGGCGCTCTCGCCATTCAGTGAGGCTTCCTGCCCCGCGCGCAGCGTCTCCAGCGCATTCGCCATCGAAAGCGGCAGGCTCGCAAGCGTCTGCCCGGAAACTCCCGCCTGCGTCTCAGGCGTCAGCAGGCTCACATAAATGCGGTCTGCCGCATGCTGGCTTTTTGCCACTGCAAGAACGGCATCAACACTGTCCGGTTTGGCAAAAAGCTTCGGAGGATTCAGCGTTCTATCCAGCGTTCCCGCATCGCTTACCAGCACGCGCACCGAGCCGGGTTGTAGCCTTCCCGGCAGCGTCACTGGAATCCGCACATTCCGCTCTGGCTGCTGATAGGGCCGCACCGTCGCTTCAATCATCACCGTATCGCCCGCATGCGCAATGTTATTGGAAACCACGCGCGCGGAAGACAGCTCAATCGCTACGCGCCGCGGAATCACCTCAACATCCAGATTCAAACTCCGCACCGCTTCCTGCCGCGTACTGTTCGCATAGAACTGGTTAAAGTCCATCGCAGCACCCAGCGCAGCCATCAGCGGAGCAGGCTGCCCATCTCCACCACTCGCCCACGCATCAATCGGAGCCTCTACCGGATCGCCTCCAGCCACGCCACCCATCGAAATCTTTCCCGTCACGTGATAGCTCGTGTCCGCGGAGTTGGCATTCGACTGCAGCAACGAGTTGTACAGCGAAACCAGCACAGCCTGCCCCGAGAGCGAGCTCTGGTCCAGCACCTCAAAATTCACCGCACGAGTATTCGCGCCATCATGAATATTCACGTGTACCGGAATCATCTTTGCCTTCGCGCCAAAGACGCCCTTAATCGCCGCATCGCGGTCTTCCGTAAACGCGCCAATCTCCGCGCCTGTATTCACAATCTTGAAGGCGTTTAGCGGAGAAGGCAGCGTTGCTACAACCTCCGTTGCCGTCATCGGCACGCTGATTGCACCCAACTGCTGAATCGGATGCCCACAAGCCAGCAATTGCTTCGGGTCCACATAAGTAACCGTGCACGTCGCCGCAATTTCCACATCGCCGCGCACCAGCTCCAGGCTTACCGCCGACCCCGGAACAATGCTGCGAATCGCCGCATCCTCATCGGCGACAGAAGAAGCACCCCCGCTCATTCCACCAGCCGACACCACATCGAGCCCGGTGCCCTTCATCCGGTCCTGCCACAGCCGCACGGCTTCCGGAGCAAAACCGCTCATGACCAGCGGCGTCTCCATAGCCTGAACCGTCGTTTCGCTAGAAAGAGGCTGCGAAGCCGCAAGACTCGCATCTCCTAATTTCGAGGGCAAATCCCGAACCTCCAGCATCTGCGCAATCGGAGTAATCCCCGCAATCGGCTCCTTGCTGAACTGCCCAATTCGATAGGAAAGCGAGCCCAGCAGCCGGTCGCCAATATACACCGGGCTGCCGCTCATTCCAGCCACCACGCCCGTATATTCCGGCTTGGTGCCATGCAGCCGCGCCAGAATCAGGTCATGCCCCGGCCCACGCCCGCCCTTCAGCACACCCAGGATTTCCACGTCCATCGGCTCGGGTTTCGTGCCCTCAAAAACCGTCCAGGCCGTGCCGGTTAGACCGCGCTTTACCTCGCTCAGCGGAAAGAAGCCTTTGCTGGCCGGCGGTCCATCCGGAACTGCATTTTGCGCGCCAGCCACCATCCTCGCAGCCAGTACTGCCGCCACCGCTGCCCGAAAAATCATGCCCATAACACCCATTCTCACGTCTATAACTGTAAACCGGCCCCGCAGTTCAGGGACGAACGGGCGTTAAGGTTTTGTCCCTGTTCCGTTGTCCCTTGTCCCCTGTATTCTGTTGCCACTGAGGCTCCTATGCGTATTCGACGTACCAATTCCGATCTTTGGTCCCATCTCCGGCTGCTTGCATTTGTTTTTCTGGCCGCCTCGCTGACTTTTGCCCAGACGCCCACGCAGCAGCAGACACCCCAGAAGCCGCAGCAGCAACAGCCCGACCAGTCCGCGCCCGACTCCGGCGGTCCCACCGGCGACACAGGCCCCATGGCCATGCCGAAGAAGAAGGATGTCCCCGCCGACGCCGCTCCGCCGCCCGCTCCCGCCGCGCCCAAGGTCACCAATCCCGCTGGCCTCGATATCCCATCTATCCGCATCAACGTGCCGGAAGTGACAGTGGATGTAGGCGTCGTTCTCGAAAAGACGCACCAGTTCGTTCCCGGTCTCAAGCCGCAGAACTTCAAAGTCTACGAAGACGGCGTCGAGCAGAAAGTTGTCGGCTTCAAACGCGTCGAAGCCCCCATCACCGCTCTCATGCTCTGCGAGTTCTCGTCCACGGTCTGGCCCTTCATTTACGACATGCGCAACGCCGCATGGGCCTTCGCGCAGCAGCTCCGGCCGCAGGACTACGTTGCCCTCATGACTTTCGATTTGCGCACGCAGATTGTCACCGATTTTACGCAGGACAAGCGCCAGCTTCTAGAAGCCATCAACATGCTGCGCATCCCCGGCTTCCAGGAGCGCAATCTCTTCGACGCCCTCTACGAAGCGGAAGACCGCCTCAGCCGCATCGACGGCCAGAAATACATCATCGTCATCGCCTCAGGCCGCGATACGCTCTCCAAACTCACCTTCGACAAGATTCTGCAGAAGGTAAAGAACACGCCGAACATCACCATCTTCACCGTCTCCACCGGCGGCGGCATGCGTGCCATGACAGAGGGGATGGGCGGCATGCGTGGCTCCATGCGCGACATGGATTACCTGCAGGCCGATAACGAGATGAAGACCTTCGCCAAGGTCACCGGCGGCAACAGCTACTTCCCGCGCTTCACTGGGGAGATGCCCGACATCTTTGAAGACATCAACAAGAACATCCGGTCGAAGTACGAGCTTGTCTATCATCCCACCAACCCCAAGCAGGACGGCACATGGCGCAAGCTTCGTGTCGAATTGGTGGATGATGAAGGGCATCCATTGCAGTTTCAGGATGAAAAGCACAAACCGCTTAAGTACGATGTGCTGGCCCGCGACGGCTACCGCGCCAAGCCGGAAGTGGAGTAGGAGCAGCAATCCCGGCACGGCGCGCTGTTTTATCCGAGCTGTAGGAATAAAAAACGGCCCGATTCTCATCAACAGAATCGGGCCGTTGTCTTTTTCCGGCGTACTTATGGATAAGACTGAAGTTAGGTTGACCACTTAAGGTAACCACATGGATTAACTCTAAAGTTAACATATGATTTACGTAATAACTTAATAAAAAAATCAAATATTTAAAAAATGAAACCCTTGTAGCGGAAACAAATTTGCGAAGTAAGGGAATAGGGAACCGGCAGGTGTCGCAGCGCTTTACGGACTAAAACTCTCTATTCCACCACCCAGAGACAGGCGGCGCGCAACAGCCTTATCCAATTTCACAGCACCACATCTCGCGATATGGCCCTGCCAGTTTCCCCGGATAGATCTCCCCGAGGGGGGAGTTCCTATTGGAACTGATGAATGAATTCCACGATGTAATAGCCAATCACAAAGACGGTAGCAGCCGTAGCTGCCCACAATGCAACGCGTTCAACCGGCTCTACTTTCTGCACTCTGGCCACAATTGCGGCGTTCGCAGTCTTCATGTGGTCAAACGAGTCATCGAGGAAGATCTGGTCATCTTCATCGCGTTCCAGCCGGGATTTGTAAAAATGAACCCCGGCGACAATCAGGGCTAATACTCCCCAAACAATCCACATCACGGGAGCGAAAGACATAAACACCTCCATACGAAACAGCGGCGTAAGGTCCCAGATGCCGGCGGGTCCGTGTGAACGGGAACTGGGCGCGGGCTCGGGGTAGAGGGGCCTTTCGGGAAGGAATAATACTCCAATTCCCACATCGCGCAACAGTGACGCAGCTCACCGTTGTTTATAAGGTGCAAAGTCTGTTCGTTTGTCTCAAATATTGCGCGGAAGTCATGCAAAATCAATGCGGGAAAACTAGGAATCCTCCTGCCCACAGTTGCATCGAATAAACAGCCGGACCAAATCGGTCTTGTTTCTAAGGCAGAGGCCCGGTAACATAGGATTCAAGTAGAAATCAGCAGCACTGGAGAAGTTATGGCCACTATCGCCGTTGTACCCGAACAGGAAGTCAAGAAAGCGCCTCTATCTCTCACCCCCTCGGCCGTTGCCAAGGTTCGTGAAATCATGGCCACCCAGGATCCTCTGCCTGCCGGCCTGCGCATTGGCGTTGTAGGCGGCGGATGTTCTGGTTTCCAGTATTCAATGGCTTTTGAGAATCAGAGCGGCATGATGGACAAGGTTTTCAGCTTTGAAGATCTCAAGGTTTTCGTCGATGCCACCTCGCTCATGTACCTCAACGGCTGCACCGTTGATTATGTCGAGACTCTCGAAGCCGCTGGCTTCAAGTTCGACAACCCGCAGGTCAAGTCCACCTGCGGCTGCGGCTCCTCCTTCTCCGTCTAAGCACCGCGCTGCTTGAATTTCAAAAGGCCCACTCCTCTGAGGAGTGGGCCTTAGTATTTGCAAACACGCATTGTTCCCTGACTATTGTGGAGAAGGAGGCGCTGTACCCGATTCACCGGCTCCACCACCTGGAGGCGGGGGCGTCGGATTTGGATTCCCCGTTGGATTCGTCGGGTTGGTAGTACTGGTCGGTGTGCCAATCCCGCTAGCCGGCTGCCCGCCAATCGTGGAGCTGCCGCTTCCGCCGGGAATTGTCTGCATCTCGCTCAGCGGGCTGTAAAGAAACTCCCACTCGTTATAGTGGTTCATCTTTTTATAGACAATCAGCGACTGCCTCGGGCTCATTGGTGCAACGCCAATCACGCCACCACCTCCAAAGGTCTGCCCGTTCTGCCCGCCGAGTCCGCTGCTGCTGTTGCCGCTGGAATCCGTTCCACTCGTAGTCCCGGTTCCAGTTGGACTGCTGCCAAAGCCGCCCGTGGATGAGCCAAACGTAGAAGAGCCTCCGAAAGAACTCCCCGAAGAAGAGCCGCCAAATGTACTTCCGGAAGAGGAGCTTCCAAAAGTGCTCCCCGCGCTGGACGAGGAGCCGTTGTCGAGCCCGTTGCCGCCACTTGGCCCGGTTCCGGCAACCACGTTGCCGCCTGTTCCGCCTAGCGGCTGGCCAAAGAAGCCCATCGCCAACGGCGTTTTATTTTGCCCAAAGAAGATCGGCTTCCAGTCATCCTTGCCAGTCGTCGGATCAATGTACCGCTTGCGCAGAAAGCGAATTTCCTGCGTTTTCACCAGTGCTTCGAGGTTCGGCGGATACGCATGGAACCGCTTATAGTAAAGCTGAATTGCGCGGGTGTACTGCTTGCCGCGGTGCATTGTCTCCAGGTCGCGGTCGCGCTGAATCTCTTTCGCTACGCGCGGAGCGGCCACAGCCAGCGCAATGACGAAGAGAGCAAGCAGGATAATCGCTCCAAGAAGGATGTAGCCTTCTTCGCCCGGCTTTACGGGGCGGAGCTTTTTCCTGCCGCGAATTAGAGTTGTGCGAAACATTATTGCTGGTTGCTGATTGGAAGTGTTTGCGTGTTGTTGTACGAGAGATCCGTAATCTGCACGCTGCCCGGAGAAATCATGCCCACCTTGTAGCGATGGTCCACAACCTCACCCGTATGCGCCATAAAGATATCGTCGCCATGCACAAGGAAGGCGCGTATCGACTTGTCCTTCGTCTGCGAGTAGCCAAAGTACTTCAGCTCAATTGGCGGCGGGGGCGGCGGCCCTTGTGGAACAGAAGGCAGGTTGTTCTTCGCCACTTCACGCGCTGCCTTTACTGGCTTGGGAATATCAACAGGCTCGGAGTTCGCAGAAAAAATATTCCGTCCGCCGCCTGCATACTCCACATCTTCACTCGCCGCCAGCTTGTCCAGGTGCAGCGATACATCCGTAATGTCACTGGTCGTGATGCGCTGCGCGGCTGGTGCAGCAGCAGAGGCCGTTACACGCGCAGGCGTGGCGCTTCTCGCTGTAGTCACAGCCGGAGCAGGCCGCGGTGGTTGGGATGGCGTAGCAAATATGCCCCAGAGCTCCCAGATGGCCAGCGGCACAATGACAACCAGCAGTCCGCCGAGGATCATGACTTTGCGTTTATCTTCCGCGCCGATTTTCATTCTTTCTGACCCTCCTTTCCGCTGGCGTTCTGTGCTGCGCTACTCGCTTCAGGAGCAGCATCCAGGCTTTCTTCACTCGGCAGTCCCTTCGGAACATCCGCGGGCCGCAGCCATGTGGACACACGCAACCGCAAATTCACCTGCCCGCCCTGCTGGCTCGTCAGAGCCATTGCGCGAATCACAAAGAAGTTCTTATCGCGCTCAAGCCCATTGATGAATCGCATGATCTGCGGATAATCGCCGCTGATACCTGCATCCAACTCAATCTCAGTCAGGTCGTTGCCCGCCCCGGTAATCGTCTTACCCTGCGTGTATTGCAACCGCGAAAGATGGACCCCGGACTTTACCTGCAAATCATCAATGCGCGATTCAATCGCCGAGTAGTTCGCCGGAATCCGCTTCGAATAAAAGTCTTGAATCTCATCCCGTGTTACTGCAACGCGCTTGTCGAGTCCGCGCAGAGGTGCAGTCTGTATTTCAAGCAGCTTCAATTCAGACTGCTTGCTTGCCAACGCATCAGCAGAGCGGTCACTCGTTGCTGCCCAATCGATAAAGAAACGAGTGCCAAGCACAACCGCCAGCACTGCCAGCACACCGCAGCCGGCGAAGTGCCACGTCAGCGGAGAAGCCAGCCGTTCCCGCCAAACAGAAGGAGTAGCCGTACTCATTGCGCACCTCCCGCATGCGGTTTCTGCGGCCCGGTATAAGGAGGCCGCTGCGTGCCGGGACTGACATGAAAGGGTGCTGGTGCTTCCGCAACAGGCTTGCTCACGTCGATTTTCTTCGCCGCCGCCTTGCGCTCCGCAGGTGTTGCCGGATTGTAGTCTGCCAGCAAGTCAAAGTTCACGCGATTGGAATCGCTCACAGGCTCCAGGCGCTGATTCGGTCCGTTGCCTGTATCTGCAGTCTCATTCACAATGCGCGGCTGCAGAAAGCGGTGTGAGTGCTCAAGATTCTGAATCAGCGCCACGGAGCGGTCACGCGGCCCTTGCACGCGCAAGTGCAGCGTGATGGTTCCGGTCTTGTCGCGCACCGGCTCAAGGCTCACAACCTGCACGCTGGGCGGAAGAACGGTCTCAAGGTCCTTCATTGCCAGCGTCCACGAGAAGGACTTTTCATCAAAGAGACGATTCAGAGCCTGTGCCTGCGTAAGAACCTTCGCATTCTGCGGCTGTTGAAGCTGCTGCTGGTAGCCCTGCCGCTCCGTATTGAGCTTTGCCAGTGCGCCATCCAGCGAGTGCGCCCGCGCGCGTGCAGCCTCAGCTTTGGTATGTACCAGGTGCATGCCAAGCCAGAAGAGAAGCGACAACGCAGCAAGCACGCCCATGGCAATGCGCAGCCGCTTGAGTGCAGGAGCAATGTCCGCGAAGGGGCGTGTCGCAAGATTAATGGTTATACGCATCAGGCAGCCCCCGCCAATGCACCGGCAACTCCGGCAAACCCAACCGGACCATGCGTTGTAACCGAGCCTGTTGCAGGCATGGGAGCAATTTCCGTAACCGGCAACTGCGTGTGCGCAACAGCCTGCATAAAGTCAGCCGCCGCAGCGGTACCCGCGTAATGCAATTGCGTGGGAGGCGTGCTCAAACGGTCCTCAAAATACGCCGCCGCGACGGCTACTCCGCGCTGTACTTCGGACAGTCGTTCCGACGGTTCCGCAGGCAGTTCAATGGTGCGGTAGAGCAGCAGATCGTTGCCGCGCGTGACGGACGTGGTGAGAGAAATATCGTTGAGGTTCGCAGTCAGCAATGGCTCAGCCGTATCGAGCGCACCCAGCGAAGCAAGCGCGGAGGGAAGCACTGCTCCCGGTTCATAGCCTGCAGCGCGAACGGCGCTTTCATACTCGGCCAGAATTGCGGAAGGCATGATAGTCGCGAGCACCCTCACACTATCCCGCTGCTGCGAGAGTATCTGATAGCTGACGGCTGATTGTTCCACATCAAAGGGAACCACGCGGCGCAAGCGGAAGCGCAAAACGGGCAGCGCTTCGGCAGCCTTCGTGGGAAGTGTGTCAAAGTCCAGCACAAAGACGCGTGCCGAAGTGTCAGGCACCACGACGGAGACGCTACGCGTGCGTGGAGCAACCTGGTCGAGCGCAGAGCGCAGCGCCGAGGCAACAGCTTCAGGAGCACGCAGGTTTGCTTCGGTAATTCCGGGAACCAGTGCACCCGCAGGCAGCACAGCGTAAGCAAGTACCGGAGCCGCACCTGCCCCAGAAAGAGACGCCGCCAGCACGCCTTCCGGCGCTAACTCCACGGCAGCGGGAGGACGGCGGCCAGAGGGCGCGGTCTGCAGCTTGATTTTGTCCAGTATCGACACTATCGCGATGCCTCGATGAAGGTAACTTTGTTGATTTCTTTCAGTGTAGTGAGTCCGCCTCGCACTCGCTCAATTGCGGATTCACGCAGGAAGGCCATGCCTTCTTTCTGCGCAAGCTTACGCACTTCGCTTGTGGGCTTCTTGTCCAGAATCATTTCGCGAATGGGGTCGGTCAGGTCGAGCAGTTCGTGAATTGCGGTACGTCCGCGATACCCCGTGCCGCCGCATTCAATGCAGCCTAAGCCCTCGCGGAAATCAAAGCCGCGCCATTCGGCCAGATCGAGGCCTGAGGCTTCCAGAGTTTCGTCGTCATAGTGAACAGTGCGCACGCAGTGTTCGCAAACCGTGCGGACAAGTCGCTGCGCAAGAATGCAGTTGAGTGCGGAGACAAAGTTGTAAGCCTCCACACCCATGTTGAGAAAGCGTCCCAGCACATCCAGAACGTTATTCGCGTGAACAGTAGTAAAAACAAGGTGTCCTGTGAGCGCGGAGTTAATCGCAATCTGCGCCGTCTCCTGGTCGCGGATTTCGCCGACGAGAATCTTGTCCGGGTCGTGACGCAGAATCGAGCGCAGTCCACGCGCAAAGGTCAGCCCCTTTTTCTCGTTGACCGGAATCTGCGTGATGCCACGAATCTGGTATTCCACCGGATCTTCAATCGTAATGATCTTGTCTTCGTCGCTCTTGATCTCATTCAGCGCGGCGTAAAGCGTCGTCGTCTTGCCGGAGCCGGTAGGCCCGGTCACAAGCACCATGCCGTAAGGCTCGCGAATGTAATGCCGGAAACGCCTCAGATCATTTTCCGCAAAGCCCACCACATCCAGCGTAAGGTTGCGGAACTTCTCGCTCATGGATTCTTTATCGAGCACGCGAAGCACGGCATTTTCGCCATGAACCGTCGGCATGATGGAAACACGGAAGTCGATGAGGCGTCCCTTGTAGCGCACGCGGAAGCGACCGTCCTGCGGAACGCGTCGCTCGGCAATGTCCAGCTCGGACATAATCTTGATACGCGAAAGAATCGTTGAGTGGTGCTCGCGTGCAATTGGAGCCATGGCCATTTGCAATACGCCGTCAATACGGTATTTCACGATAACGGAATCATCCTGCGTCTCGATGTGAATATCCGAAGCGCGCCGCTCAAGAGCGGTGAAGATTGTCGTATCAACAAGCCGAATGATGGGGCTGATGTCTTCTTCGCGCGTTAGCTTCTCAATCGAGATGTTTTCGTCCGAGTTGTCTTCCCCATCCAACACGTCGAAGGTGAGTCCTTCGCTGGCTTCATCCAGCACGCGCTGCGACTGCTCCGTCTTCTTCAGCAGGTCTGTAATCTGTGAGAGCGTCGCAACGCGGGCAATGATGCGCTGCCCAAGCAGCCCTGCAATCTCGTCGAGTACCATGAGCTGTGAAGGATCGGAAACAGCAATCACCAGTGTGCTGTTCTGCTGCTCAATGGGCACAAAGTTGTAGCGGAACATCAGCTCCACGGGTACCGTGCGCAGAAGGTCGTGCTGAATCTTGAAGTTCTTGAGATCGACAAACTCTGCGTGGTAGCGTGCGGCAAGCTGCTCGGCGTAGGAGTGCTCATCTCCGCCGTTGAACGGTGTGGTGAGAGGCGTAGGAAGTACAGTTGCGTTCGCCATATTATTGCCCCGTTGTTCCTGAGCCCATGGAGAAGATGGGCAGGTAGAGAGAGATGAGGATGAAGACTACCACCACGCTCATGACAATGAGGATGGCCGGTTCAATTAGCGCGAGCGCAGCAGTGAGAGCGGTGGAAACATCTTCCTCGAAAAATTCCGCAACAGAGTTAAGCATTGCGGGCAGCGCGCCGGTCTGCTCGCCAACGGCAATCATCTCCGTGGAGAGGCCGGGGAAAACCTTGGTAGACATGAGCGAATCTGCAAGGCTCTTGCCTTCGCGAACAGTTTCAATGGACGAGAAGACACCCTTCGCCACGCGGCGCGAAGAAATTGAACGGGCCGCGGTCTCCAGCGAAGGTACGAGCGGCAGGCCGCCGGTGAGCAGCGTGGAGAGAGTGCGCGAGAAAAGCGCAACCTGGTACTTGAGCCAGATGGGGCCAAGGACAGGCAGACGAACGCGCAGGCCATCGATAACGTCGCGGCCACGCTCTCCAGAAGCCAGCCGCCACAATCCAAACGCGAGTGCAAGGATGGCAAGCGCAATCCAGAGAAAGTTGTGCTGCATCCATGTGCCGAAGCCGAGAAGATAAGTAGTAATCGGCGGCAGCTTGTTTCCAAGCTGGCTATAGAGTTCGGCAAACTCCGGAATAACGACGGTAAAGAGAAACACCATCACCGCTCCCACAAGCACCAGCAGCACGCAGGGATAAATCAGCGAGGCAACAAGCTTTTTGCGGAATGACAGCGTGACGCGCTGAAAGCTGACATAGCGTTCGAGCACTTCCTGCAGATTGCCGGAGCGCTCACCCGCCAGTAGCGTCGTCGTGTACATCGGCGGAAAGCCGGATTGCGCCTCAAAGGCTGCTGACAGCGATTCGCCGGTTTTCACGCGGCCTGCCACGTCAGAGAGTTGCCCGGCGAACTGGCGGTTCTTCTGAATCTTGCCCAGCATTTCCAGCGAGCCAAGAATCGGCAGGCCAGCGCGAATGAGCGTGAGGAACTGCTGATTAAAGATGAGGAAGGGCTCCAGCTTGACCTTGCTTTTGCCAAAGCCGATGCCGCCGCTCCGCGATTTGACGGAGAAGACGTGATAGCCCGCGTGGGTGAAACGCGCGCGCAGCTCCTCGGCGGTAGCGGCGGTCTGCACCTGCTCCTGAACGCGGCCACGCTCATCTGCCAGCTTGATGACGAACTCTGCCATAATTGCCGCTGCCGGCGCCCGGATTTTATCCGGCAATGCGCTCGGCGTTGTCTGTAGCTTTCTCCACTTTCAAGGGTAACAGCGCCTGTTGGTCAATAGACGCGGTGCAGGGCAGTTGCGTTTGCTTTTAAACCAGAAGCGGAATCCCCGCGGCTGTGGCTGCTGTCTGCAGTGCTTTGTCCAGCGTGGCAATGGGAATCCCCTCACGCTTTGCCAGGGCGAGATAGGCAGCGTCGTAAACAGTTAGTCCGAAACTACGAGCAAGAACGAGCACTTCGGCATTGTCGAACACGGTGTGTATCGTGATGTCGAAATTCTGCAGACCTTCGAGAAATCGTACGGAAGCTGGTGGCGAAATGCGCTTGCGCCTCTCATTGACGACGAAAATATTTCGTACCTCATACCACCATATGCCCGGAACAAATGCATATTCACCGTTCCGAAGCGCCTGCAGCGCTGCCTCTGCTACGGGGTGAGATTCACCGGGCAACGCCCACGTGACCGTAATTGAGGCGTCGAGAACAAAGGGCACGGTTAGCGGCGTCCCTCGTCTCGAGCAGACAGGAGTTCCTCGATTGAAACCGGCTTGGTGTGCTTGCGAACTTCAAGAATTGCCTGATACGCGTGCTCAAATCGTGCACGGCGCTCCTGTTCGGTCTCTTGAACAGGCTCAATGCGGGCGATTGTGCGGCCGTGGCGCGTAACTAAAACGCTCTGCCCTCGCTCAACTTCATCGAGGATGCGCAGAAAATGCGTCTTGGCTTCTGAAGCCTGCATGGTTCGGGTTGTGGTTTCCAGAGTCTGCATGAAATTGACCAGTCAAACGACCAGTCGCAGTTTAGCACAGATCAGGGTTCAGTACCCGTTGGCAACCAGCCAGCTTTCCGTCAGGTCGAATTCCGTTTTTTGCTCCTCGGACTGGCGGGCAACGGCCATTTTGATGAGCACGTCGGCTTCGAGATTGACGGGTGCGCCGGCCTTGAGCGCGTGCAGGTTTGTCCGCCAGTAGGTCAGCGGCAGAATGGCGACTCGAATGGTGTCATCCTCCACGGCGGCGATAGTCAGGCTGATGCCTTCAATCGCAATGGAGCCTTTGGGAATCATGTACGGGCGCAGGCTCTCGGGAACCTTGACCTTGAGCGTCCAGTCGGTAGTGCGCTCGTCGAAATCCGGGCTTTGCCTGTCGTTGACCGGCTCCAGAACGGTCAGGGTGCCAGTGCCGTCCACGTGCCCCTGCACAATGTGGCCGCCAAGTGGCGAGCCAGCGGCAACGGGCAACTCCAGGTTGAGTTTTGCGCCGGGGTTGAGCTCGCCGAGCGAGGTTTTATCCAGCGTTTCCTGGGCGAGGTCGGCGTAAAAGTACTTGGGATTTACGTCGAGCGCGGTGAGGCAGACGCCGGAGACGCCGAGGGAGTCGCCTTCGCGGAGGCGGGCGGCCAGTTCTGGTGCCTCTACGGTGATGCGCTGGATGCTGCCGTGCGTTTCCACGCCTACAAGGGTGCCGGTTTGTTCGATGATTCCGGTGAACATAGTTCTAGTTTACTGCTGATTCGGCTCAGGCCACGGGTTGCGGAGAAGGGAGAGGAGGCCGAGGTCGTTGCCGTAGCGCTCGACTTCCACGTTAGGCAGGGTGGCCGGGCTGATGAGGCTCTTAAAGGCCGGAATGGCGTCGGAGCCCATGATCTGGGGGCTGACGAAAATGTGTAAGCGGTCTACAAGATTGGCGGCGAGGAGCGCGGTGTTGAGACGGGTTCCGGTCTCGGTGATAAGGCTCAGGATTCCTTCGGCTCCCAGCTTGTCTAGGACTGTTTCAAGCGGGACTCGGCCAGCCTCGGAGTACAGAACTTCGACGCGAAGACCGCGGTTGCGCAGTTCGGAGATGCGGCTTTCGTCTGTGGAAATCGTGTAAAGCAGTACATCATTTTGCGCGGTATTAACTAGTTTTGAATCCAATGGGATACGAAGCGCAGAATCAAGGATTACTCGAAGGAGCGGGCGGCGGCGCGGCAAGCCGTTTTGAGCTGGCCCACTGCGGTCGGTCATCAGCGGGTTGTCGGCGATGACGGTATCGACCCCGGTGAGGACGGCGTCGGCCTGGTGGCGCAGCGTCTGCACATGGGCGCGGGAGGCTTCGCTGGTAATCCAGAATGGGGTGCCGGGCAAGTGCTTGCCGGGGGGCGGGGCGATGCGGCCATCGAGAGTCATGGCCACTTTCATCAGCACGAAAGGGTGGCGGGTCTGACTCCAGCGGGCGAACGGCTCGTTGAGGCGGCGGGCTTCCCGTTGGCACACACCCAGAACGGTTTCTATACCTGCGGCCCGGAGGCGTTCCATGCCATGGCCGGAGACGTGCGGGTTCGGGTCGGCGGTGGCGGCTACAACTCGCTTGATGCCGGCGGCGATGAGGGCTTCTGTGCAGGGGCCGGTGCGTCCGGTGTGGTTGCAGGGCTCTAAAGTTACGTATGCAGTTCCGCCTGCAAGTTGTTGAGGATAATTCTGTTGTGCGTCTTTGATGGCGGCAGCTTCGGCGTGGTCGCGGCGGTCGTACTCGTGCCAGCCTTTGCCGATGAGCTGGCCTTCCCGGTTGAGAAGGATGCAGCCAACGGCTGGGTTGGGGGAAGCAAGGGCTGTGCCTCGCTCGGCCAGCTCCAGGGCTTGCTTCATCCATTGAACGTCTTGGTCGGTAGCTATCATGGCGCGCAGATTACAAATGACAGGTTACAGGGTACAGCGTGCGGGGGCGTGCTTGCCCATAGAGTTACAGATTCTGAGGGAGGAGGGTGGGGGACGCTCCTGAGTTGATTGCCGGGGCTGAGGCTTATGCCTGCCTTTTGTGCTGAATGGCTCCCGCGCTATTGCAAACAATGTAAAGCAATGAAAATTAACGAGATCATCAGAAAAACTTGTGTTTATTGATTGGTTAATAGGTTCCTGAAAAGTGGTTACTTTTCCAAAAAAATAAAAATTCTTTCCTTTTTCGGAGGATTGGTCAGGTTCCTATTTCAATGCCCGAAGATGCAGGAGAGGGGCATTGGCCTGGAAGATACGGCTATAGCGCGAAGGTGTAAAGCTGTAAAAGCGTGCCTCAGGGCCTAAAGGCCCAACATATTTTTGCTGGTTTGATTGCCCGGGATAAATCCCCGCCTACCCTTTGTTCCTGATGCGTCCGGTATTGTTGGTTCTCTCGTAGAATGCTTTGAATCAATCGGTTAGGCGCGAAATTTTGTGTTTACTGATTGGCTAATAGGTTTCTGAAAAGTGGTTACTTTGCAGAAAAAATGGCCCGAAAAAACTTTTTTAGGGCGGAATGACGAACGGCCCGATTCCAAAGGAATCGGGCCGTTTTTCTGCTTGATTCTTAGTGTGACACAAAAGGGTTTAATTGAGCGCAAGAGTTATCCACAGATTTGGGATTTATTTTGCATTGCATGCAGCGGCTGCGCGCTTGGCGCGCCACAAGACTTTTGTGACCCTCCCGGTGGTCGGGAATTGGGATTGTGTGGGAGAACCAAGATGGGGGAACTTGCGGTATCGGTATCCCCGATCCCCAATTGCCAGGGACCGGGGCACCCGGCACCCGGCTAAAGCCCGGTGCTTTTTATTGACGCTTTCGGCACGACTGAAGTCGTGCCCTGATACACGGCTCAAGTCTGGCGGTAGTGCTGTCCCACCCTTCTCCACCCCGGCGAGCACAAATCGCTCGCCGGGGGCCCCGATGCGACAGAAAAAGTCGCAAGGGTGGGGCACGGGAGGGGTGTGGAAAAGCTTCGGTGTTATTCCTTATCGCTGACTAGCGCGAAGGCTGCGCCTTGCGGATCCATGCCGTTGATAATCCACGCATTGCCGGGGACCTGCATGGGGCCGTTCGTAACCTTGCCGCCGCCTGCTTCTACGCGCTTGATGGCCGCGCTGATGGAGTCAACGTGGAAG
Organism: Occallatibacter sp. FHG110214_02; assembly: GCF_059115385.1. NCBI lineage: Bacteria > Pseudomonadati > Acidobacteriota > Terriglobia > Terriglobales > Acidobacteriaceae > Occallatibacter > Occallatibacter sp. FHG110214_02. Next base: position 44,005 of record NZ_JBZYWK010000009.1, on the reverse strand, counting down.
TAGAAATTCCAGCTTGAGACGGGCACTTGCGGAGGCTTGGCCATCATGCCGCCGCTGCCCATCTCCTTGTGGTCGCCCTCGTCGAAAATGCGGTAGATGCCCATGGGGCCCATGTTCATGTCGCTGAGCTTGGTCCAGCCGAAGAGCTTGCTGTAGAAGTCGATTGAGCCGTCGAGGTCGGTGGTGTAGAGCTCATTCCAGCCGACGGTGCCGGGGGCGGGCGGCGCGGGGCGCTCGGGCGTGGGCATGCTGGGGTTGGGAGTGAAGACCACGATGGCCGCGCCCTGCGGGTCGGACATTACGGCGAAACGGAGCATTTCGGGAACGTCCGCGGCGGGCCGCAGGAGCTTGCCGCCTGCTTCCACGATTTTTGGGATGTGGGCATCCACGTCTTCGACGGAGATGTAGCCAACCCAGGCGGTGTGGCTGGGGATGTTCAGCATGCCGGCGATTCCGGCTTCTCCGATGCCGAAGACTGTATACGGCGAGCTGCTGTCACCGGGCACCTCCCGGGTTGTCCAGCCGACAACGTCTGAGTAGAACTTGCCTGCAGCGGCGGTGTCACTGGTCATCAGCTCGTACCAGGTGAATTTTCCTTTTGGCGTAAACATGTTTGAGCCTTCTCCTTTCGGGTTCTGTCAGCGCCACTTAGTTGATGTCAACGTAATTGAGGGTGTCAATAGGGGAAAGGTTAATTTTGGTGGAAGAAGGGGGGATGGAAAGGCAGGGACAAAGGGACAGAGGGACAAGAAACAACGGCAGGTCCTTCGACTCCGCCTGGAAAGCGGCTTCGCTCAGGATGGCATGGCTATTTTGGAGGGAGAACGGAGTTAGGGAAGAAGGGGATTGGTATCCCACCCTTGCGACTTAATTTCTGTCGCAAGGGTGGAATACGGGGTTGTGGAATTACATGCCAGCCTTGGGAGCGGCTTCCGAGGCTTTGGGGCTTGCGAGGATCTTCGCAAGGGCCTTGAGGCGGTCGGCATCTGCGGAGGTTTTCGCAGTGGCGGCAGCCTTTTCGGCGTCCTTGGCGTCGGCTTTCAGCTTCTTCTTATTGTTGGCTTCGATGTTGGCTTTGATGGCCGCAATCTTATCCGCGCTGAGGCTGTCGCCACGGGCAAGCTGGTCGAGATACGCCTTGGCCGTGACGAAGTTTTCAGGGTACTCGATGTGCGGCTGGTTCTGGACGTTCAGCTCAGGGAGGTAGACTTGGGCGGCGGCGTCGATTTCAGCCTGCGTGAGGTATTTCGACGGGATGAGCTTGAGAACGTCGGTGCCGCGGGCGATCTCAGAGCCGTAGATGTAACCGTTGTAGTAGTAGGTGGACCACTGGCCTCCCATGGCGGGGCGGCTGTCATCGACCGGGCCGCGGTCAAAGTAGCCGATTTCGAAGGGGTGCGCGGGGTCGGTGTAGTCCATGACGGAGATGCCGCCCTGGTACCACGACTGCACTTCGATGTTGCGGCCGGGGACGGGGATCATGGAGCCGTTGTGGGCGACGCAGTTTTCCTTGTCGGTTTGCGGCGCGGGCATCTTGTAATAGGCGTCGAGCTTCAGCTTCTTGTCCGGCGTGATGGTGAAGATGGCGTCCGCGCCCCAGGCCATGGGGTCGGATTCGCGGCAGCGAGGCTGGCCGCCGCCGCCCCACTCGTCGGTGAAGAGGACGGTCTTGCCATCGTTGGAGAAGTTGGCGGAGTGCCAGAAGGCGTAGTTGGGATCGGTAACGGCGTCGATGCGTTTGGGGTGGGCAACGTCGGAGATATCGAGCAGGATGCCGTTGCCGGAGCAGGCGCCGCCGGCGAGCCCGAGCCATGAGTAAGCGGTAATGTCGTGGCAACCGCGGGTGGCGGAGGTGGTCTGCGTGCCTTCACCGTGGTTGCCGCCGTTCCAGAGGCCGTTGGCCTTGCCGGTTTCGGGGTCAGAGAAGATGCGCGGGCTGTTGATGACTTTGGCCAGCTCAGGGTGCGCGAGTGGCACCTGGATGACGACGATGGTGAAGACGGCGGAGTTGGGGTCCTTGTCGGGGTCGCCGCCGGAGCAGCCATTCAGCTCTTCGGAAGGGCGGACGCCAGCGGAGCCGGAGACATAGATGTAGACGTTGTCTTTATCCTTGGGATCGATGACGAGGGTGTGCGTGTGCGAGCCGCGGCAGGTCTGCACATCAACAATCTGCTTGGGGTTGTGAATGTCAGAGATGTCGAAGATGCGGACACCCTTGACGCGGTCTTTGCTGGCGGGTGGCTGGCGCATGCGGAAGGCCATCATCGCGGCACGGTCTTTTTCTGCGTCGCCGGTGGGCGTGGGCGGCGCGGGGGCCGCTTCACCTGCGGGAACGGGGAAGCCCTGCGTGCCGCAGTCCATGCGGCCGTTGGCGGCTTCGACGGACATGAACATGAGGTTCTTGTAGACGGAGACGTCGCCCTGTCCGCCGGGGCAGACGATGGAGGTTACGAGCGACATGTGCGCCGGGTCGGAGATGTCGTAGATGTTGATGCCGTTGTAATTGCCGTTAAAGAGGTACTTGGAGTTGAAGGCGAGGTCGGAGTTGGTTCCGCCGTAGTTGGCGCGGGGGCCGCTGGGCGGGCCTTGCGGACCGCGCTGGCGCGGAGCATCGGGATCGACAGGCGGCGGCGGAGGCGTGGCGTCCACGGCCTTGATGGAGTCGATGTCAGGCGCGAATCCAGCGGGCTTTGGCGTGGTGAGCACAAGCTGCATGCCGGAGATGGCGGAGGCTGCATCGTAGAGCCCACCCTTCAGGCCAACGCGCGGGTCGCTGGAGTCAGAGCGCGGGTTGACGAAGACCGAGGGCGGCTTGACGGCTTTGACTTCCGAGTGTGTGGCGGGAGTCTGAGCGGTCAGTGCCTGCGTGGCACAAAGACCGGCTGCGAATGCGAAGACGGCAGCCTTGCGTGTGGCGAAAAGGGAAGTGAGGCAGTTCATTGTCTCTCCTTAATTCATGTGAGCGAGCATGTGGCGCATGATGTCGATTTCTGCTTGCTGCGTGTTGTCAACGTCGTTGGCGAAGTCAAAGAGGTAGGGGTCCTGTCCCGCGCCGGGATTGGCGAAGAGGTCCTTAACCATCTGGAGCGCGCCGGTGTGGTGCTGAATCATTCCGGTGAGAAAGAGGTGGTCAAACTCGGGGCCCGTAGATTTACGTAGTGCGTTCATCTGCGCTTCGGTAAGCATGCCGGGCATCATGGGCATGTCCATCTTCATGTTGCCCATGTCCATGCCGGCCATGGGGTCGATGGGAAGGCCGCGCTCGGTGAGCCACGCTTTCATCCAGCGCATCTCGTCGGTTTGCGAGACATCGATTTTGTGGCCCAGCTCCTGGACGGCGGGGTCTTTGGTGCGGGTCTTCAGCAGCTCGGTCATTTCGACGGCCTGATTGTGGTGCATAATCATGCCCTGCATAAAATCGACGTCGGCTTTGGAGGGAGGCTTGAGGGCTTCGCCAGCGTTGGCGGCCTTGGTGGTGAGGGATTTGTTGGCGGTTCCGGGAGCTCCGGGCTGAACGATTGCGGGAGCTTGCTGCGGCGCGGACTGCTGTGCGGGCGCAACGCCTGCACAGAGCGCCATGGATGCGGCGAATGCGGAGAGGACTATGGGAGACAACTTTTCTCGATTCATGACTCTAACGTGATGCAAGCATGCATGAGCGCCCGGATTCCGGACGGTTGGGGGGATTGGATTGGCCGGGCGGACTTGCTGCGGGCCTGGGAAAGGTCGTTCTGGAACAGAAACAGCAGCAGACGGGGGATTTAGAACGTGAGTGCTAAATGTGTTGGGAATCAATATATATCCGGCAGGTCTGGAGTGCAATATAGGAACGCATAAGGATTTTTGGAAAGTTATGGGTGGCTGGGGTAGAAAATTTGCCTGCGGGATGAAATTTCTAAGAGGTTTTTATATACGCGATAACTTCCGCGCTCACAATCGGACATTCCGACGGACCCAGGGCCGCATCCCTCCATGCTGCTTATCAATGATGAGGGCTACCTGAGCAAGTAACGATTCGCTAATATGCGAGCGTCAAGCTGTCCCATCTGTCTATGCGGCTCGATGTCTGGCACAGCAAGGCGCAGTCAATCTGTAAGCAGTGACTTAATATGTATTCTTTTGGACGCTTTTGGGCATGTCAAGAAGAAGAAGATCACTAGCGCGTTTTCGAACCAGTTGGGATGAATCGTTAAGTGCCTTTTTTAGGTAGGGTTGTGTTTCCGCTGGAGATATTGCATACATTGATGCAAGCGCCTGTGCTCGCGTTACTTCCCATTGGTCGGAAGTAAGTCCTTGTTCAAGGGCAATAAAAGCAGAAGTAGTCCCGATTGCCGAAAGAAATTTAACAGCCAACAACTGCCTAATACCACCTTTCTTCGTCGTCAGATAATCCCGCAATGGTGGAACTGCTAGATCTCCAAAAGATTTGACCGTTGCCATTTCGTCTGCGGTTGGTGGTTTCCATGAAATTACTTGGATGCCATTCATGCTTGAAAAGCATCGTGAAAAGGATTCTGTCATAACTCGCTGTACATTTATGGTGGCAATATTCGATTGCTGGTCGGATGTCTGGGGGCAAGCGTAAATAGGAGAAAATTCTTCCAGATACATTACGAAGCAGACGCACATAATGAACAATAAGATTGCAATGCTTCTTATTTTCATTGCACATTTCCTTCTGTGTAGGTCTTGTTTTGCGAGGCGGGATTACCTTGGATGATTAGTTGAATACCATCCGTACACATCTTTGAAGTAGTGTTTGTACTAATTGAGTAGTAAGTCCCATTTATAGTAACTCTAAATTGTTGCGAGTCCCCAGCAGCACAAAAATGTCCTGAAATGCCATAACAAGCTCCGAATGGTACATCATCAAAGCTTCCATCTGACCGGGTGGTTGTCGGTGTGGAGTATGCATCATGCCAAGTCCCTTGAATGTTTTCGCCGGGAGCCATTCCTGAATGATTGATCCTGCTTCCATTTGAGTCCGCAATATAATACGACACATCTAAGTACTTTCCAGTTCCTCCTGCCTGCGTACACTCAGATGGTTGTGAAACAACTGTCTCCGACGGACTGAAAAAGTATTTCGGAGGAAGCACTTGCACTGATTTTGACTGAGAAGCATCGCATCTGAGCCGTTTGGAATTGCCTCAACCTGTAAAGAGGTCGCGTTTACGCCCGATGCTTGTACATTGAGAATATTCTCGGTAGTTGATCCTTGGGCTGTAAACGGACCCAATTCAGTCCATTGCCATGTCAGGCTTGTCCAAGCGCCATTCGCTGTTCCATAGCATAGTTGTGGAGCTTCATTATTGACACAGGACTCAGGATTCCCTGCGCTATATGAAGCACTTTGTGTTAGAGAGACAGTGGAAGGGCCGGTAATTGATCCCCCAAGCCCACAAAAAATAACATACCCCGCGCACTGAAAGCTGGAAATTACACCTGTGTGGTTATTTACGTGTTGAACACGTCCTTTCACTTTTCCACTTTCGTTCGTGTACCAACTAATTTCTCCCTCTTCCAAACCATATTCAAATAGTTTGTTAAAGTCGTCCCGGATTTCTGAATCTGCAGTTTCTTTAGGGGAAATCTGTGTAGTTTCGTGTGGTTTTAATGTAATGATTTTTTGCCATAAATCCTTACGGTTACTAATCTTTAAGTTAACTGGTTGCTTCTCATCTGTTTGATTATAAAGTAGTAATACATCCTCGTTACCGGTTGTCATGCTCCACGGGTGCATGCCAGCGTTTCGATCATCATTGAAATCTTTGCCAGTGAAAATTATCGGGCTTGAATTAGAGTCGCTATCAGACCAGATTTGTACTTGGACGTCTGATGGATTCCCGTCTGCTTCTACCACGATAGAGTTTAGAGAGGCGTGGGCGTTTACAGCGAGCGTAGAAATATCTGAAGTTATTACTGCATGAGGGCTGACTTCAAATGTAGCAATGGAATTGTAACTTGATATACCTTCATAGGTTTGTCCAAGATGTATTGTGATTTTCCGGGTGTCCGACGAGAAGTTTTGTACGGACACTTTTGGGTGATAGCTAGCACCTTCTAGGCCCTTGATCGGGCCAATTGGTACACCTGGATATACGACCTGAGAAGAAAGCGCATCGTCTGGATCATGAAATGAAACGGAGGTAAAGCTTTGTGTTCCGCTCACTAATGTCGGAGAAATACCGAATGCTTGAATTTCTGCGCGAGGGTCTGAAGAACTGACCAAAATTCCCATTGCCTCTGCATGGCCGAGTTCAGTTTCTTTGAAGCTGAAAATATCAGAAGTGTTCGCAGAAGGGGGTTCACGATCACATGGTCGAAGGACGAGTACTTCGTGGGAATTAATATGCAACGTCAATTGAACAACTTTGTTTGATTCTCTCACGCATTGCACATTCACATCAACGGGTTGCTCTGATGTGCTACTGACTGCGATGATTGGACTTGCAATTGCTTTCACAGCCAGCCCACGCAACTGATGAGATTGGCTCATTGTTGGCATTAGCAATTCTTCATCAAGATTTACTGAAGATGAATTATCGTGCTGCGTGATTATAAGTTCGCCGACCAGTGTTGAACCATTCACATTATCGTCAAACAGTTCTAAGCTTCCCCGAATATTGTCGATATGGACTGAAGTAAGCAATGAGCGGATAGGGACTTCTGACTTATCATGGCCAGCCACAGTAACTGTTTTATCCGCTAAAATATGCCCCTCATCACTTAGCAAGAGGATTCTCCCGTTTGCGGGAGGGTTGCCTTCATTCACTATGTAAAGAGTGCTTGAGAATTTTGAGTTTTCGAGAAAAAGTGGCGCTATGCTTGGCATATTCACCATTGCTTGTGCGCCTTCTTGCATGCGAGTCTGCCTGACTAAGGATCGTTGGGCCACACCATGAGACTGCGCAATCACTTTATACCTGCCAAACGATAATGTGAAAATAAGCGCAAAACACACAAGTGAAGTTGTAAGTGCTTTATGTGTCACAGGAGTCTCCTGCGAATGTGCATATGCATGCGAAGTCCATCACGTCGCTGTATCGCATCACACAAATTCATTAAGTAAATCGAAGCGAGGAAGAGCCCGAGAAACTTGGCAATTAGAAACTGCCTGCTTTCAGAGGGAGCATTTACAGGCGGGAGAATGCTGGCATAATTACACAACTGTGCCAATATGAATTTATAATCACAGTCGAGTGTCCCCGCACCCGTGCCTTCTGATGGTGATATCTCTCCTATTTATTTGTCTCATCGAAAGTAGATCTTAAGTATCTAATTCGAGCGCCGCAGGCCCTGTTACAGGACCTGCGGCGCTCGCTTTTTCCCTGCTAGAACTGCAGCTTCAACGACATCTGAATCTGGCGCGGGAAGTTCTGCTGCGTTGAGCCAATCGTTCCGTAACCTGACCAGGAACCAGGCTGGTTGTCGCTGGTTACGCTGGTGTTGCGTGACAATTCCTGGTCGGGCGACCCGGTATTGGGGCCTCCGAAGATTGGCGTGTTGGTAAGGTTAAACGCCTCTGCCTTGAACTGCAGCGTCGTTCCCTCACGAATGGCGAACTTCTTTTCAAAGCCGAGAGCTGTTTGCTGTGCCCACGGATTGCGAATGACGGTTGTATTCGGCAAGCGCGTTGTTGCCGTGTACTCGGCGAATGTGGAGAAGCAGCTACTGTTGGAGTTGTTCAGGTAGCTCTTCCAGCTTTTCTGTTGCGGAAGGATGTTGTAATTTCCGCAGTTGTAGTTGTAGCCGTTCGGGTAGCCGACAGGTGTGCCGCCATCGTTCTGGAAGGTCCACTCCATCTGCCAGTCATTGATGAGCTGTCCGACAAATCCGTGTGCATTGGTAAAGACTGCCCCACCGTTGCCAATCGGAAGCCCCCACAGACCGCTGAACGCCAGATCCCACGGACGGTCGCCACCATCCACGGTATAGTACGGTTTGTCGTCAACAAGGCTTGCGCCGTTGTTGTTGAGAAGCCCCGTCGCGGACATCAGCTTCGACCACGTAAACGAAGTCAGGAAGCTAAGCCCCTTGGAGAGCACTCCTGTGCCGGAGAACCGCTTTTCCAGCTTGGCCAGCAGTGCGTTGTAGTTACTGTATCCGCCCGGATACGTGTAGTCGTAAATGTTGCCGTCAAAGGCCGGGTACGGAACCTTGAGATAGCGTGCCTGGATTGTGGGGTTCTGTCCCAGCGATACATTCGTGGGCAAAACTCCATAGAAGGGATTGGCAACCTGCTGGTCCAGGTAATTCGGGTCAGCATGTCCCTGTGCAAAGTCCGCCGCGCTGATGCCGTTCAACTGCTTCGATGCGCGGAGGTTGTTTGTGTGCGAGCCGAGGTAAGCAATCTCTCCAATCATCTGGAACGGGAACGATTGCTGAATGCCGAAGGTCCACTGCTGCACGTGAACAATCTTTCGGTCGCGCAAGTCGATGCCGAAGCCGGTTCCGACCAGCGCCAGCGCGCCCTGCGAACTACCCGGAGGCGTAATGTATCCATTCGGGTAAGGATTGCCGCTGTTGAACGCGTTCGACGGATGCAGGTTGCCATCCGGCGAATCGTTATAGCCCGTTGACTGGTTCCACGCCGAAGCGCCGCCCAGTTCAATGCCGAAGGCCTTGTTCAACACCCAGCCGCCGTGGATGACGGTTGTTTTTCCCAATCCAAGCGAAGCGCCAATCTTCGGCTGCCACAGCTCGGTGTTGTTGGGATAAGCAGGCTGGCTGCCGCTGGCATAAAGCACTGTGCCATACAGCGGCGCAAGCGACGGAATGCTGCTTGAAATGGGATTCACGCAGGTCAGGCACATTCCGGCCAGCAGGCGGTTATGCCGCTCGATGGGAGAAAACTCTTCGTCCCAGCGAATGCCGGCGTTGATGGTCAGGTTGTGGCGCAGCTTCCAGTCATCCTGCACAAAGCCGCCCGCGTACCTGTACGTTTCATACGGAGCGATGTTGTAATCCACGCTGCCGGCGTCGGGATAACCGAGCAGCAGGTTGGCAACAATGGAGCCGTCCTTGTTCTGCTGGAAGGGGTTCTGTTGCGTGAAGTCCGTTCCGAAGCCAAAGTAGCCATTCGGACGGCCAATGCCGGACGGCACATCATGGTAGAGCGAAAACTCTCCGCCATAATGCAGGCTGTGCCTGCCCAGAATCTGCGTGATGGACGGCCCGACGTCGTATGTCTCAAAGACATTCGGATTGACCTGGTTTCCGATGATGTTAGGCATGTTATCGCCAAGGTCAATTTCCGGAGCATAGCTCTTGTTCGTCGTCGGTATCTGCGGCATGGTCAGGCCAAGGTCCGATGCGGAAAGATCGCTAAGTCCCGCAGACACCGCTCCATTCGGATCGGCATAGTAGTAGCGGTTAAACGAAACACGAACGTCCGCGATGAGAGACGGATTGAACGTGTGCGTCAGGTCCAGCACCTGCGTCAGGCTGGAGCGGTAGTTGTTGATGTCGCCCATGATTGCCGGGCCAACCAGGCCGTTACCGTTCCGGTATTCGTGGCCAGACCACCATGCAAAGATGCCATACAGCTTGGTTGCGTCGGTGAAGTTGTAGTCCACGCGTGCAATCGGCATGTTGTAGTGGTAGCGGTCCTTGCCGTTGAAGACATAGTTGTTGATGTATCCAGCGCGGTTCGGCGCGGGAAACTGCTTCATGATGGCAAGTCCAATCGGACTGATGCGGTTTGCCGGAATAATGTTTCCGGCAAACTGCTGGCGTCCGTAGGTCGCGCAGCCTGAGTCGCCTTCCTCTACGCAGGTGGTCGTAAGCGGGTCATAGATTCCTCCCGTACGGCTTGTTCCTGCAAGATATTGCGACAGGTCCACTGCGCCGGTGCTGTCGGGATACTGGTCGGCAGTCGGCACGGTGGTTACAACGCCTGCAGGAAGCACCTGGCGGTAGCCTTCGTAGCTGAAGAAGAAGAAGCCATTGTGCTTCAGGAACGGGCCGCCGACTGTTCCGCCAAACTGGTGTTCATTGTGAAACGGCTTGGCTTCATTCTGCTGGTTGAGCTGGAAGGTGTTGGCATCCAGCACCGAGTTGCGCCAGAAATCATAGAGCGTTCCATGAAAGTGAGGCGTTCCGTTTTTGAGAATGATGTTGACCGCACCGCCGCCTACGCGCCCATACTGCGAGTCGAAGGTGATGGTCATAATCTTGAACTCAGAAACGGCATCAATGCTCGGTGAGATGTTCCATGTGCCCGCCGGACCGCCTCCCTGTACGGAGATCGGCGCACCGTTCAGCAGGAACTGGTTGGTAGTTCCGGGCTGTCCGGTAATGGAGTAGGCATTCGAGGTATCCCAGCCGCGGGTGCCGGAGTAGCCTCCGGGGCCGAACTGGGTCTGTGTAAAGCGCACACCGGGTGTAAGGCCCAGCAGCATGTATACCTGCCGTCCATTGAGCGGAAGGTTCTGGATTTTGTCGGGGTCGATGACTGTGCCGCCGGAAGCATCAGCCGTGCTGAGCTCCAGCGTGTTTTCATCCACGGAGATGGTTTGCGCAACGTCTCCAACTGGAAGCGAGAACGCCTGCGTGATTTTTGCGCTGACATCCACAATGACGCCTGCGTGGATGACGGTTTTGAAGCCGGCTGACTCGGCCTGGATGGAGTAGGTTCCCGGTTGTACGTAGGGAATGTAGAAGTTGCCGCTGCTGTCTGTCTTACTGTTGTACGTCTGTTCAGGACTGGTTACGGTGATGGTTGCGTTGACAATGGCACGCTTGGATGAATCTGTCACCTGTCCGGTGATGGTGCCGCGGTACTCCTGGGCGTAGGCTGGGGAAAAGAAAAAGAGCAGTGACAAAGCGGCAACAATCCAATAGATGTCTTTACGAAAGTTGTTCGTGTTGTGCCGCGTTGTTGAGGTTGGATTGGCACTAATTGCGGTAGTCCAGGGTCCTCTCACATTTCTCATTAACAGCCTCCATGAAAAACCTTTCCGTTTGCGCGCATAAACTGTGGAATTTGCATGCGTGCATGGCTTAATTTGCGGAGATGGAATCGTTTCCATACCAAATGGAAACGATTCCACACGCGCTTGAAATTCTGGTTGCATGGCCAGACAACTGTCAAGCGTTTTGGGAGACTTTTTAGCCTTTCTAGTCCTTTAGTTTTAGATCTTTTTGGTTCTATTTATACGGGCCAATAGGTCTTATTTAAGCGCTTGGGTGTCTGTACTGCTGTTCGTCCGTTTTTCGCATGCCGCAAAATGCGATTGCCACGAAAATAAATCCCGAATCTGTGGATAACTTTTGCGCTCATTTAACCCCATTTATGCCACACTAAAAATGAACAAGAAAACGGCCCGATTCCCAGGGAATCGGGCCGTTCTGTTTTTCCGCTGACTCGCTAATTCTAAAGAAAGGAGAACCCGATGCACGCAACAGTAGGCACAACCAACTTGTCCCTTGTCCCTGCCTTCTGCACAGTTCCACAGTTCACAAATAAAGATTCTGCACAGTCCCTGTGCAATCCCCCGCAACTCAAACAAAACAAAAGTACTGGGAAAGCACCCCGCTGTGCGCATACACACAGCGGCATAAAGATTAAGCCGTCCTTCTACCCAGCAGGCTGAAGACGACGAAGGCAAGCAGGCGCAGCACTGCGAGAACGATGTAGAGGGCAAGCCCAATCGCAAGCGTGATGTGCAGCGTCGTGTACAGTTCGCTCCATTGCGTGTGGAAGGTGGCGATGGACCACACGTTGGTGGCGAAGGCCACGACGGCGCAGAAGACGAAGATAGCAATCTCTTTTGCGATGCGGCTCATATGCGGAATCCTTCCGGCCAGGTGACTTCGCGGCCCTGCTCCATGGCGGTTTGACCCATGATGACGGCGACTCCGGCGTGGCAGGCCTGCTCCATCATGAGCGGGATGGGCTTGTTCTGGCGGATGGCGCTGGCAAAGGCTGCAAGAGCCAGCGAAGTGCCGTCATCCGCGAGCTTGCCGGGAAAGAGCAGCGTGCCCTTGGAGTCTTTCTTGAGGTCGGGAGCCCAGCTTGCGCCGCCAATGGGAATGGTGTCGAAGAGGTTGTGCTCGATCTGGTTAATGAGCTGCACAATGCCGGGAGCCGGCGGCGGATTTTCCGCGTAGATTTTGCCGGTTTCCGCCTCGATGGTTCCCTTGGGCCCCATCACTTGCACTTCCATTCCATAGAAAGCATTGCTGATGAGCGAGTCGTAAACAAGGTGTGTGCCGTTGGGATAGCGATAGACAACATTAACGGTGTCGTAGAGCTGGCGGCCATCTTTCCAGTAGTTGATGGCTCCAAAGCCGGTAACGCTCAGCGGATGCGTGTTGAGGAACCAGTTAGCAACCTGGATGTGATGCGAGGCCAGCTCCGCCATGAGCCCAAGCGAGTAAGGCCGGTACATGCGCCAGTTGATGCGGTGTTCCAGGGCATAGCCAGGGTCAGGTGAGGGGACGGGACGGCGCCAGTTGCCGTTGCGATGCCAGTAGGCGCGGATTTGCGTAACCTGCCCGATAGCGTTGGCCTGGATCAGTTCATAAGCTCGAAGGAAGACCGGCGAGTACAGGCGCTGGTGGCCAATCTGGAAGACCTTGCTGCTGCCGCGATAAGCATCGGCGATGGCCTGGCACTCCTCGATGGTGTAGGCCATGGTCTTTTCGAGATAGACATGCTTGTGCGCGGAGAAGGCGTCGAGGCAGAGGCGCGCATGGAGATAGAGCGGGATCGCGAGCACGACGCCGTCGATGCTGGGGTCGTTCAGGACGTCGTGATAGTTGGCATATCCCTTGGCGCTGGGGACTTTCGCGAGTGCTTTTTGCAGATGCGGCGGGTAGTCGTCACAGAGGGCGGCGATTTCTACGCCCGGCGTGCGGAGCAGCTCTTCGAGGTGAAGATTGCCGCGGTCTCCGATGCCGATGATGGCGAGGCGCACGCGGTCGGAAGGGGCTTCTCCGGAAGGCTGCGCGGAGAGCGGCTGCCACCATGGCAGGTCGGTCAGAATGGCGGAGGCGCTGACGGCGGTGGCGAGCTGCTTGAGGAATTCGCGGCGGCCAGAGCGGGGCGTGGTGGCGGAGAGAGAGAGTTCGGGGTTGTTAGATTCCATGGGGCCTGTTTGTGATTAGGTGTGTGGTTGGGGTTTCGTTGTTGTAGACGATCTCGATGGCGGATTGGACGAGGGGAAAACTGGCTAGGATGCTTTCGCGATCTTCGACTGGCGTAACGGTCAGGGCTGTCGATAGGACTTCCGCTTCGGTAGCGGACGACGTGGCTACGGATAGAGTCCGCATGCCGGGGATGGGGCGCGCGGTCTTTGGATGGATGGTGAGTGTCTGATGCTGGTTGGCGGGAGTAGCTCCGGAAGTAGAGAGCGAGGCGTCTTTGAGGCTGAAGGTGTGCAGCGTTTCGGCAGGGTTGAAGATGTTGGGGATGCCGATGGGCCATGAGGGGCCGTGGGGATGCGTGCCGAGGACGGTGATGGAGCTTTCGCCGAAGCTTAGGAAGGCTTGTTGTACACCAGCTTCGCGGAAGGTTTGTGCGATCTGGTCGAGGGCGTAACCTTTGCCGATGGCTCCTAGATCGAGGGTGAGCCTTGGGGCGCGGAACTGGATGGTGCGGTCTTCTTCGTTGAAGGCTAGCTTGTCGAGGCCGGTTTGCGGGAGGACTCCGGCTAGTTGTTCTTCGGTGGGCTCAAGGTTGCGTTTCTGGGCGTTGTGCCAGAGGTTCTGCAGCGGGCGCAGGGTGATGTCGAATGCGCCGTTGGTCTGCTGCCAGTATCGGCGGCAGAGCTGGAAGATTTGCCAGAGTTCATCCGGTGGGGTGACGGGACGCTCTGCGGCGTATTCGTTGATTTCCGTCAGCGGGCCGCCGGGCTGGAAGCGGCTCATCAGGGATTCGAGCTGATGAAGCTGCCACTCAGTGGATTGGAAGAGGGATTCGGCTTGAGAGGGCTCCACGCCGATGAGCACCATGGAGAATCGGGTGTTCATGGCGAAGCAGGTGTGGTGGTGGAGGGAGGGCGTGAGGGTTGCGGTCACGTTATACCTCCTTCCACGGAGAAATTTACGGATACTGAAAGATACTATGCGATGGGTTTACGGCTCAAATTTGGCGTTTGGGTTTTTGTAGCTTCCCATCCTTGCGACAGAAAGAAGTCGCAAGGATGGGGCACGGCAATGCGTGACAGAAGCTAGCCTAAAAGCGAGTCCACGAAGGCTTCCGGGCTGAATTCGAGCAGGTCGGTCATCTTCTCGCCTACGCCTACGAAGCGGACGGGGAGGCTTAGCTCGCGGGCGATGGCTACGGCGATGCCGCCTTTGGCGGTGCCGTCGAGCTTGGTGAGGACGATGCCGGTGACACCCGCGGCCTGCGTGAACTGGCGGGCCTGCTGCAGGCCGTTCTGCCCAGTAGTGGCGTCCATTACAAGCAAAACTTCATGTGGCGCTTCAGGTATCAGGCGGGCGGCGGTGCGGCGCATTTTGTCCAGCTCGTCCATTAGGCCGGTTTTGGTGTGGAGACGGCCAGCGGTGTCCACGTAGAGGTCGGCAATGTTGCGCGCTTTGGCTGCGCTGGCTGCGTCGTAGAGGACGGCGGCGGGGTCGCCGCCTTGTTTCGTCTTGATGATTTCCACACCAGAACGGGTGGCCCATACTTCGAGCTGTTCGATGGCGGCGGCGCGGAAGGTATCTGCGGCGCAGAGGAGCGCGGTGCGGTTCTGCGATTGCGACCACGCGGCCAGCTTGCCGCTGGTGGTGGTCTTGCCGGCTCCGTTGACGCCTACCAGGAAGGTGACCTTGGGCGGCGCGGTGGGGGTCGGAATGGGCTTGACGGGCGCTTCCAGGATGCCGCGAATCTGCTCCTTGAGAAGCGAGCGGAGCTCTTCGCCACCGTCGATGGCCTGGCGCTTGGCGCGGTCGCGGAGGTTGTCGAGGATATCGGTCGTTGTCTGCACGCCAAGGTCGCTGGAGAGCAGCGCCATTTCCAAATCTTCGAGGACGGATTCGTCCACGGTGCGGGTGATGGCGACGATGCCTTCGATTTTGGAGCCCAGCGACTCGCGGGTGCGGGTGACGGCATCGCGCATCCGGTTGAAAAAGCCGGATTTCTCTTCAGGCTCCGGCTCGGGTTCGTTGAGGCTTCCAAAAAGGCTGATTAAAGACATGGCGGCTCTGGTTCAAGTTTAGAGCATGGGATGGGGAATAAGGGAACAAGGCGCCAAGGGAACGAGGGAACAAGAAAAGCAGAGGCTTGAGTGCTCGACAAGCCGGGTAAGAAATTTTTCAGAAATACTTGACATTGTTTTAGTGTTTTAGTTATGTATAACAGTAAATCTTGCTCCGTTCGGACGAGAACCAATTCTGGGAACTGGGTCTGGGAGGGGAGATGGAATCGGTAATGCGTATTTTGCTGGCGGTGCTGTTGACGGTTTCGGCTTTGTCAGCGGCGGAGTTTTCCGTGCAGAGGGCTTTTGAACGGGTGAAGGTGCTGGCTGCGGAGAACGAGGCCGGGGCAGGAGCGGTTGCGAAGTCTGTATCGAGGGCGGTTACGCGGCCCGTTGCGGATTTGGCGCTGGTGGGGTTGGAACTGGGCGCGGCGGCGAGCCGTATGGGACTGCAAATTGGTTGCAGCGCAGTTGCAGAGGCAAGGGAAGGTTTCTGGAAGGCCTATGGACATTGAGTGGAACAATAGTCAGCCGATTTACCGCCAGCTTCGCGACCGGGTGGTGGCGATGATTCTGGATGGTGCGTTGAAGGAGGGCGACCCGCTGCCTTCGGTGCGCACGGTGGCGGCGGAGTACCGCGTGAATCCTCTGACGGTGCTGAAGGGATACCAGCAACTGGCGGATGAGGGCGTGGTGGAGACGCGGCGCGGGCGCGGCATGTTTTTGAAGGACGATGCCGGCGGCGTGCTGCTGCAGGGAGAGCGCGAACGGTTTCTGTCGGAAGACTGGCCGAGGGTTTGCGCGATGATCCAGCGGCTGGGGCTGAGCGCGGAGGAGCTGCTGCGCTCACCAAGCTGCAAAGCGGCAGGCAACGCGGCAGCGGGAAATGGAAACAATCCAGAGGAGAGGGAGGCTCGTTAGACGATGACATTGATTGAGGCACATGGGCTGAGCAAGAGATATGGCTCGACGGTTGCGCTGGGCGGGGTTGACCTCATGGTGGATGGGGGGCGGATTCTTGGGCTGATTGGGCCGAATGGCGCAGGCAAGACGACGGCTCTGAACGCGATCCTGGGGCTGGCTCCGTTTGAGGGTGAGCTGAAGGTGCTGGGACTGAATCCGTGGACGCAGCGTGACCAGTTGATGCGCGAGGTTTGCTTCATTGCCGACGTGGCGATTTTGCCGCGGTGGATACGGGTTTCGCAGGCTCTGGATTATGCGGCGGGAGTGCATCCTCGATTTAATCGCGCAAAGGCAGAGGCTTTTCTAGCGCGCACGGCGATTAAGCGCACGAGTCGCGTGAAGGAGCTGTCCAAGGGCATGGTGGCGCAACTGCACCTGGCACTGGTGATGGCGATTGACGCGAAGTTGCTGGTGCTGGATGAGCCGACGCTGGGCTTGGATTTGCTGTATCGCAAGCAGTTTTATGACTCGCTACTGAATGACTACTTTGACCTGAAGCGCACGATTGTTGTGACCACGCACCAGGTTGAGGAGATTCAGAACATTCTCACCGATGTGATGTTTTTGAACGGCGGGCGGATTGTGCTGAGCGCCAGCATGGAAGAGTTTGAGATGCGGTATGTGGAGGCTTCGGTTGGGGCAGAGCATGCTGCCGAGGCGCGGGTGTTGAAGCCCATCTACGAGCGTGAAGTGCTGGGCCGCAGCACGCTACTGTTTGATGGCGTGGACCGGCGGAAGCTGGCATCGCTGGGTGAGGTTCGCACGCCTAGTATTGCGGATGTGTTTGTAGCCGTTGTAGGCGGCGCTGCGGCGCCAGATTCGTATAAGGGAGTGCGCCAATGAGCACGCAATCGAATGTCGTAAATGAATCGCTTGCCTTGCAGGAGTCTGCGGTGCAGGTAATTTCGCCGTGGCGGCGCTTTTATTGGAGCGTGCGGCGCGAGGTTTGGGAGAACTTCGGTGTTTTTCTGGCTCCGGCGGTTGTGGCGGTGTTTGTAATTCTTGGTGTGCTTATCGGGGTCAGCCGCGGAACCATCCAGTTCAACATGACCACAACAAACGGAGATGGCGCCGGGCAGACCACCAATATGGTGATGACGCCGGGCGGCACGGTGACGACTGTTCATGGCAGCGGAGATGGGGTCTTCATGGTATCGATGCTGGCGATTATGGGAGTCTCCTTTCTGGCCGCATTGTTTTATTGCGTTGGCGCACTGCATGGGGAACGGCAGGATCGCAGCATTCTGTTCTGGAAGTCGCTGCCGGTCTCTGACCTGACGACGGTGCTTGCCAAGCTGGCGCTTCCGGCAGCGCTTCTACCGGCCTTTACCTGGGTGCTGATGATTGTCACGCAAATTCTGATTGCATTGATTCACGCCGTGGCACACGCTTCAGCGGGGCAGCAGGGAATGAGTATCTGGAGCGCGGCAAACATTGTGCATATCTGGCTGGTTGTTTTCTACCAACTGATCACGATTCATGTGCTTTGGTACGCGCCGATTTATGGCTACGCGCTGGTGGTTTCCGCATGGGCAAAACGCGCTCCGTTCTTGTGGGCCGTTCTTCCTCCGGTGCTTTTGGGCGTGGTAGAGAAGATTGCCTTCGGCACTTCCAATGTATTTTCGCTGCTGCAGGACAGGCTGTCCGGGCATTCTGCAGGGGATATGGTGAACAACTTAGGCGGCATGGCTTTTGGTGTGATGCCTGAGCTAACACCGCTGCACTTCCTGGCGAATCCAGCACTGTGGCTGGGATTGCTGTTCGCGGCGATATGCGTTGCGGGAGCTGTGCGGCTGCGCCGCTCCGGCGGGGTGATCTAAAAAACAACAACCAGCAGGCGGGTGGACAGGTTTTAAGAAAGCCAGTTTTGCCCCCAACGTTAGTGGATTAGGCAACCTAAGACCTAGGCTACCCGCCGATGCGACCTCAGCGGCGGGTTCTAAGAAGGAATTTCACCTTCTTTTGCATCCGTGCTTTTGGAGAGAGCGGAGCGGGTTAATATCCTCAGGCCAAATACGGAAATTGCGAGCACGAAGACGTTGGGAAGAGCGGAGATAATCTCCTGCCACAGAGGCGGATGAATTCTTCCAAAGTCCCTTGAACTGGAGATTGACTGGAGAAGATGCGAGATGCCGCCACCGGAATGCAGGTAATCCACGACCCCATCCCATATAAGCGGGAATTGAGGAACTGGTAGCGAGAAGAGTACGACGCCGACGAGCAGAATAATCCAAAGCGTACGTTCTTTGCGCTGTGTCCACAGCCATGCAAAAAGCGGCAGCAGGACAAGCGCTCCATAAAATCGCGTGTAAACGGGGAGCAGGCTAATGGTTCCCGTAAGTCCAAGCGCGAGGAATTGGAACGGAACACTCTGCTTGATATGCGGGGGCGCCTTCCACACGGCAATCACCAGGATTACGAACATCACGAACGTGAGCACGAGCGGAAGCAGCGAGGAAATCGAATAGCTGCTCGTAAAGAGAAACACGAGCGGAGCCAGGTTCAGAAGCCGGAAATTGGCCACGCCGTTATAAACAAATGACAGGTTCGAGTTGTTCGCTGCTTCCGCTCCCGAGGGGCCGTTATGCAGGTTCAGCAGCAGGGCCGGGAGCCATTGAATGTGATGGATCTCCAGCCATCCCACGGTCACAATTGTAGCCGCCACTCCCGTGGCCGTCGCTATCCAGAAGCGTTTCCACTCACCAAGCGCCAGTAGCAGCAGCATGAAGGGAACTCCGATGACCGGCTTGATGCCGATGGCGAGGCCCACGAGGATGAACCACCAATAGGAGGAGGCCGGCCGGAAAATCATTTTGAGGAATGGGACAAAAATCATCATCAGCATCAGGAGCGTGATGTTCCTTGGCCGCAACCCGGCGTGGAGCGGCGCGAAGTTGAAGACAAATGCGATAAACACAGCGCGCTCAAGCGCGGGAAAGCCACGTGAAAGCAGGAACGCGACATACAGAAACGCCGCAAGCGAGAACCACATAATCAGCAGTGTGGCTGTATTGAAAGGAAAGGCCAGAAACGGCAGTACGGGAACAAATGCGGTGGGAGGATAAAAAATATCGAGGCGCTGGTATGGAATGGATTCAACCGGGCCAAGCTGCCTCAGGCTCTCTTCCGCCACACTCGCCCGGGTAAATGGCTGATGCCCATGCAACCATGTTTGCGACGCGAAGTAAAGGAAGGAAAAATCATCCGGCTTAAGAACAGATTTCGAGGAAGTATCCTGCTTCACCAGCTTGAAGAGTCCGACAAGCGCGAAGACGATGAGCAGCGCGATTAAAAGACCCCTGTTCCGGGGGGTGGATGCGGATTGCGCATTTTCCTGGACACTATTCCTGGTGAGTGGGCACATGAGTTCGGTTGTTTTCCTTTAGGTAAGGTTTTTGGCCGTTAACTGCTTGTAGTTGAGGAGATATACACCTGCAGCCCCGTGCAAGTGAGGTTAATTGTATCGAAAAAGGATCATTACCATGCTAAATCACAGCCATGGTAAAAAGGCACGGGGTAAGGGCGGCATGAGCCGCGATTGCCGATGGAAGCGATTCGGTGGGCGTCCAAAAACAACAAGGGCCTGAGAGAGTTTCTCAGGCCCTTGGCGGTGAAACTGTTGGGATTGGACAGAATCTTACTCAATAGAATCTATAAGTTACTTTATTTTCAATAGGCATAATGGGCATCATAGGCAGCATAGGCGCGTCCGTAGCACAAATTAGCACAAAATCCCCGGTCCACCCGGCGGTCCGACTGTATCACCGGCCCGGCTTCTTCGCGGGTTTCTCCAGTCCTACAAGAAACGTCTCCACGGCTTCGATGAGCACGGCCTGAAAAGAGCGGTCTGTGTCTAGGGCTACCAGCTTGAGACGGCGGATTAGAGACTTGGGGAGGCGCGTCCCAACGGCTACCAACTCGTCATTCTGCGTTTCTGTCATGCCGCAAGAATACCACCATTCCATAATGCGAGATTTCTAGTTTGCTAGAAAACAAGAAAGCCAGATAAAGTGCCCTCACCCGATATTTCGGGTCTGAAAGGACAACAGAATGGCACAGACACACAAGAGTATCCGCAAGTGGATGGGCATGGAATTTCAAGCAATGCAGGACTGCATAGCTGCGGGTGACGCATCCGGCGCGTTCTACATGGCGCTAATGCTTGCCCGTGGCGCATTCAAGTTAAAGCCTGAACTGCGGGAGGTGCGCGGATGAATTGCCCCAACTGCAATACACCCTATCCGCCGGAGACACCGGCCTTGCACGTCTATGAGGACGATGCCTTGGAGATGGCGCATTTCTGGCATAACGTAGCCCAACACCCCGGCAACAACGCGGCCACGCGGGTCTTTGCCCTTGCTGAGTGCGATCACTGGAGGAAAGTTGCCGCCGAGATTCAAGCAGCCAACGCAAAGGTGGTGCTGGCATGAGCGTCCCCAAGATTCTCAGTTCTACTGCCATGTACCGGGGGGAGTTTCGCGTCACTTGCGAAGCGGAGACACCCGAAGCCGCTGTCCAATACGTCCGCCACGCTTACGGCCCGCAATTCTCCGTTAAATACCTATGGACGGATGCGGACAACCCCAAGGCTCATGCAATCTTCTTGCGCCGTCCATACCGTCCAGTCTCTTTTTGGGCTGAATTGTTTTGGGAGGTGCGCTAATGGTTGCAACGCTTGCGTGTGTCCTTCGCGGGGAGTCCACGGGCGTGGTTGCCACTAGCGCATTCCTCATCTTAGCCGGTGCGTTGGCGGCGCTTATCGCTTGGGCGTGTTGCCGGGTATCCGGTCAATGCAGCCCAGACGAGAGCAGCACCGAAACCACAACCTTTGAAGAGTTATCAGCGGGTGAGCATTTCAAGATAGACACGCCAGAGATTACGCTGACATTCCGCAAGTTGGAGGGTGGCAACCGTGCTCTCTGCCTTCAAAACAACGGCCCTGCAATGATTCATGCCGGATGCCCTGTCATTCGATTGGGCGGGGATGAATGAGGGGCCGAGTAGTTCCGCTAATTGGCCTATTGCTGGCGTTTCTAGCCATGCTGGTGGCGTTGGCAAACTTCGATGCACTCGTAGAGTGGGTGAAATGGCTACGGGCCACATCCGTTTGAAATAAGGCCGTCCGGCACAGTTCGGGCGGCCTCTTTTTGTGCCTGCGCATTAGTACGGAAAGGGAGATATTACAAAACGGTTAGCACGCTCTTTTTGGGTGCTCCGTAAGCTAACAAGTTGCCTTGGGTCCGCTTGGTCATAGGACACATCAAACTTCCGTGGGCTACCAAATAGACACGCTTGCCAACAGAGCGGAAAGAACACAACAGTATCCGGGTGATGGAGCAATTCCATCCCGCCCTCTGCAAGCGTAGACGGCCCCGGCGTTGTCCCTTCAACAAAAGAAGGTTGGTCCATAGTGCAATACGGGTCATTTTCGTTGCCGGTATAACGTAGGCACCAATCAAAGTCTTTGGCCCACCCAATCCCGTTTCGGACATCTTGCAGCATCCGCGAGATGGTGAAATTTCTCACGCCCTGCTCATTTAATGGCCGTAGCTCTAATGAATCTACGGTGACTGAGCGCCTGTCCGGGCTGATGCTTGTAATGGTTGAGGCGCGGACTTGGCGGGCTTCCGCTTCCTGTTGCTGCATAGCAAGCGGGGACCGCGCCCTCATCATTTGCATAAACTCCAACAGAAAATCTTTGTGCTGCTCCCATGTCGCAAACTGATTAGCGGCCATTTGCTCACGTCTTTGCGGAAACTCCCGCTCTAGCCGTGCAAAAACAGAATCCGGGTGCGTTATTACGGAGTAATCCGTCCCGCTTGCGTAGTCATAGAAACCCTTTCCAAAAGCAATTTCACTTGTGCTTACGTTCTCCCATTTTTGTGAGTGCCGCTGGAAACACCAAAGCGGCTTGTCATCCGTAGCGTGGGACG
Organism: Occallatibacter sp. FHG110214_02; assembly: GCF_059115385.1. Taxonomy (NCBI): domain Bacteria; kingdom Pseudomonadati; phylum Acidobacteriota; class Terriglobia; order Terriglobales; family Acidobacteriaceae; genus Occallatibacter; species Occallatibacter sp. FHG110214_02. Next base: position 21,960 of record NZ_JBZYWK010000009.1, on the reverse strand, counting down.
GAGCTATAAACCCGCGCAAGTACCCTTGCGGGAGCCAATGGTCCTTTCTGCCGCGTTGCTTCTTGGCTTTCTGACGCTGTGACATTACGGAAAGTGTAACGCGGAACCAAAAAGACTTTCAGGATTAGGCCCGGTACTTGGCGTTATCCTTGCGTAATGCCCAAGAAGCGTGAAATATCCCCGGCTCTAAACGTGTCCGCTGACGAGTACGTCTCACGGATACCGCCTCCGCTTCAAGGCATCATCTCAAGAATCCGGGCGCAGAAAGAGTCAGACTCTCGCGCCCGGCCCTCTATAACTCTGATAGACAAGTCCGCCATGCTCACACCGGGGAAAAGAGCCGCGCTCTTGGACAAGGTTGCCGAGTTGGTTGATGAAAACGTGGGCGGGCGCTCGGATATGTGCCTTCAGTTCGCGGGCTTGCTCAATCTTGCGTTGCGGCATATCGGGTTTAACAGTTTCGCCGTAACCGGCACGGCAACGTATCTCTCCGCAAAGGGCAAGAGGCAACACACATGGCAACACGCATGGGTGCGCGTTGGGAGGGAGTTGATTGACGGGAATACAGACAGCATCGTAGAAAATCCTATGGTGCCTCAAGGTGTCCAAGCCGCGCCGTATTGGGGACCAATCGAATACGTTCCCACTCAACGGGTGCTTGAGCAAGACGGCTCTTATGTGGCGGATGACCCGGACGTAACGGGAGTTTGGTGGCCGGACATGAAGGATTGGCTAGAAAAGGACTTCACGGGGATTGATTGAAAAAGGATGCGCCTTATGGTGGATGAGCATTGGTTAGCGGGCTTTCGGCATACCGTTGGTGATTTTCAGCAGCGGCAAGCGGGCAGTGGGGATGTTGTCTCAGTCAAGGTGCGTGTGGAGTCCGGGTGTTTTCATCGGGAGCACTCGCCAGAAGCGTACAAGATCATTGACGCATGGCTTAGGAAGCAGCCGGAGCGCATGGAACTGGATGTCATTGAGCATGAAAGCGGCCCGGAGTTACTACTTTATCTGGCCGTGGCTGCCGGTGCTTTGTCTCTTGCAAAGAGCGTGATTGAGCTGATAACGGAAATATTCAAGGCCCGCTCCGCTGGCATCAAGAAAGGCGATCATCCGAGTGACCCGCTTGTGCTCATTGTGCGGCGCGTGGACGAAAAGAATGAATACCGGGAGGATGTAATTCTCCGCATAGGCCCGGATGACACCGTAAGCTCAACCGTAATCGAGAAAGAGCTAATAGCGGCAATCAAGGGCATACTCAAAAGGCGCTAGGCGCTTAATCTCTTGTGTCCGGTAGATCAAAGAGCCTTTCCAACTTTTCAATCTCAAGGTTTCGCATACCAGCTTGCACACGCGGAATTGATAGCTCTGCAATGAGCCATGCCGGTGTCTTTGTTGGCTTGCCCTTGGCTAGTTTCCGCAACTCAGTAAGTACGTTGATTTTTTGGTATGTCATTCGCAAATCCTCCCTGCTTGGAGCAAGAATGCCACACCCGCTTCACCATGTTTCACGCTGTGAGATTGCTGCGATCATGTCCTGACACAAAGCAGTAGTACCTAAGTGGCCTTTTCGTAGTAGTTCAGCGGAGGGGCCATTTTCATTTAGCACAAAAAGGACGTTTTCATTAGCACAGAAAGCGCAAAAGAAAAATGTGCTCACATGGGGAATACGGCAAAACCCGTGAGATGGCGGTTTCAGTGGAGCACAAAATAAATGCGGAACGCTCACGACAGGAACGGCGGACTCCATGCCACTATGGGGTGTAAGTGAAGCAGCTCAAAAAAGTAGTGGCGTTGAGCTGCCGGGGCTGCTCCGCCGTCGCAAAGCTGAGGCTGAAAACTTTTTGAAAAAAGATTCTGCCGCATAAGACACCTGTGGCAAAACTAACGTTACTCTCTAAACGTGACATGAACGGCAAGCTCTAAAGAAAAATGCGCTGTGTGGCACATCGGCAAAAACGGATGCGATAAATAAATCGGGGCGCTGACGGGGATAAGTCCATAGTCGATGGTTCAATGAAGTTGAAAGAGCACGAAAAAAAGTAGAGTGCTGACGGGTCATTGGCGGGAACGAATGGCAGACCGTCTTTAAGAAAAAAGATTCTGCCTTGTAAACTTCAGCTCTTCATTTTCGCTAGTGTGGATGTAGGGCAAAAAAATTCACCGTATAAGGGGGATACGGTCACATTAACGGTACTGTCTTTAAGAGGGGGACGGAGGAATGATGCAAGCAATGTATATCGAACGGGCGGCATCTGCCGCTATCGGAAGCGCCGTGTCCGTCATGGTTTCGCTTAGCCCGGATAACCGTGACATCAGCATGGAACCGCTGGACGCTACGCCGGACAAGGCTGATTACGTCTCCCGGAAGTTGCGGCCCGTTGGTGTAGTCGCATTGAAGGGATTGCAACCCGTCTTCGTTCCTCAAGAGCCGCTGGCAGCGGAGACGGTCTCCGTAATCCTCAAGGCATTCCGGGAGTACGTCTGCACACTGATTAACGGGGAACCTTACTACGATTGGCTCACCCGGCAGTATATCTCCGCGCCCTTCAACGCATAGGGCTTCGTCTTTCGAGCTTCACCTTTCGAGCTTCACCTTTCGAGCTTTCACTTTCGTACAAGTTTGCTGGCTTCATCCTAATCCCCCAAAGAGGGGCATGAGGACGGGGCCGTGCGCGTTAGCGGCATAAGCAAGGACACGCGCAAATAGCTGTTAATGCGGCAGGGGAGGCCGTGCGTCCAAACGCGCTCATGCGCCTGAACCGTAACAGGAATTAGGAGAACTCTCCAAATGAATCTGCACGATTTGAAACAGCAGTACAAGGCATCTCTGGATGCGGCGGAAGCGCTGCTTGGTGGTAAAGACCACATCATGACCCAAGCTGAGACTGCGGCGTATGAGTCGCACATGGCACAGGCCGCGCATACTCAGACGCTTATCAAGGCAAGTGAATCCGTCAACACCATCCGTGGAATGTTTGCGAACGGCACGCCATTCCCCACCCCCGGCCTTTCCCCCAACGCCGCGCAGCCGGTAGGCTTCATGCAGACCATTGCGACCGCCCCCGATTTTGCAGGAACGCAGCGCCCGGAATACAAAACCGCGCTGATGAGCTTCTTCAGGACGGGCGGCAAGGCTCACGGTGATGAACTGGTTGTGGGCGCGGACGGTAACGGGGGATACCATCTCCCCGGTTCCGAACTGTACACACGGCAGCGCGGTCCCAATAGTGCCTTCCTTCCGGCACCGGGGATGAGCGCGGCGCTGTATGAGGGCGCTGGCGGCAGTTCCAACGCGGCGGGTGGCTATGCGCTTAACGTGCCTACCATTCAGCAAATTGTGCCGCTTGGTCTGCCCGACATGGGCATTTATGATGCGGCCACGGTTATTCCCACCGCCACGCCGATCAAACTGCCCACGCAAACGGCCTTTGGTACGTCAGCGGCAAAGGCTGAGAGCACCGGCACTACGAGCAGCTTCGGAGGGACGGACTTCACGCTTGGGCAGGTTGAGCTTGATGCGTATATGGCGGGCCGTGTTGCCATTGCGAGTTGGGAACTGTTGCAGGACGTGGACATTTTCCAGCAGTTCATCGTTGGGGACTTGCTGAACTCGCAGCGTATCTATGAAGCGAATCTGTTTGCAAATGGCACTGGGACTGGACAGGCTCAGGGTGTCTTTGGCAATACGGGGACCGGCACAGGCAATGCGTATGAGTTGACCGGCGCGGCCACTGACGGACAGCTCTTGCTCAACTCGCTCTTCGACGTTACGTCCACCTTAAAGTCCTTGTATCAGTCCAACGCATCGTGGATTATGAGCCGTGCAACCGGCTTGACAATCCGCCGCGCACAGATGCAAGCCAACCTCTTTGCGCCTGTCTGGACGGAGGGCGCGGATGGTACCCACTTGCTGCTTGGCCGCCCGGTCTACTACGACCAGAACGCTCCGGCGCTGCCTACGGCAACAAGCGCGGGTGTGCTGCCCATCCTCTACGGTGACTTCAAACGCGCTTACTACATTGGTGTGCGTGGTGGAGCGGGCATCAACGTGAAGGTGCTCGATCAGCCGCTTGCGCTTCAGGGGCAGGTAGCAATTCTGGCGTACCGCCGCGTTGATGGCCGCGTGGTGATGCCGGAGGCCGTGCAGTCCGTGAAGATTTCCCACTCGTAAACCAACCGGCTTGGCCCGCGCCGATGTAAACGGGCTTTGAGCGAAACGGGAGACGGCCTCAACCGGGGAGTGTTGGGGCCAGTCCCGGAAGTAGCCACACATTCAGAGTGTGGGGTGCATTCTCCGTGCTGTCCCCACAAGGCGTATCAGGTCCGCCTAGATTCAGCAGCACGGAGAACCTGCTTATGCCGTTACGGATGGGACGGGCATAGGCAAGCCAAAGCAGCCATGACCCGCGTGATTGGTTGTAGAGGACGAGTCCGGTGGAAAGCCGGACACCTTTTGAGACTGCGGCTCCGAACTGAGCAGCCGGGGCCGCTGTAACCGCGCCGTAGCGGTTCCGCTTGGCAAGGCGCTATCTGCGGCTCCAACTGTGGCACGTTTCTTCTTGGACGGGGGCGTGCAACGGGACTTTTAAGTGGAGAGTGAACGCTTGGGAACCGGGGGGTAGGCATACTGCAAAAACCCAAGCTAGGGGTGCCGCCGGACAGCAGTAGCAATGCGCCTACGGGCTTTGTAATGCGATTACGGGGCATTGTAGGCGCGCAGATTCAAGATTGGAGACAGCAGATATGGAAACGACAAGAGCAGTAATGGCGGCGGGAAAAGAGGGGATGAATGCGCTCCCGGCTGTATGTGAAGTGATTGACACTCCAGACCCAGAAACAAAAGTATTCCGGTTTACAGATTGGGGCCGTTGTCCCGCGTGGAGCAATGGCCCTTTCTCCGCTCCAGAGCAGGAATATCGTCCAGAAGGAAAGCGGCACTTTATCAGCGTCTTTGAGCAGCCACGTTGGGGAATGGACGTTGCCGGTGGTCCCAAACTGTTGGGCCGGTATCGCGTCACCGTGGAGTTGGAGACACCGCCCGGTTACTTAGCCGCTTATGAAGGCACCACTAAGCCGGAGCCGATCAACAATTCCACGGAAGAGCCGGAGCAAGTCCGCTCATTCAACATTGAGGACGCTATCCTTGCCACGCTGGAGCCGGTGAAACGGATGCCGTTGCGTGACCTCAAACGCAAGCTCCATGCCGCAAGACTGCCGCAGTTTGATGCGTGCTTGCAGACGTTGGTGGATGAGGGTGAGCTGACACTTGAGCCGGATGCCGAACACCCAAAGCGTATGTGGGTTGTCACCAAGCCGTAGTCATTGGCACCAATGGCCATGACTACAGGTGGTGACAATCTATCCAATTCAATATCAATAAGTTAGAGAGACTGTCACCATTGGCACCACCAAAATGGGTGCCCTAGATAGGGAGAAAAACATCCGTTGGCACAGAGAAAGACCTAAGTAGATAAAAAATAATAATTAAATATATATATTTTCATATACTTACGTCCTTTTATTACCTTCTTTCTCTCTAGGCGCGGTGTTTTAGTGGTGACAGTGGTGACGGACACCGCAAGTCGCACAATAACAATGGTTTAGGTTGTCACCAAGTGTAGTCATGCCGTGTGGTGACAGTGAATACGCCTTGGTGACAGTGGACGGACGCAAACTTCATCGGGAATCTGGAGGAATTGACGTGAACCAATACCGGCACCGTTGCGTGTGTAATTGGGCAATCCCACCCGCCGAACCGGGACAAGAACGGTTCCAATCCAAGTGGTGTCCGAATCCCCGCGCCCGTCCGCATTTCATCCACCAGACCAAGCCGGGTGAATTGTGCGGATGCCGTCTGTGCGTGGGCAATGACTCAGTACGCCACAAGCAACAACCACGGCGCGAATATCACTTCTGAATTGCTGCTAAATCATTCATTATAAATTGCTTAGTGGCATAAGGGGTGGGGTCAAATCTTCAAAACAACCCCGCAATAGAGCGCCGCAACCCATAAATTTACATAAACAAACAATCTACGGATTTTGGAATTTTTGTGTGTTTTTATACCAAATTTCATATCCACTGAAAAGACTGGAGTTACGCGGCTACGGACTTTTTACGGCGCTTCGCACCGGCTGATTGCCACGTTCCCATCACAAGCGCGTCTAGGCGGTCTTGCCGTCCTTGCACCCACTTTGCATAGTGTTTCTCCGTGGTCTTGATGGACTTGTGACCGAGTGCCTTGGATACGTCCGGCAGCGGTACGCCTTTTTGCAAGAGATGAACGGCAAAGGTATCCCGGAGCCGGTGAGACTTCATGTGTGTCCCGTCCGTCAATCCAGCGGATTCAAACGCGGGCGTGATAAACCGCTTGCCCATCCTATTCCCCGCCGCGACCGCTGTACCCTCACCGCTCCAAAAAATATATTTCTTGTTGGGTGACAGCTCCCAAGCCGCCATTACGTCTTTAGCCGCTTCTTCCGGGATTACAACGGATACGTCCGTACCCGTCTTTTCCCGGTGTGTCACCACGCGCCACAATCCTCCGGCCTTAGTGAATGAAGCCTTGGGGAGCGCCACCGCGTCCGTGATTGCCAACCCGCTCCAGCGCATGAGCTGTATGACACCACGCACAACAATCAACATTTTGGGCGTAATCACGTTGGGGGATGGTTCGCCCGTTCCCCGCAATGGATGAAGGGTAGGGAGAGCCTTTAACAGTCTTTCGTATTCATTGCCTACGAGTGGCATCGTGGGTGATTCGTCCACTTCGATCTTGGTGATTCCCGGCACACGGTCCAGCCATTTAGCGTCATAGCAGTACCGGAGGAATGTGCGGAGCCGTTCCCGTACACCGGCCCGCGTACTGCTTGCCGCGTAGTGGTCCTCCCAAGTCTCCGCGTAGCCTGTGAGCAATTCCCGTGTGATACCGGGAACAGTAAAGACGTTTTGGCTTTCGCAGTACGACTGGAGACGGCCCAACTCGCATACATACCGGGAGACTTGGCCGGAGCCTACTCCCTGAACCTTCTTGTCCGTGGTAAAGAGCTTAATGGCTTCCGCGATTAGGCGTGTGTTGTCCTCAGGTCTTGTTTCGGGGGTGCGTCCGGTCAGTTGGTCCTGAAGCTGCCGCTTTATCTCTTCTGCAATCTCCCAAGAGCGCGTCCCGGCCTTGCGGCGGTATTGCTTCCCGTTCTGTGTCCAACGGAAGTGCTTGGGGCAGTTGCAGCGGCGCGACATTTCATCATCCGCGTACTTGCATGGCTTGCCGGTCTTTTTGTCTTGGCCGTGGCGGACGTAAATCGTGATAACGGGTGTGCTCATGGAGTGCCTTTCGCGGGAATCCTCGTAGCACAAAATTAGCACAATTTTCCGGGAGGCATAAGAAAACCCGCGATTTACGCGGGCTTTCTTAGCGGTGAAGCTGTTGGGATTGGACTAAGGCCATCGCGCTGCCGCGAGTGCCAAGGCCCTGCGGAGGATTCCGCCGGGAGCTTACATGGGGCTAAGAGCGCGATGCCCTAGGCCTCAGTCACCTCACGTACCGAGCTACTTGGTAAATCAAATTTCATAGGCTGGATCATCCTCCTTTCCCGTGTAACTACAACCTAATCGCCCAGGAGAAGCGCGTCAAGAGCGGTAAAACTGTTGTGGCTGATATTGCCTGCCAGGAATCAGCTTTCGGGTGAATACAGCTAGCCTCGTTTTTTCTTGAATATAAATTTTGGGAAGGCCTATGCTTCGTGCAGAGGTGCTCTATGGCAGTACCACTGATTGCAACGGCTCTGAGCGTTGCAAAGCCAGTTGCGGAAGCGCTCGAAGCGATCAACAAGCTGATAGAGAGGATCACCAAAGAGAAACTTACTGAAGAGGATAGCGAATACTACCGCGTATCGTGAGTTGGTAACTGAGTTGCAACACAATCAGAATAAGTTTGCGCTGCTGGAAATAACCGGGGGGAAGCGGCCAAGAAGGCGGATTATCTGAGGGCGGCATTCCGGTAGAACGAAAAAGCATTCCCTTGTCGCGCAGGATTGCCATGCGCGACAAGGGAATGCAGATTAGAAGCTACGCCAATGCGGCGTTGAGATTGCTGAATGCTTCGTCGATTTCCTGCGTGCTCTTGAAGCCTACGGTGACGGCCTGTACTCCTGCGTTCTGGAAGGCGAAGCGCATGGCCGCGGCGCGATTTTCGTGGCTGTTTTCAAAGCTGCCGCCGCCAACGAGCTTCATGCCGAGCAGCCCCATGCCTTCCTGGCGAATCTGCTTGGCGTGGGCTATAACCTCATCGCGATTGCTGGGATTGTTGCCGTCCATGTAACTGGGGCCGTCCATGCGGGTGCCGTTGTGGTTCATGCGCATGAGCGAAACCTGCAGCCACTGGTTGCCGGGAACCAGGCGCAATGCGGGAAGGCCGTGGCAGCTTGCGCCGCGGGAGACGATTTTCTTCTGCGCCTGGAAGGCTTCAATGCCGTCCTGCCAGGGCTTGGTGGTGGCCCACCAGTCTGCCGTGTGCTGCCAGTGGAGCAGCATGATATCGAAGTATGGCGTCTGCATGGTGCTCAACATGTCGTCGAAGCGCTTGTGCGGATCGCCGTCGTTGGTTGTTACCTTGTTCATGAGCACGTAGCTCTCACGCGGATAGGGCTTGAGCGCTTCGCCAAGCATCGCGGGCGTCATGTAGGCTTCCGCTGTTTCAAAGAAGCGGATGCCGTGGTCGTACGCGTAGGCGACGAGGCGATTGAATTCCTTTTGACCTAGCGATGCCTGCACGTAGCCATTGTTGGTTCCGGTGCCGAAAGCGAGGCGCGTGACAGTGACGCCGGAGCGTCCGAGGGCGACTTTATCGGTGGCGGTCTGCTTGGCTGCAAGAGCGGGTGCGGCAGTGGCGGCGATGGTGGTGGCTGCAATTGTGGTCTTGATGAAATCGCGGCGAGAATAGGAACTCATCGGGAACCTCCGTGAGCGTGTGAAGTATGGACGGGCGGACGGGAGAATGGTAGCAGAAAAGCAGGGAATAGGAGTAGGGAACAGGGAATAGAAAACCAAATCCCGTTTCCTTTTCACCAAAATGCCATTTGGAACGAAGCTGTTTTTGCGTGGGTGAAGAGGGTGCTGTTGCCGTTGTTTTTGCTTTCTACTCCCTATTCCCTGTTTTCTACCAGCTATGCAGCCATTCATCATCGCGGCCGATGCGGACCTGCGTGTTGAAAAGTTCGCTCAGGCGCGGTTCGGTTAATAACTCTTCTCTTGGGCCGTCGGCGATGATTTGTCCCTGCTTCATCAGGATGATGCGGTCGATTTCCGGTGGGATGTCGCCGAGGTGGTGCGTAACGAGAACAAGGCCGGTGCCTTCGTTGGCGAGACGGCGCATGGTGTCGCGCAGTTCACGTTGTGCGGCCAGGTCGAGCGCGTTGGAAGGCTCGTCGAAGAGAAGCTGTTGCGGGCCGTGGACGAGGGCGCGGGCAATGAGGATGCGGCGGGTTTCTCCGGCAGACATTTCGCCGACAAGCTGATTGGCAAGGCGCGTGGCATCGAGGCGTTCGAGTGCTTCCACAGCGCGGGAGCGCATTTCGTCAGTGACGTGGAGGTTGGGCCAGAGCGATGATGCGGAGAAGAATCCGGCGATGACGGCGTCGAGGCCAGTGGTGGTCGCGGTGCGCTCTCCGGGGAGATTGGTGGTGACGATGCCAAAGTGCTTGCGTAGCTGGGTAAGGTCCCAGCGGTCGCGGCCAAAGATGCTCACCTTCATGCCCGGCTGCACGAGCGGGTAGAGCTGGCAGTTCATTGTCTGGATGAGCGTGGATTTGCCGCAGCCGTTGGGGCCGAGGATGACGACATGCTCACCGGCGCGGATGGTGAGATTGATGTTCTGGAGGACGATGCGCTCGCCGCGGGCGACGTTGACATTTTGGAGTTCGAGAAAATTGGGAGCGGCTGTGGATGATGTGTTCACGTATCTGATGTCCTCTTTGTTAGATTAAATCTTGCATTGGGCTGTGCTTGAAGTATGCGCAAACGCAATGAGCCAGCAGGAAATCCAGTGATTGTGAGTGTGATGAGCGAGATTTCTACATTCTTAATGCCGAAGGGGTTTCGGTTTGGCGCGGCAAAGGCTGGCTTAAAGGCCAGTGGCCGCACGGATTTTGCGCTGATTGTGGCGGATGAAGCGGCAAGCGCCGCGGCGATGTTTACCTCCAACAAGGTGAGCGCCGCTCCGCTGGCTGTCGATAAGGAACATCTGAAGGCGACGGGCGGCAAGGTTCGCGTGGTTGCCATTAACGCGGGCAATGCGAACTGCGCGGTGGGGCAGGCGGGAATTGATGCCGCGAATGCGACGTGCGCTGCTGCGGCAAAGGTATTTGGCTGCGACGAGACGGAAGTCTTTCCGTCTTCCACAGGAATTATCGGCGTGCCTCTGCCTGCGGAAAAGCTGATTGCAGCGTTGCCGGGGCTGGCCGAACAGATTGGCTCGGAGAGCGACCACTTTCAGCAGGTGGCGCAGGCAATTCTTACGACCGACATTGTGGAGAAGACGGCGTTTGCGCGGCTGGATGTTGGCGGCAAGGAAGTTCGCATTGCAGCGGTCTGTAAGGGCTCGGGGATGATTCATCCGCAGCTTGTGCCGCATGCCACCATGCTGGTTTATATTCTGACGGATGCGGATGTAGAACCGGCGGTGCTGGATGCGTATCTTCGCTCGGCGGTTGAGGTGAGCTTTAACTGCATCTCGGTGGATGGCGATACCTCAACGAATGACACGGTGCTGCTGCTGGCCAGCGGAGCGAGCGGCGCGAAGATTTTTGCGGGCGATGAAGAGTTTGCGAACGCGCTGACGCAGGTTGCAACTTCCTTGGCGAAGCAGGTTGTTGCCGATGGCGAGGGAGTGACGCACGTTGTCGAGTTGCATATTGATGGCGCTGCCACGGACGCGGATGCGTTGAAGATTGCAAAGGCTATTGCGCACTCGCCACTGATTAAGACGGCGTGGGCGGGGATGGACCCGAACTGGGGCCGGTTGGTGGCGGCGATTGGCTACTCCGGTGCGCAGATTAACCCGGTAAAGATTGATATCTGGTTTGGCGATTTGCGGATTTGCCGCGATGGTGGCCGCGCGGACGAGTTTGATGAAGCTGCGGCGCATGAATACCTGAAGCAGGGCGAGTTTACGATTTCGATCGCGTTGCATCAGGGCGAGGGGAAGTGCGTCTTCTGGACCACAGACCTTACGAAAGAATATGTGAGCATCAACGCCGATTATTCGACGTAGTTTTATGCGTTCAACGCTACAATCACAGCACTGCTAAGTATGTGAGGGAGTTTCCTGGATGGCTGGTAAGAAGAAGCCGCGCGTTGCGAAGACTGCGCCGGAGAAGAAACAAGAGTTTTCCCTGATTTCCAATGCGACGCTGAAGGCGCTTTATGCGGATTTGCAGAAGTGCGAGAAGGCGGCAAAGCGCGGCGGCGGAGTGGTGGATGGAATTCCCGCAGCCGTGATGATGGACCTTGTGGATGGCGATGCTGTGGTTACGGCACTTGCCGATGCGCCGGTCAGGCTGAAGCGCAAGGGCAAGCCTGCTGCGTCGCATAGCTTGGAGTTCGGGCTGGTGCTGGGTGCGGGGCTGCTATCGAAGTCGCGCAAGAGCGGCAAGGTGGGCGTGATTTTTGGCGAGCCGTGCAGCGAGGAGTGGACGGACGCGCTGGGGCTTGCGAAGAGGCTGGATCTGCCGCTGATTTTTGTGAGCCGTGCAAAGGATATCGACGAGAAAGATCTGGCACGGGAGATGCGCGCCGCAAAGAAGAAGAGCAAGAAGGCGAAGAGTGCTGCAAGTGAAGGGTATTTGCCACGCATCCATGTGGACGCGAATGATGTGGTGGCAGTGTACCGCGTGGCGCATGAGTCGATTGACCGGGCGCGCAGAGGGCGCGGGCCTTCATGGATTGAGGGAGTGCCGTTCAAGCCGGAAGGGAAACGCGTGGCTGCGGATGCGGTTGAGAATATGGAAAAGTATTTGATTGGTAAGGGGCTGCTGTAAAGGGAGCTCCTAGCTGTTAGCTATTAGCTGTTAGCTCGATTGTGGCAGTACCCGCAGTGTTGTTGAATTTGGCAAAAAAGCAAATTTTCGATTTTGAGTATAGGGCTAATAGCTGATAGCTGTTTCACTTCGCTCTCGGGTGCGTATCGTCGTAAACCTTCGTTAGCTGGGCGGCGGTTAGTTGTGTGTAGCGCTGGGTGGTGGACAGGCGTTCGTGGCCTAGCAGCTCCTGTATGGCGCGGAGGTCTGCGCCTTCTTCCAGTAGATGCGTTCCGAAGGCGTGCCGCAGTGTGTGCGGATGCACGTCGGAGGAGAGACCGCGTGTGATGGCTACTCGCTTGACGATGCGGCCTACGGAGCGCGTTGTCAGGCGGGCTTCGCCGCCGGGCTGATTCAGGCCACGTAATTTCAGGTTGATGAAAACGGCTTGGGTGTTGCGTGCAGCGGCTTGATTGCCTTCGCTGGCGGCAAGGCGTGCGCTGCGCTCGGCCAGGTACTCGCGGAGAGCCTGCGCTGCGGCGTCGCCCAGCGGCACATAGCGCTGCTTCTGGCCTTTGCCGCGGACGAGGATGGCGTCGTTGGCCCAATGGATGTCGTTGAGGTTGAGTGCGGTGAGCTCGGCGTTACGCATGCCGCAGCCGTAGAGCAGTTCGAGAATGGCTCGGTCGCGGGAAGGCCAGCTTGCGGCGTCTTCGCTTATGTTGTCCACTACGCGGTTCATCTGCTCGATAGAGGGGACGCGGGGAAGATGCTTCGGCAGCTTGGGCGTGGAGACCAGTGAGGCCACGTTCTGCTGGACGCGATTGGTGCGGGCGAGCCACTTGAACCAGCTTCGGATGGCGGCTAGGGCGCGTGCGGCAGAGGCTTTTGAGAGGCCGCGCTCGTAGAGGACTCCGAGATAGGCGCGAATGTGGGTGTGTTCGATTTTTTCGGGTGAGGAATCTTCCCCGAGAACTTCTGCCGCGTAGCTTGCAAAGCTGCTTAGTTCGCGTTCGTAGGCGCGAAGGGTGTGAGCCGATGCACTGCGTTCGTTAGCTAAGGTTCGGAGGTAGTCTGCGACGAGAGTGTACAGAGCCGAAGCTGTGATGGGCTCGGCAAGAGTCGCGGTCATGCGGTTTCCTCAAGCAGCGCGGGGGCAGGTGTTGGCTCTGCGGCGGCGCGCTTGGCGCGGGGATGATGCAGGCGATGGACTTCTTTCAGTCTGCCGAGAGCCAGATGCGTGTAGACCTGCGTGGTTGAGATGTCGGCGTGGCCTAGCAGCGTTTGTACGCTGCGGAGGTCTGCGCCGTGCTCAACCATATGCGTGGCGCAACTGTGACGCAGCATGTGCGGGCTGGCATTATTGTCCGCCATTTTTACAAGGTGCCAAACCCATTGGCGGGTGAGCGGCGCTCCGCGCAAGGAAAGAAAGAGGCGCGCATTATTGGCGTGGCTGTGTGGGTTGCTGCGTTTGGTTGTGATGCGCGCCAAGTGCGGGCGGCCTTCGTTGATGTAGGTTTCGAGGGCTTCGACCGCTTGCGCGTGAATTGGAGCGATGCGTTCCTTGTCGCCTTTACCTCGGACCATGACGCGACCCTCATCGAGCTTCAGGTCACTGGTATTCAGCGTGGTGACTTCGGAGACGCGGAGGCCGCCGGCGTAGAGCAGTTCGAGAATGGCGCGGTCGCGGAGAGCGGTGGCACGGGCCTGCGGATGTGTCGCGGCGAGTGCGGCGCGTTCCAGCATTTCGGAAACTTCCGGCTCGGCAAGCGATTTCGGAAGGACTTTCCACGCTTTGGGCGACTCGATGTTGAGCGTGGGGTCGTGGTGGATGCGGCGGTCGAGTAGGAGCCACTTGTAAAAGCCGCGCAGGCAGCTCAGTTTGCGTGCGGAGGAGCGTGAGTCAATGTTGTGGGTGCGGAGGTGTTCGAGGAATGCGGAAACATCTTCTTGTGTGGCGGAGAGAAGCACGCCGTGGCGCGATTCGAGGAACTCGGCGAAGGTGCGGAGATCGCTCAAGTAGGCTTCGCAGGTGAGTGGACGCAAGCCCTTTTCGACGCGCAGGTAGGACTGGTAGTCCTTGAGCAGTGCCGGGTTGGAGGCTGGGTTCACAGGTCGATTATCTGCCCGCTCTGCTCGCGGCGGAGGATTATCGGAGTGGTTCGGCATCTGGTTAATTACGGAATCAAGGATGCTAATATGACCAGCAATACGAGTGAATTGCAGCGGATTGTTGAAGTGAGGTAGTCCTGTTAAGAAACGTTTACGTGCAAATTCGTCAGGATTCACGGAAAATAGTGGGAAGAGATTTTTTGGGTACGGGAAAGAAGACTGGATGACAACACAGTTGGAAGCCGCGCGTTGGAGCGCTGGTGAGTTGGAAGCTAAGGTTCAGGATGTAAAGCCTGCGGTGGCCGTGTTTGACTGCGATGGGACGCTTTGGGGATTGGATTCCGGCGTGGGCTTTATGGAGTGGTCGATTGAGCAGGGGCTGGTTTCGCGCTCCACAAGCGACTGGATTGATACGCGTTACAGGGGGTATCGCGCAGGGGATGTGAGCGAGTTGCAGATTTGCGGCGAGATGGTGCAGATTTATGCCGGGCTGCGTGAGGACGAAGTGCGCAAGGCGGCGGCGGAGTATGTTCGCGAGTTTGTGCGGCAGGATGTTTTTGCCGATATGGAGAAGCTGGTGACCGGACTGAGCAAGGCCGGCGCGGATTTGTGGGCGGTTAGCTCCACCAACAAGTGGGTTGTGGCGGAAGGCGTGCGGGAGTTCGGCATTCCGGAGAGCCGCGTGCTGGCTGCCGAGGTTGCGGTTGTGAATGGCGTGATTACGAGCGACCTGGTGGATGTGCCGACCGATGAGGGCAAGGCTGAGGCTCTGAAGCGTGCCGGCGTGACGCGGCCGGATGCTGTTTTTGGCAACTCTATCCACGATCTGGCGATGCTGGAGATTGCGGCGCATCCGTTTCCGATCAATCCTACGGCGGAGTTGCTGGAAGTGCTGACGGCAAAGGGCTGGGGATATTTTCAGCCGAACGATACGCTTTTGCTGAAAAAGTAAATGTAAGCGCTTATGGCAATTGCGCTTCAAGGTGCTTAACTCGTTACCTTTGCGCGGGTTGCGGATGTGCTTGGAGCCGGGTGCGAGTAGACTGGGTTCGTGGAGAATCCTCAGCACGAATCTCTGAATCGTCCGGTTGGCGCGCTGCGGTTTGTGGCGGCGGCGCTGATTGTGCGCGGAAATGAGATTCTGATTGGGCAGCGGCGGGTGGACCAGCCGATGGCGTTGCAGTGGGAGTTTCCGGGCGGCAAGATTGAGCAGGGCGAGAGCGCGGAAGAGGCGCTGCAGCGGGAGTTGCATGAAGAGCTTGGCATTCATGCGACGGTTGGGCCGCTGGTGACGCGGATTCGGCATAACTACCGCAATGGCGGGGCTGTGGATTTGCAGTTCTTCTCGGTGCGGGAGTTTTCCGGCGAGATTGTGAACCATATCTATGCGCAGGTGGTTTGGTCGCCGCTGGAGAAGCTGCCGGAGTATGATTTTCTGCCTGCGGATCGGGGATTGGTGCGGGATCTGGCGCAGGGGAAGCTGCTCTAAAGCAGGGGATAGGGTAACGGGGTGCAGGGTACAGGGTTTTAGATAAAGAACGGAAAGACGTTATAGATAAAAGGCGTATGTCGGAGGCGGAGGCCTCTTTTCTTGTGTGTGGGCTTTGGCGGTTGCTCGTTTTTTGATGTTCTGTGTGTATAAGCACAGTGTCCCCGTTTTCGGAGCCATTTGTTTTGTTTGGGTTGCGGTGGATTGCACAGTCCCTGTGCAGAATCTTTATTTGTGAACTGTGGAACTGTGGGGAAGGCAGGTTACAGGTTTCATGTGTCAGGTTACAGAGGGTTGTGCCTGCCTTTGAGTGCATTGGGATCTCCTTTCTTTCGTATTGGCTAGTTAGTGGATAAAAACAGAACGGCCCGATTCCCAAGGAATCGGGCCGTTTTTCTGCTTTATTTCTGCTTATTTTTAGTTTGGCATAAAGCACCATAATTGAGCGCAAACTGTTTGAGGTTTTTTGCTTAATGGAATCAATGAGTTAGAAAATATTTTCGCTCGCAGAGCTTGACAAGAGATTTCCACAGAGAGCAAGGGGCAAGGGGTTTTAGATACTCGGCAAAAACATAAAAGATGGAAAGGCCGTAAAGGGCAAAAGCTATGTAAAGGGCAACCGCAGATCCTTCACTCCGCCTACGCCACGAACGATAATGCCGTTCGCGGGGCCCCAATGCGCTTCGCTCAGGATGACAACGTTATTTTTGTGGGTGCACGAAAAACGGAAGGGCTGGCGGTATGGGTATCCCCGGTCCCCAAATTAGGGACCGGGGGCACCCGCCGGAAGTTGCGGCTACTTGTGGTGCTTGTGGTGATGCGTGGTGGTGGGACGCGGGGTGGTGGTGGTTGGATGATGATGGTGCGTCGTGGTGGGGCGGGGCGTTGTCGTCGTGGTCGGATGGTGTGTGGTGGTAGCTGGGGGATGCGTGGTTGTCGTCTGTTTATGTGTGGTGGTGGGGTGTGGGGTTGTGGTCGTTGGATGTTGCGTGGTGGTGGGGCGTGCCGTTGTGGTGGTTGAGGAACTGCCGGTGGTGAAGAGGGCGGCTATTTTGTTGCCTATGGGGGCGCCGATGCCGCTGCAGGGGTCGGGGCCCGCGGCTGCCGAGTATGCGCCGTTGCTGCCGCTGGTGATGTCGGTAAAGGCTGATTGGTTTTCCCAGAGCGTGGGAGTGACGAAGCCTAGCTTGGTTCCGAAGCTGGCGAAGAGGCCGGCGTAGAGCGGGGCTACGGCAGAGGTTCCGCCTACGACGGTGCTGGCTCCATGGACGTAGATTTCGTAGCCGGAGTTGGGGTCGGCGTTGCCGGTTACGTCCGGGACCATGCGGCCAGCGCCGGAACTGGCTTTGGACTTTGTGGTGGAGGGGGTTGGGGCTCCGATTTGCCAGGATTGCGTGGGAAAGATGGTGGAGTAGCCGCCGCCGGTTCCTTCGCCGTCGTTTTCGCCGGGATTGTCGTTCCAGACGGTTTCGGCGGTTTTGGTTTTGAGGGTGCCTCCGCAGCCGATGACGTGGGGGCAGGAGGCAGGGCAATCGACGTTGGCGGCGGATGAGCCTCCGTCGGAGGAGTCGTTGTCTCCGGCGGCGGCGAAGACGATGGCTCCGGCGGCGGTGGCGGCCTGTGCGGCGGACTCCATCTGCTCGGCGGCGGAGGTGCCCCAACTGGATTCGTCGGCTCCCCAGGAGATGGAGATGACGTCTACGCCGTCGGAGGCAGCTTTCTGGACGGCGGTGGCGATGTCCTGCGACCAGTAGACGCGGACGGTGGCGGCTTTGCCGGTGGCGGCGTAGTAGGCTGCTGCGGCGACCTGGATGTCGAGGGCTACTTCGTAGTCGGCGTCGTCGGCGGAGCCGGGGTTCTGGTTGGGGCTGTTGGTGGTGCCGTCTACGGAGACATCTGTGATGGATGGATTGGGCTGGCTGATGGACTGGAAGAAGGCGGTCATGTCGGACTGGACCCATCCTCCGCCGAGTTCGATGATGCCGATGACGCCTCCTCCGGAAAGGTTGGTTGGCCAGTTGTAGGCGGTGGCGAGTGCGGGGACGCTCCAGGGGGCTGCTCCGGAGGCCTTGGCGGCACGGGCCTGCGGGGAGAAGATTTTGCGGCGTTTGAAATAGGGTTTATTGGGTATTGCCGGAAGAGTGCTCATTTTTAGGTGACTCCTTATGGCTGTGTTCGACGTAAGCGAGCGCGTCTGGATAGTGGTGGGGAACTGAGGCCGTTACGTGCCTGCGAGTGTGACACAAGAGAGTGTGCCCGGCAATGGCACGGAGGTCCACTATGGTGAGTGCGCTTTAGAATCAGGGAAGGAGATTACGAGACATTGGCATACGACGATTTGCGCGACTGGATTAAGACGCTGGAAAAAGAGGGCGAGCTGAAGCGCATCCGCGAAGAGGTTTCTTCGGAGCTGGAGATTACGGAGATTACGGATCGCGTGTCCAAAATGAAAGACGGCAAGTGGGGCGCGGGTGGTCCGGCGCTGCTGTTTGAGAATGTGAAGGGGTTTCCGGGGCAGCAGGTTCTGATGAACCAGTTTGGCAGCGAGCGCAGGATGGCGCTGGCGCTGGGCGTGAAGAAAGTTGATGAGATTGCGGAGCGGATTTCCGCGCTGATGAATATGAAGCCGCCTGCGGGCGGTTTTCTGGACAAGCTGAAGATGTTGCCGCAGTTGGGGGAACTGGTGAGTGCGTTTCCCAAGACGGTGAGCGCGAAGGACGCGGCTTGCAAAGAGGTTGTGCTGAAAGACAACTTTGATTTGAATGCGTTTCCGGTGTTGAAGTGTTGGCCGCATGATGGCGGGCGGTTTATTACGCTGCCGCTGGTGCATACGAAGGACCCGAAGACGGGCAAGCGGAACATTGGCATGTATCGCATGCAGGTGTTTGATGGGCAGACGACGGGGATGCACTGGCAGCGGCAGAAGGTTGCGGCGGAGCATTACCGGAATGCGTTGCGGGCTGCGGCTGAGACTGGCGCGAGTGAGGATGCGCGAACGGCTAGCGTGCAGGTGATGGCGGAGTCGGCGGGTGGTTCGGTGACGATTCCCGATGGACCGATTGGCGGATTGCCGCAGGTTACGTTGACGAAGCAGAAGGGAAGCCGTCTGGAAGTGGCAGTGGCGATTGGAACGGACCCGGCGACGACGTTTGCGGCGATTGTGCCTGCTCCGCCAGAGGTTGAGGAGTTTCTGGTCGCGGGATTTTTGCGCGGCAAGCCGGTTGAGATTGTGAAGTGCGAGACCGTTGATTTAGAAGTTCCGGCGCAGGCGGAGATTGTGCTTGAGGGATATGTGGAACTGGGTGAGATGCGGACGGAAGGACCGTTTGGCGATCACACGGGGTTCTACACGATGGAGGATCAGTATCCGGTCTTTCATCTGACGGCGATTACGCATAGGAAGAATCCGGTTTACGCGGCGACGATTGTGGGCAAGCCTCCGATGGAAGATGCGTGGATGGGACATGCGGTGGAGCGGATTTTTCTGCCGGCGATGAAGATGCAGATTCCTGAACTGGTGGACGTGCATTTGCCTGTTGAGGCGGTGTTTCACAACTTGATGATTGTTTCGATTCGCAAGAGCTATGCGGGGCAGGCGCGCAAGGTGATGAATGCGATCTGGTCGCTGGGGCAGGCGATGTTTACGAAGATCATTGTTGTGGTGGATGAGGATTGCGACGTGCATGACATGAGCGAGGTGACTTTGCGCGTGGCGAATAACATCGATCCGGAGCGGGATATTCAGTTCACGCTGGGGCCGGTGGATTCGCTGGATCATGCTTCGCGGTTGCCGAACTATGGGTCGAAGATGGGCATTGATGCTACGCGGAAGTGGAAGGCGGAAGGGTTTGAGAGGCCGTGGCCCGCGATGATTGAGATGGATGCGGCGACGAAGGCGCGTGTGGATTCGATTTGGGAGAAGCTGGGACTTTGATGCGACGACTTTTTCTGGTTCTTGCTGGGATGTTGTGCGCGGCGATATTTGCCGGTGCGCAGGATAGCTTTCGCTGGGTGGACTTTCACTCCGACAAGGACCAGAGCATTGTTATCTGGGTGACGAAGGCGCTGGAAGGCGAGAAGTGGTCGGCGATTCGCGAGATTGGCGTGCAGTATGACCAGGCGCTGGTGGTGACTACGCTGAGGGCTGCGGCGGATGCTTCGCCTGCGGCGGATACGTTTCAGATTTACAACATTTCGCTGAAGAGCCATTTGCTGACGCCGGTTTTGAAAGGCGTGAATTTGCGTTGGCTGGATGGGTTGCAGCTTGTGGCTGGGACGCGTGAGCCCGCAGTGCTGTATGACGATTGCAGCGAATGCGCGGCTACAACTTACCTGACGGCGTTTCACTATGATTTGCGGCAGCACATTTTTGTGGCGCGGTGGCTACGCGGGACGCAAGGGGTTCCGGTGTGGACGAATGCGACGCAGGCGGATGTGACGCAGACGCAAGTGTATGCGGTGCTGCCGGTGACGGGTGTGGGAGATAAGACAGGGGCTGGCGCGGGGAGTGAGTTTCTGGCGGTGTGGAACCACTTTGATTTTGGAAAGGCGAAGCCGGAGCAGGATTATGTGTTTCGCTATGACCGCGATCCGCAGACGGGGCTGGACCGCTTTATGACGTTGGGCAGCAAAGATGCGGATGCGATGAAGGTGCGGTTGTGCGGCGAGACGGTACAGGGCGCTGGGCTGGCGCGGGGACAGGATTCGGATGTGTGCGTGGGGATTGTGCCGCATGCGCGGACGGAGCGCAGAGTGGTGACGACTCCGCCGGCGAATGCGCAGGGGCGGAGCGCGCCGCCGGGGAGCAAGCCGAAGCATAACTGATTGGCGGAACGGCTTGTGTTTGTGCCTGTGTGCAACGGCCTTGGAGCTCCAGGCATCCAACGATGCCTAGAGGGACGTATATGAATAGATTCTCAAGGGCTTTTGTTTTTACAGCTTTTTCAACTTCGCTCGCGCTCTCTGTGGGTGGATGCAAGAGCAATCCCGCTCCCCAAACTGCTGATAATACGAATACAAATGCAACACAAGACCAGGGACTGCAGCAGCCTCAGGATCCGGCGAATGCGAATGTGGTGCCGGTGTCGAATAGTCCGACAAGTGCTCCTGCATTTGCTTCCACTCCTTCCCAGGCACCCGCTCCGGCACCGGCACCTGCGCCCGCTCAAGCGGCTGCTCCGGCCCCGGCTCCGATTCCAGCGCCCGCTCCCGATGCGGAGCCGGCTGCTTATTCAGACGATTACCAGGCTCCTACGGATCAGAGTGTGGAGCAGCAATATCCGGATACGGAATATAACGCGGATAACGGCTATGGCGTGCAGGCTGAAACTTATGCGCAGGAACCGCCTCCGCCGCTGCCTGAGTATGACCAGCCGCCTTGCCCTGGGGATGGATATATCTGGACTCCGGGGTATTGGCATTATGCGTCGTCCGGCTACTACTGGGTGACTGGCGCGTGGGTGATGGCTCCTTATGTCGGCGCGCTGTGGACGCCGGGCTACTGGGGCTATAGCGGCAACCGGTATGCGTATTATCCAGGCTACTGGGGCCGGCATGTTGGCTACTATGGCGGCATTAACTATGGCAATGGATATGTCGGCTCGGGCTACCAGGGTGGTTACTGGCGCGGCAATAACTTCTCTTACAACCGCACGGTGAACAACATCAACACGACGAATGTGCGGAATGTGTATGACTACCATATCAACAACGTGAACGGGAACCGTGTGAGCTTCAACGGCGGCAGAGGCGGCGTGAATTACCGTCCGCGTGCGGCGGAACTGGTGGCTCTGCACGAGCAGCATACGCCGCCGATGAATTCGCAGAGGCAGATGGTGCAGCAGGCGCGTGCGAACCAGAATAACTTTGCGCATGTGAACAATGGTCGTCCGCAGACGCTGGTGAACAATCGTCCGATTATTGCGGACCGTAATGTGAAACCGCCAGCGGTAGTGCGTTATGCGCCGACGCAACGGCCCGAGATAGGAAGGTCCGGCCAGCAGCCCGGCCAGCCGCAACAGCAGCGTCCGGGTGGGCCGCAGCAACAGCAGGAAGCAGGGCGTTTTGGGCAGCAGCGTCAGCAACAACAGGCGGAGCAGCAACGCCAGGCTCTGCAGCAACAACAGACTGAGCAGCAGAGACAGGCGCAACAGCGAGGCGAGCAGCAGCGCCAGGTCCAGCAACAACAGCAGCAACATCAGATGCCGCAGCAGGAACAGCAACGTCAGGCGCAGCAACAGCAGCAACAACATCAAGCCCAGCAGCAACAACAGCAGCGGGCGGAGCAGCAACGGCAGGAACAACAACGCCAACAGCAGCAGGCTCAACAGCAACATCAAGCCC